>JAUNWH010000019.1 GCA_030540405.1 Spirochaetales bacterium
TTAAATAGCTGTTTAGAGATTTAAAACAAAAAATTTTTACATGCGTTTGCCCTGTTAATATGGAAAATTTTACTATTCCTGCTTTGGCTGTTCTTCTGGTTTTGGAGCTGGTGTAGCTGCAGCGGCAGGTTTTTGCGCAGTTTTTTTCTTCTTTGGCTTAGGCGGACGTTTTCTGTACCTTACGACGTAGTTTCCGAGCGAGATAAAAAAAATTGTAAGAATTGCAGCTGTAATAACGCGTATATCTTTTAAAACTGAAATGCAAAGATTAACAAGAGCCGTAATGTCCATATTGAATTTATCGGCAGTTTTTAATATAAACTTACTTGAAACATTCAATCTTTCATTGGAGCAAAAAATGACTGGAATCATAGATTACAATGCAGGAAATATAAAAAGCGTGGAGCATGCGCTTGAATCCCTTGGCGCTCCTTATATTCTTTCTGGAAATCCCAGCGACTTGAAAAATGCTGACCGCGTGATTTTCCCCGGAGTAGGAGATGCGGCTTATGCAATGCAGCAGCTTAAGTTAACCGGCTTTGATTCTTTTCTTAAAGACTGGGCGGAATCAGGAAAACCGATTTTAGGAATTTGCCTTGGCTCTCAGATTGTGTTTGACTACAGCGAGGAAGGCGGCACGGAATGTCTTGGGCTTTTAAAAGGAAGCATAAGGCATTTTTCATCTTTAAAGGAAAGTGGATTTGATTCAAGCTTAAAAGTTCCGCATATTGGATGGAACAATGTTTCGTTTGCAAATGGCGGCTCTTCGCTTTTGAATGGAGTTGCTCAGGATTCAGACTTTTATTTTGTGCATTCCTATGTAATTCAGCCGGAAGATTCTTCTATAGTAAAAGGCTATGCGGACTACGGAATAAAAGTTCCTGCCATAGTTGAAAAAGCCAACATTGCGGTTTTTCAGTTTCACCCGGAAAAATCAGGAAATCCTGGACTTAGAATCTTGAGAAACTTTGCGGCTTCTGACCTTTCTGCAAAGGAGGAATTTTAAAATGCTTAAAAAACGAATTATAATCTGCCTTGATGTAAAAGACGGACGCACAACAAAAGGAATAAAATTTCAGAACAATATAGACATTGGCGATCCTGTGGAAATGGCCGCTGAATATTATCGTCAAGGTGTAGATGAGCTTGTGTTCTACGACATAATGGCAAGTGCGCGCGGAAGAGGTCCTATTCTTGATTTGATTGCAAGGGTCGCTTCACAAGTTTTTATTCCGTTTTGTGTTGGCGGCGGAATTGGAACTCTTGACGATATACGTTCTACAATTCTTGCTGGAGCTGAAAAAGTTTCGCTAAATTCTCAGGCTGTAAAAAATCCAGAGCTTATAAAGCAAGGCGCGCGTGTCTTTGGAAATCAGTGCATTGTGCTTGGAATGGATGCTGCAAAAGATTCTCAAATGCCAAGCGGCTACAGAGTTTACATTAACGGCGGACGAACAAAGACTGAGCTTGACGCAAGGAAATGGGCGCAGCAAGCAGTTGAGCTTGGAGTTGGTGAAATAGTTTTAAATTCAATTGACGCTGACGGAACAAAAGAAGGCTATGAACTGAATCTTACAAAAATGATTGCGGAATCTGTTCCGGTTCCTGTAATTGCAAGCGGCGGCGGCGGAACTCCTTCTCATCTTGCAGATGTTCTTACAAAAGGAAGAGCTGGTGCTGCCCTGATTGCCTCAATGGTTCATTCAGGAGCGTACACAGTTTCTTCTATAAAGAATGAGCTTTCCAAAGAAGGAATTCATGTAAGACTTGTTTAACTTTACTTTAGCAGATTGCTCCCTCGTAAATAAGTCCCTGTTCCCCATCTATGGAAACAGAAAGATTGTCTTCAAGAATTTTACAGGCATCGGGAACATTCTGTATATAGACTAAGTTCGGATTTACAAGTTTCAGATTTTCCTCTTGCAAGTCGCTTCCGGATTCTGAAATAACTCCATCTATGATTCTTAATACTGGAATAAGCTCTTCTGTTATTCTTTCGCAGACGAGAATTGTTCTGTGGTTCAGCTTTACTGTATCGCGGATTTCAACAATGTCTTCCGCGTGGATTATTCTTCCGCAGATTTTTTGCTTTTCACTGTTGCAGAATCCGAATGAAGTTCCTCTTGCGATTATGTTTCCTACAACAAGCACTCGGATTGTGTTTACCATGAGCGGACTTGAAAGCGGAATTCCTGCGCACACGACAACTCTGTCTGAAAGTTTTACAAGGTTGTTTTCAATTGCGAGTTTTACAGCATTCTGAATCATCATGTCGGAATCTCCTGCGATTCTGCAAAGAACCGGAGTTACGCCCCACTGAATCATAAGCTGCCGCTGAACTTTTTTATCTGGAGTTACCGCAATTACAATTTGCTCCGGCCGGAAGCTTCCAATCATTCTTGCAGTGTTTCCGTGCAGTGTCGGAATTATGATTGCCTTTGCCTTTATGTTTTTTGAAAGTTTGTATGCGCTGTGAGCAACCATGTGTCCTACTTCTGTTCCGGGAACATAGTCTGAATCTATTTTTCTCATGTGCTCTTTGTATTCAACTGAATCTTCTGTTGTGCGGGCAATCAGCGCCATAGTCTTTACAGATTCAACTGGATATTTTCCGCCAGCAGTTTCCCCGGAAAGCATGAGCGCGTCTGTTCCGTCAAAAATTGCGTTTGCAACATCTGTAAGTTCTGCTCTTGTTGGCCGCGGATTTACAATCATTGAATCGAGCATTTGAGTTGCTGTGATTACAGGTTTTCCGGCTGTGTGGCAGCATCTTATAATGGCTTTTTGCGCAAGCGGAATTCTTTCTGTTGGAAGCTGAACTCCCAAGTCTCCACGCGCAACCATTATTCCGTCTGCCTCACGTGTAATTTTTTCAATGTTGTTCAAGCCTTCTTCGTTTTCGATTTTTGCAATAACACGGGCTTTTGCGCCTGCGGATTTTAAGTATTCCTTAATCTGCACAACTTCTTCCGGGAAACTTACAAAGCTTGCCGCAACAAAATCAATGTCCTGCGTTGCTCCGAATTTCAAATCTTCCTTGTCTTTTTCTGACATGATTGGAAGTCCTGCATGAACTCCGATTAAATTTACATTTTTTCTGCTGCCAAAAGTTCCGGCGTTCGAAGCCTTGCATATAATTTCTTCGCCTTCAATTTTTTGAACAACAAGTTCAATCAGTCCGTCGGCAATTAAAATTTTTATTCCCGGGGAAACTTTTTTTGCGGCTTCTTTCCATGAAATTGAAATTCTGCACGGCTTCCCTTCCGAAGCATTTACGCAAGTGCAGTCGTCTGTTGTAACAATTACTGTTTCGCCTGCGGAAAGCTTGATGTTGTTTGTGCCGTCTATAAGTCCAGTGCGGATTTCAGGGCCTTTTGTGTCCAAAAGAATTGCAACAGGAACATCTATTTCTGCGGAAACTCTGCGCACTCTGTCCATCGCTTGTTTGTGCCAGTCGTAAGTTCCGTGCGAAAAGTTGAACCTTGCTATGTTCATTCCTGCTTTTATCATTTCGCGGATTGTGTCGTCGTTGTCGCAGGCAGGTCCGATTGAGCATACGATTTTTGTTTTTCTTGTAAGCATTTTGTTCTCCGATAAAAATTATTCAGCAATATATCTTGCGCGGCTTGTTTCTGTTTCAAAAACATCGATTGCATAAAGCCATGCTTTTTTTTCGTCTGTTTTTTTTAGTGAAGGAATTTCTTCTATAATATGATTGTATATGTAAACGGCGATTCTTTCTGCGCTTGGATTTTGGTCAAAGAATTCTATGTCGTTTAAATTTGTGTGGTCAATTTTGCTGCAAACTTCCCGAAGTGTTTTTTTCAGCTTTGTAAAATCCAAAAGCATTCCGCCTTTGTCAAGTTCTGTTCCGCGGACGTGTGCATAAACTTTGTAATTGTGTCCGTGAAGATTTTCGCATTTTCCGTTGTAGTCTTTTAAAAAATGCGCCGCGCTAAAATCAGCAGTAACTCTAACTTCAAACATATCAGTTTTTATTATACAGTTTTTGCCCTTTTATGAAAATTGAATTTTCAAACTTATTGCCTTTGTTTAAAAATGAAATAGCCAGTCTTTGCAAAAACGGTTATAATTAAATATTATTATCAGACTCGATCCGATAATCTAATGAAGTTCTACAACAGATTCCCATGTCGTGGCATGGGAATGACAATAAAGTGTTTGTTTTTATGAAAAAGCTTTTGTTTTTGATTTTAATCCAGTTTGCCTGCGTTTTTTCTTTTGCGGATGATTCTGAATTTTCAAAGCCTTATGAAGAAAAAGTTCTTGTGCCTTTTGGAAGTTCCAGAAAAAAATTGCCAGAACCCAAGCAGCAAATTGTGCGTGAAAAAAGTTTTCCATTTTTCTCTGAATATAAATTTTCAGACGGAACAAAAATTTCAGAAGAAGAAGCCATGAAGTTTATCGGCGGAATTTCAGAAAACAAATCAGTCATAAAAAAAGAAAAATTCTGGTATTGGGCAACTGTTGTAAATGCGGCAGCCGCAGGCGGACTTTCCGTAGGATGCATTGATGCGGACAGCACAAAAGAACTTGGCGCATTTGGAATTTCTGCCGCAATTTTCTTTTTGGGAGCAGTTGCAACAAACCGCATTTCTGCCCATTACGAAAAAAAATCCCTGCAGAACTACAACGACTATGTTGAAGAATATAATAAAAGGATAATAAATCTCGGTGAAAATATAACAGGATAAAAGAAAATTTATTGACAAAGAGAATAACGTGTGTTATAAAATATGCACAGGAGATTTTCTTTATGAACAGAAATGGATTTTTGTTTTCATTGTCAGCTTTGCTAGATGCCGTAGACTGCAATTCTTCTTTTGATTCAGAATTATTTGAAGAAAACTTGGACAGAACCGAATATTGTTCAAGCCGGGACTGGGAAGACTACACGGAAGATGCTTTGTGGGACAGAGGATTTTCTTTGCAAAGCGGATTTAGCGCGTAAAAATTAAAACTAAAATATTCCCTGTGCTGTTTTTTTCTCCTTATTCTTTCAGCGCAGGGATTTTCTTTTTTAAAGGCCTGTCGCTTCGTCAATTCCCATCATTATGTTCATGCACTGAACTGCTGCTCCGCTTGCGCCTTTTCCAAGGTTGTCGAAACGGCTTGTTATTGTGATGCGCTCGTCGTTTCCGCAGACAAAAATCTGCATATTGTTTGTTCCAGCCAAAGTGTTTGCCGCAATAAAATTATCCTGCAAAATTCCTTCACCAAGAAAATCCGCAGTTTTTACAAAATGGCAGTCCTTGTAATGCTCCTTGAATGTTTCGCAGATTTCTTTTGCGCTCATTTTCTTTTCTAAAAGCCTTGAATAAAGCGAAATTGTAACGGTCATTCCTTGAAAGTAATCGCATACATAAGGATTGAAAATTGGCTTGTAATTTAATCCGCTTACTTTTTGCATTTCTGGCAAATGCTTGTGTTCCTGTGTAAGTGCGTAAAGGCGCGGGCTTTTTAGTTCTGGATTGCGGTTTGGATCTTCGTACTGCGCGATTGCTTTTTTTCCAGCTCCTGAATATCCAGAAACTGCATGGCAGACAACAGGATAGTCAGCAGAAATTATTCCATGTTTTACAAGCGGAAAGCAAATTGAGGCGAATCCTGAAGCATAGCAGCCTGGTACTGCGACTCTGCTTGAACTTGCGATTTTTTCACGGTGCGCAGGAGAAAGCTCTGGAAATCCATAAGCCCAGTCTGGATTTACACGGTGCGCTGTGGAAGCGTCTATGATTTTTGTCTTTGGATTTGTGCAAAGGCTTACAGCTTCTATGCTGGCGGCATCTGGAAGGCATAAAAATGTAAAGTCGGATTCGTTGATAAACTTTGCGCGTTCTGCAGAATCTTTGCGTTTGTCTTCATCGATAAGCAGGATTTCAATGTCTTTTCTGTTTTCAAAACGCTCAAAAATTTTTAAGCCTGTAGTTCCTTCTTTTCCGTCGATAAAAATTTTGTATGCCATAAGACGCCTCTTTTTGATGTAACTTTATAAAACCAGTTTTTTTATAAAAGATATATAGAATAAAAACTTAGATTGTGCATCAAGTGCTGAAATGATATACTTTAGGAATGAAAGATTCAATATTTATGAAAAAAATTGTTTTTAGCTTTTTAGTTTCTTTTGCTTCAGTTTGCTTTTTTTCATGCGCGTCAGCAAAGGTTGAAGTTCCAGACAATGCTTCGAGCCTTGAAATAATTCAGCTTGCGCAGACTGCATTGGACAAGGGAAGCGCAAAAAAATCTTTGCAGTATTATGAAATTCTTTTGCAGCGTTACGGAATGAACACTGCTGTTTATATTGAAGGCCGCTACGAAATTGCGCACATTTATGTAAAGCAGAAAAAATACAGCAAGGCAGAGCCAATCATAAACGAAATTCTTGAAATTTATAATGCAAGCCAGCCTGGACAATTCCCCGGCGCATATAGAAAGCTTGCCCAGAAAGACTTTGAAAAAATTCAGAACGGAAAACGCAATTAGTCCGCGGATTTTCCTTTTTCGTCAGGAACGATAATGCAGTCGAGCGTGACTTCTTTTTCATTTGCAAGCTGCATCACTTTTTCCTGCGTTATTTTTCTTGGACCTCTTGGCTTTGGATGCGGTTCAGCGTCTCCAAGAAGAATGATTTTTCTTTGTGCGTCATTTCTCCATTCATAAAAATTTATTGAGGCAAAAAGAGCTTCGTGAACGGCTTCTGGAATGTCTCCGCCTTCGTTTCCGTGGATTATTACGGAATCCAGCTGTTTTTTGATTTTTTCAGGTTCTCTTGTGAAGTCAAAAAATTTTACAGGAAGTCCTTTGTAGTTGTAGGAATCGTTGTAATCCCTGTAAAGCAAAAGCGCAATTCGTAAGTCTTCAAATTCCTTTGCCTGCTCAATGAACGCCGGAATCCATTTTCCGCGCAAAACTTCCATGTCGTCTTTCATGCTTCCGGTTGTGTCTATTGCAAGCACAATGTCCGCCTTTGTTTTTGGCATGATTCTTTCAACTGAATCCAGCAAGTCCTGAACAAGATTTTCTGGCTTGGAATAATACAAAAGTCCGCCGCCTTCATTTGCAAGCTGCGAAAATTTTTCTACCGCCAAAGGATTGTAGTCATCTGTTAAAATTTGCTTTTCTTCTTTCTGCGGAATTATTTGCGGCTCTTCATTTACTTCTGGCTCTGGAATTTCTTCAAGCGCGGCTTCGGCTTTTGGAGGCTCTTTTTTCTTTGGAGCTTCGCCTATGTCGAACATAAACGGATTGTCCATGTATTTGCCTGTGTAGTCGCCGTAAGGTTTTTCAAATGTGCGGATATTTATAAAAACGCCTTTTCCGATTTGAACAGAACCGTTGCGCGACCAAGGATAGCCAAAGTAAAGCGTGTTCGGAATAAAAATGTGGAAGGCTTGTCCAAGCTCAGGATGATTTTCTACAGTTGAAGAAATAAGGCTGTATTTTGAATATTCAGAGTGAAGTTCCTGTCCGTTCAAGTAGCGGATTTCGTTTCCGTTTGTTTCGTTCCATTCTACGGCGCGGTAAGCGTAGTTTGGCTCTTTGCCGTTTGGATCTTTTGTGGTTTCAACCAGCATTACGCTGTTTATTGCAGGCTTTTTTCTTATAAAAAGGTCAACTCCTTCACGTTCGCCTGAATCTGAAAATCTTTCCTTTACTGATATGTCGCTTGCTAGAATTTGCATTTGCGGCTGTTCCACAATTCGTGTCTGCTGTGCAAAAGCAATTCCTGCCAAAATCATGGTAAAAAACAAAATGCGCTTTTTCATGCTTTTATTATCGGAGCGAATTTCCTTGAGTTAAAGCGTAAAATTTATTTATATTATAGAAGAAATCTTTTAGAAAAAATGTTTTGAAAATTTATAAGTTGAAAATTGAAAAATGTGTGCTATAATGAGAATCTCTAAAAAATGCAATTTTCAAGGACATGTTTAGCATTTTAAAGATGCCGTAAATAGTTCCGATTTAAAAAATAAAGGCGAAGGTATTTTGGACACAAGCAAAATTAAAAATTCAGATTTTTCTCAAGTTGATATTTCTTATTTTTTTAACAATGATGAAAATATAAAGAATGAAATCATTCAGACTGGAATTATTGTTTTTACAGATTATCAGCAGAAACTTATAAAAAAACTTCAGGATGCGCTTGAAAAAACTGCTCCAGACAGACTGGCGCGGCTTCAGGAAAGGCTTGATGACGTTACAAGTCTTGCGCAATCGATTGCACGGTTTCCGTCTTTGCTTGAGCGGGCGAATACAACAACTTCCACAAGAACACCGATGGCATTGGTTGAAAGCATTATTTCGTATCAGGAGGAAGGTGATACAGTTCTTCACATGCCGTCAAAAGCTATTCTGGGAAAAGGCTTCCTTGTGGCGAAAATTCATACTTTTTTTTCAATGTCGAAGCTTGCCAAAAACTATGCTTTAATGGACGAAAAAGAAGTCAAGGAATATTATGACGAGACTGTTTCCATGATGTTTACGCTTATGGCGGAAGATGTCTACATGAACCTTATAAAGGACAAGTCTGTTTCTATTGATTTGCGCCGGGAGCTTGCCAATTCTCTTATAATTCTTTGGGAACACAGAAGCGACCAGACAATTTCTGATATTGCGCCGGTTTTGCAGTCGGTTTGGTCTGCCCGCCGCCGTCTTGCTCCTGCTTTTGGTTCTATGATGGGCACAAGCGAGCTTATGATGGTTACGTTTCAGATGGATGACCAGTGGGGCGCATTTATAAAGGAAAAACTTAGCGAGCCGGATGTTGCCCAGGCAATGGAAGAGTTCCTTTTTGGCGTTTCTTATGAGCAGATTTTGCGGCTAAAAGGAATTTTGCGTGATCAGGGCGTAAAGTCAATTGGCCGTGATGAAGTAAGCTCTTATCTTGGCGAGCGTGTAAAAACAGATATAAATCTTGACTATAGGGATTTTTACCTTTTGTATACAGTTCGCCGTGATAATGCAAGAGCAAGGCAAAGGCTTCATATTGAAGGTCCAAAAAACACGCTTGAAGACCATTTTATCCGCTTTATAATGGAAAAAAATCAGGAAAAGCAGAAAAATGATACTTTTGCAAAAGTTTGAAACTCATTAAGATATTGCAGGTAAAAAAATGAGTGAAGACGAAAATAAAAGACAATACCAGTTCGGGGAAAAATTAAGAGCCGTCCGCGAAAGAAAGCATTTGACGTTAAAAGCTGTGGCCGCGCATGCAAAAGTAAGTGAAAGCCTTGTTTCCCAGATTGAACGGAATAAAGTTTCTCCTGCAATAGACACCTTGCTTGATATTGCCGATGCCCTGGATATAAGCCTTGAATTTCTTTTTGAAGAATACAGCCGCCGCCGTCCAGTTTCTGTAATTCACCGTGAAGACCGCCGCAAAATCAATGAAGAAGATGTTGTTTACGAAGAACTTTCCGACCCGTTTTCCGGCAATGGTGAAAATTCATTTGAAAGCTATACGATAAATATTCCTGTTGGAAGCCGCACTCACCGCGGAAGCTACGGTCATCTTGGAAAGGAAATGGGGCTTGTTGTTCAAGGCGAAGGAATTCTTCACTACGGAAACAAAGAAATCGCTTTAAAAGAAGGCGACAGCATCACGTTCAACGCAGGTTCTCCTCACACTTTGGAGAACACAGGCTCAACTGAATTAAAGGCAATTTGGATGGTTACTCCCGCCCAGAAATTTAACGCATAAGTTTTTTATCTTAGCGTTGTCATGTTTATTTGTAAAAAACTGCCTGCTACATTTTTCACGTTGAATTTTTAATTGCTTTCCTATATATTATAATATGAATTCTTATTTTTAAATAAAAAAGGTGATTTTTGTATGGAAAATAATAGCTTGGGTGAGATTTCTTCATTGACTCCTGCAGTCCGTCCAATCAGGATGGGAATCGATGTTGGTTCAACTACGGTGAAAGTTGTTGCGCTTGGAGAAAATGATGAGCTTTTGTACGGAGCTTACGAGCGACACCGGGCTGATATTAGAAATACAATTATTACTGTCGTAAATAAAGCCTTTGATTCGCTTGAAGAGGTTCTTCCGGCAAAGGAAAATCAAACTGTCAGTGTTAAAGTTACTGGTTCTGGCGGACTTTCTGTTTCGCAGTGGCTGAATATTCCGTTTATTCAGGAAGTTGTTGCCGCTACTACAGCTGTAAGAAAAATTATTCCGCAGACGGATGTTGTAATTGAGCTTGGCGGCGAAGATGCGAAAATCACTTATTTTAAAGGCGGAGTTGAACAGCGCATGAACGGAACTTGCGCCGGCGGAACTGGAGCTTTTATTGACCAGATGGCGGCTCTTTTGGAAACTGACGCTTCTGGACTGAACGAGCTTGCCCGCGGAGCAACCACAATTTATCCGATTGCCGCCCGTTGCGGAGTTTTTGCAAAGACAGATGTTCAGCCTTTAATTAACGAAGGAGCACGCCGTGAAGATATTGCGGCTTCTATTTTTCAGGCGGTTGTAAGCCAGACAATTTCTGGTCTTGCTTGCGGAAAGCCGATTCGCGGAAACGTTGCATTTTTAGGCGGACCGCTTCACTTTTTGGATCAGCTTAGAGAACGATTCGTAATTACATTGAAGCTTGGGGCGGAACAGACAATTGTTCCGGAAAACAGCCAGCTTTTTGTTGCTTCAGGCGCGGCTTATTCAGCTGAGCGGGAAATAAAATGCGTAACTCCTTCTAGCAAAAATGGAAAATTTCCTACTATAAAACAATTCCGGGAAAGCCTTAAAAATCTTGTTGGCGCGGAAATGCAGGAAGTTCAGCGTCTTGAGCCTTTGTTTACAACTCAGGAGGAATTGGACGAATTCAATAAGCGCCATTCACAGGAAAAAGCCAGCACAGGAGACTTGGAGTCAACTGAAGGTCCGGTTTTCCTTGGGCTTGATGCCGGCTCTACAACAACAAAGGCAGTTTTGATTGATACAAAAGGACGCATTTTGTGGCGTTTCTACGATGTCAATGCCGGAAATCCTGTTGACTTGGCTGTAAAAGTTCTGAAAAGCCTTTATAAAATTCTTCCTGAAAAATGCTACATTGCGCGTTCTGTTTCCACTGGTTACGGCGAGGCTTTGTTTCAGGCTGCCCTTGGAGTTGACGCTGGCGAAGTTGAAACTATAACGCATTACCGTGCGGCAGATTTTTTTGTTCCGGGAGTTGAATTCCTTTTGGACATCGGCGGACAGGACATGAAGTGCCTTAGAATGAAAGACGGCGCGATTGTTTCCATTCAGCTTAATGAAGCTTGCTCTGCTGGCTGCGGTTCGTTCCTTGACAATTTTGCACGTACAATGGGAATGAGCGTTCAGGATTTTTCAAAGATTGCGCTGATGGCAAAAAAGCCGGTTGATCTTGGAACTCGCTGTACAGTTTTTATGAACAGCCGTGTAAAGCAGGCTCAAAAGGAAGGTGCGGAAGTTGCGGATATTTCGGCGGGACTTTCTTATTCAGTAATAAAAAATGCGCTCTTTAAAGTAATAAAACTTCGCAAGGCAAGCGACATTGGCAAAAAAGTTGTTGTTCAAGGCGGAACTTTCTTTAATGACGCGGTTCTTCGTGCGTTTGAAAAAATTGCCGGTGTAAATGTTTATCGCCCGGATGTTGCGGGGCTTATGGGAGCTTACGGTTCTGCGCTTATTGCAATGGATCAGTGGGAAGATTTGCGCCGTCCAAAGCCTGATGATCCTGATCAGACTCCAAAATTTGTAAAAAGCGGCATTGCGACTTTGAATCAGCTTGAGTCATTTAAAGTTGACCTTGAGCTTCGCCGCTGCGGAAAATGCTCTAACAATTGCCTTCTTACAATAAATACATTTTCTACTTCTGGAACTGAAGGCGAAGAAAAACGCGCTGTAAGAAAATTTGTTACAGGAAACAGATGCGAGCGCGGAGCAGAACTTGAAGAAAAAACTTCAGTTGTAGATGCAAGCAACAAGCCTTCCGAAGATGAAACTGAAAAAAATCTTCCGAATCTTTTTGAATGGAAATACAAGCGGCTTTTTGGACATTACATTCCGCTTAAGCCTGATGAAGCCGTTATGGGCGACGTTGGAATTCCGCGCGTTTTAAATATGTATGAAAATTATCCGCTGTGGTTTACTTTCTTTACAAAGCTTGGATTCCGAGTGCGTCTTTCGCCTCGTTCTAGCCGCGCAATTTACGAAAAAGGACTTGAGACAATTCCGTCGGAAAGCGTTTGTTATCCTGGAAAAATTTCCCACGGCCATGTGGAAAGCCTTCTTCAGCAGGGAATAAAATTTATTTTTTATCCGTGCGTTCCTTACGAAACAAAAGAAGATCCGGGTGCTGGAAATCACTACAACTGTCCGATTGTTACAAGCTACCCTGAAGTTTTACGCAATAACGTTGAGCAGCTTCGTCAGGATGATTCTGTTTTGTTTATGAATCCGTTCCTGCCAGTTTATGACAAGCAGCGTTTAAAGGAGCGTCTTTTTGAAGAGCTTTCTCCAAAGTTTAAAAAGCTTACCCGGCAGAAAATAAATGAAGCTGTGGATGCGGCTTGGGCTGAGCAGGAAAAATTCAGAAAAGATGTTCAGGAAAAAGGCGAGGAAGCTCTTGAAGAAACAATCCGCCGCGGTGCAAATGGAATTGTTCTTGCAGGACGTCCGTATCACCTTGACCCGGAAATCAACCATGGAATTCCAGAAATGATAAACGGTCTTGGCATGGCTGTGTTCACGGAAGATTCTGTTGCGCACCTTGGTTCTATTGAGCGCCCTTTAAGAATTATTGACCAATGGACTTATCACAACAGGCTTTACCGTGCCGGAGCTTTTGTAAGCGGAATGGCAAACTTGGAACTTGTTCAGCTTACGTCTTTTGGCTGCGGACTTGATGCCGTTACTTCTGATCAAGTTGACGAAATTATGAAGTCAAAAAGCAGAATGTACACGCTCATAAAAATTGACGAAGGCTCAAACCTTGGCGCAGTAAGAATTAGAATCCGTTCTTTGATTGCTGCTGTAAAAGCCCGTGAAAGAAACAGAACAAAACTTTCTATAAAACCAGCTTCATACAAACGTCAGATTTTCACCAAGGAAATGAAAAAGAAGCATACGGTTATTGGACCGCAGATGAGTCCGATTCACTTTAAGCTTCTTCAAAAAGCGATGGAATATTCCGGCTACAATTTTGTTGTCCTTGACGCTGTAGATCCGATGGCTGTTGAAACTGGACTTAAATATGTAAACAACGACGCTTGCTATCCTTCAATTCTTGTTGCAGGCCAGATGATTGCTGCTCTTCAAAGCGGAAAATTCGACTTGAACAATACGAGCTTGATTATTACGCAGACTGGAGGCGGCTGCCGTGCTACAAACTACATTGGATTTATCCGCCGTGCCTTGAATGACGCAGGATTCAGCCATATTCCGGTTATTTCTATGAGCACTCAGGGATTTGAAAAAAATCCGGGCTGGACTTATACTCCGGGAATGCTTATAAGGCTTGTCCGCTCTATTATGCTTGGCGACTTACTTATGCGCGTTTTGTATAGAACCCGTCCTTACGAAGCTGTTTCTGGAAGCGCAAATGCTCTTTATGAAAAATGGAATGCAAGGTGCGAAATTGCATTGAAGTCGCTTTCCGTGCTTAAATACAGAAAGCTTATCCGCGGAATCATAAAAGACTTTGACAATCTTCCTCTTCTTCCTGTTAAAAAGCCACGTGTCGGCGTTGTTGGTGAAATTCTTGTTAAGTTCCATCCAACGGCAAACAACGATATTGTAAATGTAATTGAAAGCGAAGGCGCGGAATGTGTTATGCCGGATTTGGCGGACTTCTTGTTCTATACTTTCAGCACTGGAATTTTCCGGCACAAGCAGCTTGCGTTTGACAAAAAAACTGAAAAAAATGCGCGGCTTATGGTTTGGGCTGTTGAGCTTTTCCGCGGATACATAAAAAAACAGCTTAAAAAGAGCCACCGTTTTGATCCGCCGAATTTGATTTACGACATGATGAAAGGCGTTGACGACATCGTTCAGCTTGGAAACATTACGGGCGAAGGCTGGTTTCTTACTGCGGAAATGGTCGAGCTGATTCATTCTGGCTGTCCTAGCATTGCCTGTGTTCAGCCTTTTGCTTGCCTTCCGAACCACGTTACTGGAAAAGGAATGATAAAGGAATTGCGCCGCCGCTACCCTGAATCAAATATTTCCGCGATTGACTATGATCCAGGCTCAAGCGAAGTTAACCAGCTTAACCGTTTGAAGCTTCTTTTGAGCAATGCGCCTGTTGGCAAGCATCCGGATGAAGAGGCGGACGGAATGATTCATCAGCCTGATAAAAAAGTTGTCAAGCCTGAAATTCAAATGGCGGAAGGCGCTTTTATAGATCCAGAACCTGTTGAAATGAAAGATGTGCCTGTAATCTAAATGCTTTTGCTTTGTTTATAAAATTAACTGGAGCTTATTTTGAAAAAAAAAATTTTAGCTTTTTCTTTTGCCTTTTTGTTTCTTGGATTTGCGTTTGCTGAATACAACAGTTTTGCAATTCCAGATTCTGCGGAAATACGGCGGACTATTGTTGATTCTTGGATTTCCGCGCCACTTTCCGAAGTTAGAAATTACAAAGAGGATTTAAGAAAAAATAGAATCGGTGAAACTTTTCAAATCCGAATGGAAGAAAACGAAACTGAATTTTCAGTGATTGTTGCTCCGCGTTCAGAGCTTGATGTTGATTTGATAAACGGGGACAGCCATAGAATTGTGCGTGCGGCTGTTTATCCAAGAGGAGCGGCAGGAAGCTGGATTCTTTTTAGAGAAAAAAAGAGCGGCAAACCTTTACGCATTGAATGGCATTTTAATCCTGATTCAGATGTTTTTCTTGTGTTCCGCCCGCAGGCTCAAAAAACTTTGGTGGACATGAGCGTGTTTGGCTCTTTTGCTGCACGTTCAGTTCCGCTTGGAGTTCCTTTTGAGCGCATTTATACAGCCGGATTTCAGGATGTAAAAAACTGGACTCAAAAAACTCTTCCGTGGGAAAAAGTTACGGTTGAAACTGGACTTTACCGCGATTCTCTTATGATGGCGGGAATTGTAAAGTCGAATTTAGATTCAATTGTTTTTGCCGAAGATGCCTGCTACGATTCAAAAGGAAAACTGAAATCTGTTATTACGGGCAAAGATTATGTTTTAAAAGATGAAAGTGGATTTGAAATTCCGTTTGATGAGAAAAAACTTTATTTGTCTGGCGCAGGATTTTTAAAGTGGATTATTGATGGAATTGTTGAGCCTGCAACTGGATTTGGAACTTCAATTTCTGATTTGACAGAACCGACTGCTGAATTTGATCCTGTTGGAAAAATCGGAGTAATGTCGCAGGAATGGAATTTGTATTTTACTTTGGACTGGTGCAGAAATCTTGCGGCAAAAGCATATTCCGTCCGTTCAAGAAGAAATGTTGATTTTAAATCTGCCGGACTTGACGTGAATAAAAATTATTTTGCATCGGAATTTTCAGGCGGAAAAATTTCAAATTCCTCTGGCTACATAAAAAATACAGGATATTCAGCTGAAAAAATAAAATCCGTGCTTTATGTTCTTGCTGTAACAGAACCTTCTTGGTTTTATCTTGCTGCCATTCGCCAAGGTTCTTATTTAAAGCCTGACGAGCTTGTTTTTAATAATTGCGCGGTTTTCTTTCCTTATTTTGACAACAATGGAAAATTCGGCTGCTTTGTTTTTGAGCAGGGCAAGGAAATTTCTTTGGAAAAATTTTTAGAAAAATACAAAGATGCATACATTCATCTTGATCGAGTAAAGTCGTTAGAGGCTTTTTTCCCTTATGAAAAAAAATAAAATTCTAAAAAATTTATTACTATGTTTTTTTGCTGTGGCTGGAGGAGCTTGCTTTTCTTTTTCAAAAGATTCCGCTTTGTTTAAGAAAATTGATTCAGCTTATTCAGGCGCATCTTATCCGGCCGTCATTGAATATTCTTCCCAACTGCAAAAAGAATTTCCTTCTTCTCCATTTTTAGAAAAAGCCTTGCTTTATAAGGGCGAAAGTTTTTTTTATCTTGGACGTTTTGAAGATTCGATTCAGGTTTTAAATGAATTGTCTTCTTCTGAAAAAAATGAAACAAAAATTTTTGCCCAGTATTGGAAAGGCCGTTCAGAATTTTCTTTGCAAGATTTTAGCGCGGCGTTAAATTCTTTTTATGCTGTTGCTTCAATTTCTTCTGGCTTTAATAAAAAGAACAAAGAAATAAATTTTGTTTATAAAAATTCAATTTATTATGCAGGACTTTGCAGCTATTCTTTGCGGCAATATGAAAAATGCATTCCAATTTTTGAATCAATAATTTCAAGCAATGAATATGAAAATAGTATTTTTTGCAATTCCTTGGAAATTCTTTTTGACTGCTACACAAATGAAAACGAGCATTCAAAGCTTGTAAAAAAATATGAAGAGCTTTCGCCGCAAAATATTTCTTGCTACTGGAATCTTTCTTTTGTCGCTGGAAACTCTTTTGAAAAACTTGGACAAAAAAAAGAAGCGTTTGCTTGCTATGAAAAAATTGCTTTAAATGCGGAACTTCCTTTGTCTGCTTGGGCTTTGCAAAAAGCGTATTATGTTTCTGAAAAAGATTTTACAGTGCTGATTGAAAAAGCGAAATCTGCATTGTCAGGTGAAAATTCTCTTTTGTCAGAATTCTGGATTCGGCTCGGAGTTGACTCTTTTGAAAAAAATGATTTTGATTCCGCGCAAAAATATTTTTCAAGTGCGGAAGAATCTGATTCAGAAAAAAAATATTCGTCGTTGATAGGACTTTATAAAGCTGAGCTTGCTTCTGAAAATAAAATTGAAATTCTTGATTATTATTCATCAGAAAATTTTGATAAAAAATATTACGCGGAATATGAGCTTGCTTATGCGCAGCAGTATGCGGCTTTGGGAGATTTTGAAAATTCTCTTGTTCATGCAAAAAATGCTTATGAAAAAAGTTCACCAGAAAAAAAACAGATTAAGCAAAAATCTTTCTATTATTACTCTTTGGGACTTTATTCAACAGGAAAATCAAAGCAGGCGATTTCTCTTATAGAAAAATCAAAAGAAAATGCTGAAATAGAAAGCAAATATTTTTTTGCGCAGAAAATTTTATATGCAAGATGTCTTGCTGAAAATGGAAGCCTTGAGTCTGCTGAAAAAATTTACAAAGATTTTTTTGAAAAGTCCCAGTTGAATAATGAGCAAAAATATGACTACGCAAAAATACTTTTTTCACTTGGAAATATGAGCGGATGTAAAAAAGTTGCGGACTCTTCTTCTGTTTCTGACGCAGTTTACATTTCTGCTTTGGCTTCGTTCAATATGCAGAACTGGAAAAATTCTTCAGCAGGATTTTCTAAGTTCATTGCAGAAAATTCAAAGTCCCCTAAAATTTCATTTGCGGAATTTTATTATGGATATTCTTTGTACAAAATGGAAAAATCTTCGGAAGCTTTTAACGCTCTTAAAAATTTTTCTGAAAAATATCCAGAAAGTTCTTTGTGTTATTCATCTTGCATTGTGTCTGCAAATTCCGCGCTCAAGAATTTTGATTTTGAAAATGCAATTGCTCAGGCAATGAAAGCCTTGAATTTTTTTTCATCGCAGAAAGAAAAAGAAAATGCAGTTTTTCTTTGCGCTTCGATTTATTCTGATGCGGAAAAATATCAGGACGCTATAAAATTTCTTGAGTCTTATGCAAAAGATTCATCTGAATTTTCTATTCGTTGCCGTTATCAAATTGCGCTTTTGAATTCACGTCTTGGAAAAATTTCTGAAGCTGATAAAATTTTTTCTGAAATACAAAATAAATTTTACAACTCTCTGTTTGCGGATGAAAGTTCTTTTAGACGCGCAGACTTGTATTATAATTCAAAAAATTATGAAATGGCATCAGCTCGTTTTTCTGAATATCAAAGGAAATTTCCTAAAGGAAAATTTATTGATGCTTCGTATTATTATTCAGCTGATTCATATAGAAAACTGAATCAAAATGAAAAGTCTGTTTTGCAATATAAAATTCTTGTGGAAAATTTTCCGAAAAGCACTTTCATTTATAATGCTAGAAAAAATCTTTCAGAAATTTTTGAAGAGCAGAAAAAATATGAAGATGCGCTTGAACAGCAAAATGCGATTCTTTCAATTGTTGATTCCGAAGAGCAAAGAAAAACTGCGGAACAAAAAATCAGTTTCTTGAAGAATTTGATTTCTGGAGAAAATTCAGAGCTTGCATTGCTTGAAAAACGTTATACTGAAAATTCTAAAAATTCAACTTTAGAAGGAAGAATAGCAGGAACGGAACTTGCGGAATTTTTAATGCAAACTGAGCAGTCCAAAAAAAATGCTTTTGAGCTTGCGGAATCACTTTTTAAAATTCAATCATCTGAAAAAAATCAGACTTTGGAAAGTTCTTATGCTGCAAGAACTGCATTTCTCTGCGCAAGATATTTGAGATTTCAAAATAAAAATAAAGAAGCCGCGCAAAGATTTTTGACCTGCGCTGAATTTGCTAGAAAATCTGGAAACGACGAGCTTGCGCAAAAATCAATCTACGGAGCGGCTGAATCTTTTGACGCTGCAAAACTTTATGCTGATTCTGAGAACTCTGCAAAAACTTTGCTGGAACTTTATCCGGAAAGCAGTTACAAATCCGCTGTTCAAAAATTTATAAAAAATAATTAGGAGCAAGTGAAAGTTAAAATGAAAGTTGTTAAGAATATATTTTATTTTTTTTGTGTTGCTTTTTTTTCTGCGCCTCTGTTTTCTCAAACTGAAAATGTAACTTTGCCAGATATAACGACGACTGTTTCTGGTGAAATTGTTACATCTGGAAATGAAGCGGTTCCTGATTTTTCTAAAATTATTCCAGTTGATAAAAAGGATGATTCTGCGCTTCCGGTTTTTTCTGAAGAAAATATTAGCTTTGATGAAGAGCCAATTGCTGATTTTTCTTTTGGAGAAGCAAAGACAATTTTTGCGCAAGGACTTGTTGGCGGCGGATTTCCGGGAGATTTTATCGGAGATTTTTCTGTTTATAAATCCATTGGAGAAAATCCGTTTAAAATTGAATTTTCACATTTTAGCAAAAATGGATATGGAAAGCACAAGGCTGGAGATGGATTTTTCAACAGCAGTACAAGGCTTTTTGCTGAAAAAACTATAACTGTAAAAAATACGGATTTTGTAATTGGCGGCGAATACAAAAAAAATGAAACTGGTCTTCAGTCCGTAAGTCCGTTTTTTTATGATTTAAATTCCCAAGAAGCTTTTGGAAACTTTTCTGTAAGAAAAAATTTTTCGCATGGATTTGGATTTGAATCTAAAACGAGCGGCTCTTGGTACAACCGATATGCTGGAATTGCTGATGGCGAAAATGATTTTTTGAAGCAAGAAAAAAATATTGACGTTGTATATTTAAATCAGAAGTTAAATTTTTCATGGAACGGAAAAAACTTCTTTTTTGATTTGAATGGCAAACTTGATTATGGAACTCTAGCTGGAAATTTTGATTCTGTTGAAATTGAAAATATTTTTAGAGCGGAAGCTTCTGCGTCTGCTGGATGGAAAAATGATTTTCTTGAAATTTCAGCATCGGGAGGAATTGCTGGCGGAACTGAAATTGGAACAGAAAATTCAATTCCATTTTTTGATGCAGGAATTTCTTTTGCAGGAAAAGATTCTCCTTTGAAAAATAATTTTTCTTTTGAAGTTCGTGGCGGCCTTGATACATATTTAAATTCACTTTCAGAGCTTGAAAATAAATACAAATTTTCGCAGCTTGTTTCTTTGCCGTCTGAAACTTCTGATTGGTTTGTAAATGCGAAAGTTTCTGTTCCTGTTTCAAAATTTGCTTCAATTTATTCTTCCGCAGAATTTAGAAAAACAGCTTTTGAAAACGGTGCTTGGGAAGCTGCTTATGATGCTGAAACAGATTCTAGAATTTTTGAAATAGTTTCATCAGACAGAACTTTTTTTTCTACTGATTCAGGATTTTCTTATTTGTGGAATGTTTTTACTTTGAGCGCAGGCTGGAAATCGCATTGGATTCATGTTCCGGCTGATGAATTTAAAAATTATATTTCAACTTCCATTTCATTTGATTCAAAAGAAAAATTATGGGGCTTTTCAGTTTCCTTGCAGGAAGATATTGACTCTTCTTCTGACAAATGTCCTTTGCTTGGCGGTGAAATTTATTACAATGTAAAAGAATCAATAAAACTCTCATTTGAACTTTCCGACGCTATAAAATTGTTTACCGGAAAAGACAGAAACTTTATGGAAACTGATTATCTTGTTCGTGCAGGATGCGCATCTTTGTTTGCAAAATTTTATTTTTAAGTTGAAATTTTTATTTTGATTTTTTATAGGAGCTAAAAATGTTTGAAGTTTTAAAGAGCGGCGGAATTGTTATGATTCCGATTATTGCTTGCGGATTGGTTGCTGTGTTTATTATTGTTGAGCGGTTTCATTATTTTTTTTCAATAAAAAAGCGTGATGAAAAATTCAACAGTGATATTGAAAATTGCATTTTAAAAAATGATTTTCAGATTGCGGAATCGGTTTGTGTTCTTGCAGATACTCCTTGCGCAAAAGTTGTAAAGAGTGCGATTGAGCATAGAAATTTTTTGGAACGTGATTTAAAGGAATTTGTTCAGTCAAAACTGGATCTTGCTGTTCCCGAATTTGAGCATAATCTTTCTGCGTTGAGCACAATTTCAAATGTTTCCACTTTGCTTGGCTTGCTTGGAACTGTTACTGGAAATATCAAAGCTTTTGGTGTGCTTGGAAATGGCGGAACAATGGGCGACCCTGCTTTGCTTGCCGGCGCGATTGCTGAAGCCTTAGTCACTACTGTTGCCGGGCTTGTTGTTGCAATTCCTGCGATTGTTTTTAGCAGCTATTTTAATTCGCAGGTTAACCATAGTATTACGAGAATGGAGCAAACTGTTACTTCTGTTTTGTTCCGTCTTACAAAAAAAAGCGAGGCTTAAAATGAAAGTTTCCGTGCGCAAAAAAACAAAGCCGGTAGTTGATTTGTCTCCGATGCTGGATGTTATTTTTCAGCTCATTTTATTTTTTTTAGTTTCAACAACATTCAATTTGCTTCCTGCAATAAATGTTAATTTGCCAAAAAGTTCCACTTCCTCTGGAGCGGAATCAAGCGGCATAACAATTTCAGTAGAGGAGAACGGAAAACTTTGGTTTAACGACGAAAAAGTTTCTGAAAAAGAATTGCCGGATTTGCTTTCGAACTTTGATACAAAAGAAATTGAGCGCAAAAATTTTCCTATTTTAATTTCAGCTGATGAAAATGTAAGAAATGGAAAAATTGTTGAGCTTTTCGATATAATCAGAATGAGCGGCTTTGCTTCTGTAAGTTTAAGGACAAGCGGAAAAAAATGACAACTCTTGAACGGCGCGGAAATGCAATTGCTTTTGCATTTACTGCATTTTTCTTTGTGGCTTTTTTAATTTTTTCTCTTGCTGTAAAATTTAAACCGCAGAAAAAATTTCAGGCCTTGACGATAAACCTTGCGTCTTCTCCTGTTGAAAAAAAATCTCTGTCGGAAACTAATTTGCAGAAAAAAAATCTTCCTTCAGAAAATCAAAGTTCGAAAGAAGTTGAAAAAATAAAATCTGCTGAGCCAAAGAAAATTTCTGAAGAAAAATCAGTTTCTCAAAAAAATGAAATTGCAAAAAAAGAATTGCCTGATTCTTCTAAAAAGCAAAATACTTTTAAAGAACCTAAAATAAAAAAAAGTGTTGAACAGCTTATGGCGGAAAATAATTCTTCTGCAAAAAAAACTGCTGAATGGAATGAGAATTTTTTTGACGATTCACAAACTGTGCAAAGCAAAAATATTTCCGAAGCACAAAATAAATCTTCTGTAAAAAGTTCAGTTGAAGGAACTGCCGCGAAAAGTTCAGCTGAAAAAAAATCTGGAGTTTCATCTTCTTCCGAATCAGCTAGAAGTGGAAATGAAAATGCTTTGGAAGAAACAAAAAGTTCTTTGGCGAATATTAAAAACACTTTTTCTTCTTCTGTTTCTGGAAATATAAAAAGCAAGACATCTGTTGCTTCTCAAACTGCGGGCGGAAAACTTTCTATAAAAATGTCAGACGGAAAATCAAGAGAGCTTTTGTATCCGAAAAATCCTGTAATATTTATTTCGGAAGAAAACGCAAAACTTGTGGATGAAACAAAAAAAGTCATTGTTCGTTTTAAAGTTCGTGCGGACGGAACTGTTCCGTTGACAGGAATTTCCATTGTGCCGTCATCGCTTTTGCCTTTGCAGATTCAGGCTGAAATAAAAGAACAAATCCAGCTTTGGAGATTTTCCGAAGAGCTTTCTGGACTGGACGGAACTGCTTCTTTTGATTATACGCTTGAGATTCGATAATTATTTTTATATAATTAAAATGTATGTTCGAAGGAATTGAAGCAGTTGCATTTGATATTGACGGAACTCTTTATCCGTCCTGGAGACTTTATCTTCTTATGCCGCTGTATGTAATTAAGCATTTAAAATTTTATCTTCATTATAATAAAATCCGCAAGATTCTTCATAGAACTGCGCCTTTGTCTGATTTTTATGAATTTCAGGCGAGGCTTTTTGCGGAGGAAACAAAACTTTCTGCCGCTGAATCAAAAAAAATTATAAATGAAGTTTGCTATGAAGGAATAAAAAAATTTTTTAAAAAGATAAAACCGTACAGCCATGTCTACGAATGTATAAAAGCCATGAAGTCTGCCGGATTAAAAATTGGAATTCTTTCTGATTTTCCGCCGTCGCAAAAAGGCGATATTTGGGGAATAAAAGAACTTTGCGATGTCTGCATTGGCTCGGAAGAATCGGGAGCATTAAAGCCTTCCATTTATCCGTTTGGAATTTTGTGCAGAAAACTTGATGTTCCGCCGGAAAAAATTCTTTATGTTGGAAACAGCAAAAAATACGATGTCCTTGGCGCGAACAATGCAAAAATGAAAAGCGCGTATATTCTAACTGGCTTTCGCCGGCTGTTTGGAATAAAACTTCCAGAGGCTGACATTTCATTTAAAAATTATCGTCAGCTTGAAAAAATTGTGTTAAAATAGATAAAATTTCTTTTTAAATAAATTTGGGCGGGAAATAAAAAGTGATTGCTATATTAGGAATTGTCATTGCGGTAGTTTTGTCTGCGATTGTTTCTGTTATTATTCAGCAGACTGGTAAAAATGAAAATTCAATGGAAAAAGTCAAACGCTATGCAAATCAGCGTCAGGCTGAATTCGACGAGTATTTTGATAAGCAGACGGAATCCATAAAACTTCTTGCAAATGATTTGGACACAAAAGACATTCAGGTTAAAGCTGCGATAAAAAGAATGCAGATGCAAATTGATGAGTGCCGCCAGACTACGGAAAATTTTGAAAACCCCGTTCAAAATATTGAAAATATAAAAAATAAAATTGAAGCCTACGATAAAGTTTTGCAGAATCTTATGGAAATGACAGCCGCAGTTGAGCAAAATCTTGATTCTGTAAAAAAAGAAGCCATTGTTGTGGACAAAGTAAATTCCAAGCTTTCCCGCCAAAATCAAATTCTTGAAGCTGTAGAGAAAAAAGTTTCTGATGTTACAAAACAGTTCGCTGTAAAAAATTCTGAACAGCTCAAGGCGATTGGTTCTGATTTGCTGAATCAATATGAACAGCGCGCTTCGGAAATTGATGCGACAACAGAAAAAGCCATAAAGCAAAATCAGGCTATTATGGAAAAAATTGAAGATGACATTCGCCAGGCATATTCCAAGGCAATTGAAAATGCAAAGCAGCTTGAAGATGAATCATTTGCAAAACTCAAAGACGAATCTCAAAAAAGAACTTCAGCCTGTCTTGATGAAGTTGAAGCCCAGACAAAGCAAATCACTGCGATTATTGATTCAAGAATTTCTGAAACGCAAAAAAGCCTTGATGATAAAACGAAGACATTCAGCGATTCTTTAAAAGAACAGACTTCCGCAATTGAAGAAAAATTTAATGAGCGCACTCAACGCATTACAGAAATGATTGACGCTCGCACAAATGTTCTTACCGGCGCTTGGACAGAGAAAATTGAATCGCTTGAGCAGGAACTTAAAGAAAATTCTGAAAACTTTGATTCACGTTTGGAAAATGCTGTTGCCGGACTTGACAGTTCTCTTGCTGAAAAAACTGGCGCGCTTGAAGATAAAATAAATGAATCTGCTGGAACTTTTGAAAGCGAATTTGCTGATAAAATAAAAGAGCTTTCTGATATTGTTGAAAATTCTACTTCAAGAATTGAAGACGAATGTTCTGGAAAAATTTCTGAAATTGAAGAAAAACTTGAACAGTCATCATCTGGCATTCAGAATAAATTTTCAGAAAAACTTTCACAGATTGAATCTTATTTTAATGAAACTTCAAATTCGATTGAAACTGGATACAAAGAGCGCGCTGATTCACTTCAAAATGAACTGGAAAATAAATTTTCTGCCTTGCTTGGAACTTTCACGGAACAGGCGAAAATTTTTGAAGACAAGACTTCAGCTTTTGAAGACAGTGTAAAACAAAAATCTGATATTTTCTCTTCTGAGCTTGATTCAAATATTTCTGATTTTTCTGAGCGGCTTAATTCTGAAATTTCTTCACTTGATTCACAGATGGAAGAAAAAACTTCAAGACTTGAAGAGCTTTTCAAAAACAACGTGGCTTCACTTGAAACTGAATACAACTCAAAAACTTCTGAGCTTGAAAATTCTTTAGAGCAAAGCTACGCTGATATGTTCTCGAATATTGAAGAAAAAATGAAGGCTCTTTCAAAATCTTATGAGGAAAAATCTTCTTCCATGGATTTGACTTTTGCGGATAAAAGCCGTAACGTTGTTCAGTTTTTTGAAGATAAAACCCGAGAACTTGAAGAAAGCTATGATTTAAAGACAAAGAAGCTAAAAGAATCTTTGGATCTAAATAATGAAAATGCGGAATCCGAGATGAAGAAAAAGTCCCAGGCGCTTATTGCCTTGTTCAACGAAAAGTCTTCAAATTTGGATTTAAAGCTCAAGGAAAAAATGCGTTCTCTTGATGCTGATTTGGATAAAAATGTTGATGAGCTTAATGCAAAAATAAAACAAAAGACTGGAGCTGCAAACACTTCATTTGAAAATTCTATTTCAAAAATTGAAAATGAAATCCGCCAAAAAACAGCAGCACTTAATACAAGTTTCACTGACAAGTTTGATTCAATTGACAGCATATTTAAAAAGAAACTTGAAGACATAAACAACAAGGCTCTTGCGATTTCCACTGAAATTAAAAACCGCACAGATGGACTTGAAGATGATGTCCGCAGAAAACTTTCAAATCTTACAGAGGATGTAAAAAATCAGACTGCGCAGGCTGTTGAAAAATACAAGACGACGACTTCAACTTACACGCAGGATATTGAAGACAGAACTGATGTTTTGCGTAAAGAACTTGCGGAACGGACAGAAGCTCTTGAACGCCAAATTCATGAACGCGCGCAGGAAATTGAAAAGAAGCTTACGGATCTTGAAAACAATGTTGAAACTCAGACTTACGGAGCAATGGAACAATACAAGTCCACAACTTCTGAATATACACAAAAAATTGAGCAGAACACAAAATCTTTAAAAGAGGAACTTGAAAACAAAACCCGCAATTTGCAGGAGCTTATCGAGCAGCGCACAAATGAAATTCAGTCTCTTTCCGAAGATGCGATTGTGGATGCAAAAAATCGATTTGAAGATGTTCAGAAAATAATTTTCACAAAAACGGATGAAGTTTCTGGAAATGCTCTTGCTTATGTTGAAGATGCGCAAAAACATATTGAAGAAAAAACTGACAGTCTTGTTTTGGATGCGAAAAATGCAATTGAAAAAGTTCAGGAGCAAATTTCAAAAACGACAGAAAGTGTAAACGAAATTACACAGTCGTTGACTCAAGATGTAAAAGTTAATTCTGAAAAACTTGAGGCCTTGCAGAATTCTGTTGAACGCCAGTCTTCTGAGCTTGAAAAAAAATACGATGGAATGTTTTCTTCTATACTTGAAAAAGCGCAAAAAGATGAAAATGATGCTTATGAAAAATTCAGCAGCCTGAGTTCTGCAAATCTTGATAAGTACAAAGGCGATGTTCAAAAGCGTGTGGACGAAATGCATTCCGATATAAAAACTTCACTTGGTTCCCTCGATGAGCAGACAAAGTCTATAAAGGAAAATATTGACGGAACGCTTTCTTCTATTCTTTCCCGCTACGAGCAAATTGAAAACAACGCGAAAGAAATTTCTGCGCGAATAGAAAATGAAAATGAAAGCAATTCTGAAAAGCTTAAAGAATTTTCTATGTCGATGCAAAATCAAATTGATGAGCTTAATGGAACTTTGGTTTCTTCTGCAAAAAATATTTCCGCTGAATGTGATGCCCGTCAGACAAAGTGTCTTGAAGCCTTGGACAAGCAGCTCGATGCTTATAAAAAGGAAATGGAGTATAGGTTTAAAAAACTAAATACTGCCGGAGCTGATGTTGACAAGCTTGAATCTTCTTTAAGAAAACTTATGGATCAAAGCCAGAAAAAAGTTATAGGCGACTTTGAAAAATTTTCTGAAGGCGCGGAAAAAACTCAGGCTGACTTTGAAAAATCAATTGTTACAAAATATGAAAAACTAAAAGTTGACTTGGATTCTGTTCAAACTTCACTTGATGAAATTAAAAAAGATTCCGCAGCAAAACTTAGCGCAAAAGTCAAAGTGTTCGAAGATTCATTTACAACTGATCTTGCAAAACGTCAGGACGATGTTGTTCTAAAACTTTCTGACTGGAAAAATAAATTTGACGCGCAGTTTTCTGATTTTACAGCTGAGTATGAAGTTAAACGTGAAGCTTTGGAGAAGCAATATGATGATGCTCTTGCAAAAAGAATTTCTGAACTCACAAAGAAAACTCTTGAGCAGGAAAAAAAGTTCCAGACAGCGCTTCTTTCCGGGCAGACAACTGTTCAGGAGCAAATCAATACAGTGAATCAGAAAATTCATGATTTCATCGAGCAATATAGAAATGAAATTCAAAAGACAATTGAAAATGCAGATGAATATTTAAAGACTGAAACTGATAGCTACAATGAGCGCATGAATGGTCAGCTTGATAAAATTGAGCATGACTTGAATTCCAAATTTGAAAATTTCCGTGAGATTCTTCTTTCAAAGCAGGAATCCCAGTCGGCTACAATTGACGCTGCTGTGCAGGAATTTACAGCTTGGAAAAACAGTCTTAAAGGAAAATACGAGGATGCTTCGCAGCAGATTGAAGATCAGCTTAAACTTCTTGCAGATACAAATGATCAAAAAATAAATGACTTGCAAAAAGATTTTTCTGTTGCGGCAAATAAAGCTACTGATGTTCTTGATGACTATGATAAAAAGTCCAAGGCTGCGATTGCTGATTTCCGTGAGCAATATGAAAATATGCTTGCCAATGTGAAGAAGTCAACTGCGGATCAAGAAGATTATGCTGATAAAAAAAGCAAGGAACTCAAAAGCAGATTTGATAAGCAGACCGATGAATATATGCGTGTTTACAATAATGCTTTTGACAAAATTGGCGAAGAGGCGAACAAACTTCAGTTTCAAATTGATGAAATCAACAAAAGCATTGGAACTTTCAAAACTGAAACGGCTGTCTTTGACAAGGCTGATATTCTGAAAAAGCAGCTTGAAACTTCTATTGATGATTTGAACAAAAAAATTTCAGCAGTAAAGAATTTTGAAGAAAAACTAAATGACTTGTCTGCTCAGGCGCAGCGTCTTGAAAAATTCGGCGACGATGTTAATTCCCGCCTGAATGCGTATAGTTCCGACAAATCTCGTTTGGACAGCATTGAATATAAATTCAACACTCTTATGAATTTGAGCAGCGGAATGGATTCAAAGATTCAAGAGCTTACTTCTATGAGCGATGATATTTTGAATATGCAGGCAAAGGTCGGAAAATTTCAGGACAGCATTTCGAATGTCCAGTCAAAACTTGAGCGGATAGAAAATAAGAAAGAAACTTACGATCGTGTTGCGGAAGAAGTGGACAGTTCATTTGAAAATATTTCGCAGCTTGAAAAACGTCTTGAAGAATGTTCAACTAAAGTTAATTCTCTGCCGGATGAAATTAAGTCAATGCAAAGTCACATTGATAAAATTATGAAGAACAGCGGAAAAATTAATGATGCTGTTGACAAGATAACTTCTTTGCAGAATTTGATTGACGATGCGGAAGAGCGCATTGCAAAAATAAAAGATTCACGTGATGGAATTCTTAACACGGAAGTTAGGTTGCAGAAGCTTTATTCTGATGCTGATAGCAAGTTGAAACTCCTTCACGATATTACAGCGAAGGAAGTTGGAAGCAAGCCGTCTGCGGTAACGGGTTCTAATATAACACCGCAGCTAAAATCAAATGTTATTAAACTAAAAAAAGATGGATGGAAAAATGCTGAAATTGCAAAGCGTTTGAAGATTGAAGAAAATATAGTAAATCTTATTCTTGAGATGGGAACTGATGAATAGAAAAAAAGTCCGCAATGATATTGCGGACTTTTTTTGTCGTTGTTCCGACTTAATAAGAAGAACTCTTTTGAAAATTTAAAGAGCTGATTCTACTGCGTATTTTGCATGAATTTCTGTTGTATCAAATAGCGGAAGTTCAAAATCGTTTTGTTTTATAAGTAAACCGATTTCTGTGCAACCAAGAATTATTCCGTCTGCTCCTTTGTTTTTCAAGCGCATCATTATTTCAAGTATTTTCTTTTTAGAGAATTCTTCTATTTTTCCAAGGCAGAGTTCATTAAAAATAATTTTGTTGATTTGCTCAATATCTTCTTCGTTTGGAATAATGACATTTATTCCCTGTTCAATTAAGCGTTGTTTGTAAAAATCTTGAGTCAATGTGTATTTTGTTCCAAGAAGTCCGGCATTGAAAGTTTTTCTTTTTTTCAGTTCGGAAGCTGTTGCATCGGCAATATGGATCACAGGAATTTTTATCATTGACTTGATCTGCATATAAACTTTATGCATTGTGTTTGTGCATATTAAAATGAAATCTGCGCCTGACATTTCAAGTTTTTTTGCGACATCACCAAGAATCAAAGCGCTTTTCTCCCAATTCTCACAGGACTGACATTTTTCAATTTCATCGAAGTCAACACTGTAAAGAATTATTTTTGCAGAATGAAATCCGCCAAGTTTTGTCTTGATTTCTTCATTTATGATTTTATAATATGGAATTGTACTTTCCCAACTCATTCCACCGATAAGTCCGATTATTTTCATTTTTACCCTCCGATGCAAATGTTTTTATAACTAATGTTATTTTTTTGTAGAGTTTACATTAAAAAGTAAAAACAATCAACACGCACATAGATTTCGCTGATCGTTTTTCAGGTTTATATAAGCTAAATATTTTTTTTACATCGTAGGTGGCAACTACGATAATGATTTATTATTCTATCTCTTCAATAGAAAGCGTCATATTTGCAAGTCCGTGGTAGTAGTTTACGGTTTTTGCTGTGAAGCGGTAGACGCAGTAGTCGGGATCGTCCACGCCTTGCGGGTAGTACATTTCAAATCCGTCGCGCCAGAGCATTGCTTTTGTGTCGTGGTCGGTGCAGACTTCGATTGTGCCGGTGAAGAGCGCGCCCTTGTATTTGTCCTTGGTGTCGTCAACGTAGTAAACGCAGGCTTTGGGATTCGCCCTGAACTGAGCGACTCTCCGTGAGCTTGTGTTCGTTGAAAAATACTGAACCTTCATGCTTTCACTTTCGAGAACGAGCATTCCCTTGATCTGCGGAAATCCATCTCCGTTCACCGAGCCGACGTATGCGACATTCGCGCCTTTTCTGAGAGAGATGATTTCCTCCCTGACTTTTTCTTTGTTCATAAATACCTTCCTATAAATAGTTGTTAAGATTCTCAAGCACTTTCCCAAGAGCCGATTCAAAGCTGAAAATTTCCTCATCTGAAAATCCCCTGTAAAAAATTCTGTTCATCTGCTCGGAAACTTTGTCGTATTTTTTCCGGAGCTTTCTTGCTTTCTGAGTCAGCCTGATTCTGACCGTCCGCCTGTCCTCCGCGCTGTAAGTGCGCACCGCAAGTTCCTGCGACTCAAGCCGGTCGAGCATTCCGGTGAGCGTTGTTTTTGCAAGCCCGGTTTTTTCCGAAAGTTCCCTGATTGGAATGTCGTCGTTTTCCCAGAGCACAAAAAGAATTCTTCCCTGCGCCCCGTTGAATTCCGCAATTCCCTGCTCATCAAGAAGCCGCTCAAAAATGCGCCCCTGAATCTGCTTTATCTTGCTGATGTAAAATCCTCCGTTCGTCTTCGTTAGCAATCTTATTTTCCTTCTGTTTAGGTTTATACGATAAAGTATAGTACTATATAGAACTGTTTGTCAAGATGAAAGTTTCTCCTTTCATTGTTAATATAAAATTTTATGTTATTTTGATTAAGCGATTTGTCATTATCAGACTTTATCCTGCGATGTTTCTGAAAGAAGTTCGATTAATAATCTCGGAGGAGAATAGCGTGTGTCTGTAAGTTTTTTATCTTTTTAGTCTTTCTTCATTTTATCAAGAGACTTGTTCAGGACTTTTCTTATTTCTTCTATTACTTTTGTCTGAATCTGATTTTGAATTGAAATATTTTCGTCTGTTTTTTCAATGACTATTTTTTTCTTTGTCTGTGGAATAAAAAGCTGATAGACTTCCACTTCCAGCGCGTCTGCAATTTTCACAAGATTTTCGCTTCTCGGCCAGCGTCTCATTCCTTCTATGTCGTTGATATTCTGCGAGGAAAGTCCGCATTTTTCGGCAAGCTTTTCCTGTGTGAATTTGTTCTTGCGGTATTTTTTTATGTTTTCCGAAAGTGTCTTTTTTAGTTCCAGTTCTGTCATTACTTGCATTTTGCAAGTCTCTTTGGTTTATTTACACTAGCAAAATGCGTATTAATTTATTATACTATCAATCTGCAAGTATTACGTTATGTCAGTTGGAGCTATTTATGTCTTTTGTTTCCTTTGAATTTCTGATTTTCTTTGTGCTTCTTTCATCAGTTTATTTTCTTGAGCAGAAATTCTTTTTCAGAAAATTCCTGAATCAGCTGATTCTGTTTGCCGCAGGAATTTTATTCTACAGTTTTGCCGGAATAAAATTTCTGCCGTTCCTTCTGTTCTCCTGCGTTTCATCCTGGCTGCTCGCATTTCTTGTAATAAAAAGCCGTGCTTTGTTTTTTGTTTCAGTCGCTTTGGGGCTTTTGCCGCTGATTTTTTTCAAGTACATAAATTCGGTTCTCTCTTTATTTATGGAACAGCACTTCACGTTTGTCCTGCCGCTCGGAATTTCTTTTTTCACGTTTCAAAGTCTCGGCTATCTTTTTGATGTCCGCAGAGGAAAAATTGAGCCTGAAAAAAATCTTCTGACGGTGAGCCTGTTCGTCTCGTTTTTTCCGACTGTCTCAAGCGGACCGATTCAGCGCGCGGAAAATCTGATTCCGCAGTTTTCAAGAATAAACACTTTTGACTACGGCAACGCCACTACGGAATGAAAATCTTTGCCTGGGGATTTCTTAAAAAATTCATAGTCGCCGACTCGATTTCAGTTTATGTGAATTCCGTTTATTCAGCCCCGGTTCAAATGCACGGATGCGCGGTTCTGCTCGCGACGCTTTTTTATTCCTTTCAGATTCATTTTGATTTTTCGGGCTACAGCGACATGGCGATTGGAATCAGCAGATTTTTGGGATTTGACATTGGAAAGAATTTTGACCACCCGTACCTTTCAAAAGGCTGCTCGGAATTCTGGCGCAGGTGGCACATAAGTTTGAGCTCCTGGCTTCGCGATTACATTTACATTCCTTTGGGCGGAAGCAGGTGCGCGTTGCCGAGAATCTGCCTGAATCTCATTCTCACGTTTCTTGCAAGCGGAATATGGCACGGAGCTTCGTTCGGCTTTGTGATTTGGGGCGTGCTGCACGGATTGTACGTCTGCCTTGAACGGATTTTCAGAAATCAGCTGGAAAAAATTCCTTACTGCCTTCGGATTTTCGGAACGTTTCTGCTCGTCTCGTTTGCCTGGATATTCTTCCGCGCGGAAAATGTTCACGACAGTTTTGTGCTGATAAAAAAACTGTTTCAGATTCCGTCTGAAATTTCCAGGACTTTTCCGGCTTTGACCGCCAGCTTCGGAATTAAGGAAAGCGTGCGCCGGCTGTTCGCGCTGAGCGATGAAGTGAAAGGGCTTACAGGAATCATATTCATCTTTCTGAAAATTCTTCCTGTTGCCGAAATTGAATTTTTTACGTACAAAAAAAGCGGGCTTGAAATAATACGGTCGCAGAAAGCCGCAGTCCGCTGGTTTTTGTATTCCGTCTTTGTGATTTATGTTCTGCTGAATATTCCGCAGAGCCGGTCAACGTCATTTTTGTATTTCAATTTTTAAAGTAGGGGAGAGTGGAATAAAGTATGAAAAAATTTCTTCTGAAACTTCTGTGCCTTTTTACGGTTGTCTTTGCTGTGCTGATTTTTGGAATTGCAGTTCTGGTCTTTGCTGCGCCGCAGTATAAATATTCCTACAATGCAAGCCTGATTGACAAAATTGATTTCCTGGAAAAGTCTGCGTCTCCGAAAATAATTCTCTGCGGAAATTCAAATCTTGCGTTCGGAATAAATTCCAAGCTGATTGAAAATGAATTCTGTATGCCGGTTGTGAATTTGGGGCTTCACGGCGGACTTGGAAACGCCTTTCACGAGGAGGCCGCAAAACTTAACATTCAGACCGGAGACATTCTGATTGTCTGCCATTCATCGTATTCCGATGACGATAAAATTTCCGATCCGCTGCTTGCCTGGACGACTCTGGAAAATAATTTCAGCCTTTATAAAATTCTCCGCAGAAAAGATTTTTTTGACATGGCGAAGGCTTTTCCGAAGTATGCTGCAAAAACGGCGATGCTGTGGCTTACAAAAAAGGGAAACAGAATTCCTGCCGACTGCTACACGCGGACGGGATTCAATGAAAACGGCGACCTGATTTATCCGCGCGAGTATGACAAAAATTTGTTTGATGGTTCCGCCCATTCATCTGTTCCGCAAATAAATGATGTCTGCATAAAAAGGTTGAACCGGCTTTCCGAGTATTGCACCCAAAAAAATGCGGTGCTTTTAGTTGCGGGTTTTCCGATTATGCAGAGAAGCGGCGAGGTTTTGGACAGAAGCGAATATGAAAATTTTCAGACGAATCTTGAGGAAAAACTTGACTGCCGGATAATTTCAGGTTTTACGGATTACATTTACGACGAAAGCCTGTTTTACAACACGAACCTTCATCTGACTAATGCGGGAGCTGAAATCCGCACAAAGCAGCTGATAAACGACTTGCAAAAATATTTTGGAAGAGAGCAGGAAAATTAAAAAGTTCAGTTTCAAATTTTGATAAAACAGCTGCCGAACTGTCATTCACATGCAGTGCGCCGCAAGTCGGAATTTGCAAGTTTCCAGTCTATTCTGTTTGCGCGATTTTACAGCTTATACTGCATAAAATTCTGATTGTGTACAAAGCCGAAGTCCGTGTATAGTTTTACGCCCAGGTCGGATGCCGTTATTTGAACTGTTCCGCAGCCGTAGTCCTTCGCTTCTTTTACGACGCGGCTTAAAAGTTCCTTTGCGATTCCTTTTCTTCGATAATCTGGATTTGTGAACATGCTTGAAAGCAGCCCGATTTTTCCGCTTGGGCAGGTGAAGTACGGCGGCTTTTCCACGAAAGACATTCCGCTTGTTCCAACAATTTTTTCTCCGTCAAATGCGAGCCAGGAAACAAAAGTTCCGTCCGCAAGGTGGCGAAGATAATAATCTTTCAGCGCAGGTCGCAAATCAATGTCTTCCTTCGCGCCTTCTTCCCGAAGCTGGCTGATTCTCATTCCGATAAAAACGTCCAGCTCTTTTTCTGTAAGCCGTCTGTATTCTATTGGCATTTTGGGTTTCTCCTGATAAATATCTTTGCAACGCAAATTTTGACAATAGTTTTTGTTATGATGAAATAAAACGAAGAATAAAGAGAAGAGGAAAACACCCTCTGCCTTATGGAAAAGATTATTTTTTCTCAGACCATTCTTTTATCCGTTTATTTCTTTTATCTGCAAAATCAATTGTTTTATCATGCCATTGCATATATTCCTCAACAGTCTGAGGAAGGGTACATTCTTGCGGAGTTTTGAAAAAGTCATCACAATATTCTCTGTTGCCGAACAAGCAGTTTACATGCATGTAATCATCAGAAACTATATCCTGAAGCAGGAAGAAATCAACATATCCTTTGAAGTTTTCAAAAAGACTAAAGAAATCTTTGTCCTTTTCAAGACAGTTGTACATTGGGCTTTTTTCTCCAATATACCATCGTCTTATACATTCAAACGTCAAATCAGCTCTGTCTTTTACTTTTGTAAATGCGCGGGTTACATTTATGCTGCCTTGACGGGTTGGAAAGATTATCATTCCGCCTATTGTATAAAGTTTGCGGACATAATTCTCAAGCCATTTTTGATAATCAAGTTTCAGCTCGCCTTCAACATGATTCTTTACTTGTTTCAAAACAGGTTTCATGTCAGTCCAACGAAAACTGTTCAGTAAAGAATCAGACGAATAATATCTTGGTTTTATTCCGTCATTCCATTCAAAATAATAACCACGGCCTTTTTTCGGTTTCAAATCCCATAATCTTCCCTCGGGAAGCTGTTTGCTCCACAAAATTTTATGATACTCATTAAGAGTTTTGCTCTGGCTGTCCGGGTCGGAGACGCATCTTGAGCCGGTTAGCTCATCGCCTTTTTCAGCAGTCCACCAGTATTTCCAATAGCTTTCTGTATCTTGTGTAAAATCAAAATCTGTGTCTATCAGAGCAGTCATTTATCCTTCCTGTATAAATTCATTAAATCGAAATACATAAGTTGCGTAGGATTTTCGTCTTTTCTTACAAGAAATTCAAATCCGTTTTTTTCATAAAATGAGATAGCGGCGTTGTATGCATCTACAGTAATAAAACGGCAACCAGTCTTGTTATCTTCCAAGAAATACAGTTTTATAAAATCAATTATATTTGTGCCAATTCCCAGCCCATGCAATTCTTTTGAAATTCCGAGCCTGCCTATCTTTACAGACGGATAACTTCTTAGATATTTCTCCTTATTGAAGTTTTTCTTTTTAAATTTATTGAACTGACTATTTGATGCAAACTCTGTGACTGAAATCTTATCATTGGAAAGTGTAAAATACGCCAAGATATTTTCACCCTTTTCTTTTTCAACAACGATATACGGCATTGCAATCAACTGCTCTTTGTAAAACTGAACTTCATTTTTTATAAAGTCATTCAAATCCTCATCGCCACAGTCAAAATTCTCTGCCGATATGTCGCTTTCAAATTTTTGAATATCGTACTGCTCAAAAAAATCCAAGCTCACCTCGCTGCTGCTCCATTTTTCTGTGCCAAACGGGTCTTTCTTGCGGCTTCACCTCTCTCAAGGCTTGCCAAAACCGACTTGTAATGAGAATGCATAACGGCATACTGTTCCGGTGTTACAGTGCATCTGGCATTACGCATTTTCTCTTCAAAACGCTTGCCGTCTTCACCAAAGAGTATAGGTGTTTCTCTGATTGGTCTAGCCATAGTAAGCCTCCTTTGATTTAGTATACTGCTTTTTAACAAAAAAATCCATTTTTTCCCCGCTATTCAAGCCATTGGATGAACGCGGTTTTGTCGCTGCTGTTGTAGCCGGCGCATTCGTAGAATTTCTTTGTGGATTCCTTTTTTGAGCCGGTGAGGAGCATCATTTTGTAGCAGTTTTCGGCTTTGGCGATTTGCCTTGCGTAGTCGAGACATTCGGTCGCATAGCCTTTTGAGCGGTAATCTTTGTGCGTGACGACGTTTTCGATAAAGGCATAAGGTCGCACGTTTCTCGTGAGGTTCGGAATGACTACGCACACACAGGAAGAAACGATTTTTTCGTCCACGACATTTACGATGATATGATGATTTTTGTCCTGAACGATGTTTTTCCAAGTTTTGGTCAAATGCTCCGACATAGCCGGAACAGAATCCTCGTGCAGGTGCAGATACAATTCCAAAAACTCGTTCAGCTCGTTTTCAAGAATTTTCCGAACCAATTTTTGCCTCCTAATAATAAAGTTTGCAATACAATTTTTTGTTATTGCTTCAAATTCATAAATTAAAACTGTTTCTCGGCAATCCGCAAAAATCCGTGTGAAAAATCACTTCTTTTCCGTGCGTTTGGGCAAAGCCGATTTCCATTTTTACTTGCTCGCCGATGTAGCCGTTAAGGTTGACCACATAAATTGCGTCCGAAAGTTCAATTTTTTTGAAATGTGCAGAATTCAATGCGGCAATTTCGTTTTCGCTCAATTCCGGCTTTTCATCATTGTAGACGCATTGCAGAACGCACATATTGTGTTTCATTTCCAAATTGAAGGTGATTTTTTTCATTTCATTTTCAAATTTCATGCTTCCGCAGATTGTAACGGTTTTCAATTTTTCGTCTCCTAAAAGTCTTGCAAGGATAATCCTGGTAATAACGCAACATTCAGGGCAATCAAACCAATTCACACAATGCCGTGTGCTCTCTTAAATACAGACCTCTTCGAATTTCGTCCATGGCGGCGTATGAAGCGTGCTTTGAAAATATGTTCTTAGCTTCATCAACAGAAAGCCATCTTGCTTCCATTCCGACTTTCTGCTCTCTTTCGGTCAATTTTGTTTCGGTAGTTCCTTTCGCCTTGCAGATAAAATATTTGTTAATCAATTTCCAGTTTTCGTAGTATTCATCTATTTCAAGCAGACATTCAGAGGCGTTTACCAGGATTCCGGTTTCTTCCGCAATTTCGCGAATGCAGCAGTCCGCTTCGCTTTCGTTTTCTTCCAAGCCGCCGCCGGGAATCATCCATTGGCCGGTTATATTTTCGTATGAAAGCAGGATTTTTGAATTTTCAATTACGATTCCTCTGCAAGCGGTTCTGGTTTTGTCCCATTTGCCCAAATAGTTGTCTCCAACAATATCAATAATTTTCATCGAATCATCCTTTTGCGAAGTTGAATTTATACAAATCCTCTTTTTTGCGCTTTCTGTATCAATTTAGGCTGAATCAGCGGATATGTCCAGCTGTCCACCAGTTCATCTGTAAGAATTATTTTTTCTATTTCGCTGCGGATTTCTTCAAAGGAGTGAATGTCGGCAACGAACAACATTCCGAATGTTTCATCATCTGCGTTTTCGGTTACTCTTGTTTTGCCTTTTACAGAATATGCGCAGACAGGTTTGATTGTAAAATCTACGGCTCCGGTTTCTTCTTTCAGTTCGCGTTTTGCGGCTTCTAAAATTGATTCGCCTTTTTCGCGATGTCCACCGGGAACTTCATAGGTTTGCCTTTCTTTGTGTTTGCAGAACACCCATTTTCCGTTTGACTTTGAAATAATCACTGCGAATTTCAACAAGTCGTCATCCGCATTATCATAAAATTTTACTTCAAGCATTTTTTCTCCGTTCCAAAATCCAAATTTATCTTTCCAGAACAAATCTTGCAAGCTCAACGCTGCCGTCTTTTTCTGTGGAAACGATTTTGAATCCGCATTTTTGCGTGTAGAACTTTACGTTTTCAGTTTTGTCGATGGGCATTGTAAATTTGAAATAGAAGTTCCGAGTCTTGGGGGGGGGGAGTTGCTTGTCTGTAGTCTGTTTTCATGATTTTCCCCTCGTAAATTCCGTTGTCTGTCTTCAAAATTTCCCGGCAGGAATTTCTTTCAGAATATTTTTCTGCCGATATAAATTCGCTAATTCAGTTAATTCTTCTACCACATTTCGTCTCCAGACAATTTTTTGAACCAGCCACTCGCAGGGAAATTCTTTGCACAATCCGCAGAACTGCACCTTGTGTTCTCTTGCGCATTTATGTATCGGACAGCCGCCGGATTGTTCCCATTCCTTGCAATGTCCGTCTGTTTCTATGCAGCCTTTGCAAAAGACGTTAAATGGAGAGCCACCAGCACACTCCGTATTTATCAATTACAGTTGCACAATATTTGCTCCAAGGGACTTCATGAATCGGCCTAAAACCACTCTGCCGTCCCTCAATACCCTAAACGCATTATCTACAGCCTTTTCACTTCCCATTTCAAATACATTAAACGTCATGGTTTCCCACTTGTTCTTGTGAACTGTTTCAATATCGCATGGATTTTTTGCTTCGGCTAACGCCAGAAAGCCCATCTCCGTTCACAGAAAGCTCGCAATGCTCATAGGCGGTGCTATCCCCGTTATGTTTCTGTCGCTTCAAAACTGTTTTCCACATAAACCTGAGTATAGTTTTTCAAAGTAAGACTCCCATAAAAACTCCGCGTAGCGGCGAAGCATGCCTCCTTTTTAGTTTAAGAAGATTTATTGAAGTAAAAAATTTTGATTTTTCAAACCGAGTATGTCACATCCGGCACGATGAATAAACAAAGTTTCCCGAGCACGGATTCAACGTTCGCTCATGTATTGTTCTATTTCGGCGGAAGTCAGTTTTCGCACTTGTGTCCGCGAATATTCTTTGTACTTTGCAACGCTGAAAACAGGAGACATTTGGCTGCATTTTTTGTCCTTGTTCTTTTTGAGGAATAACTCCAAATCCTCGTTTGTGGCGAAAATTTTATAGGATTTTCTGCCTTTGCTGTTTTCTATTTCGTAAATGCCGTATGAGCTTTTTGCTTTGAAGTCGGCCGTCCGCAGATAAAGTTTTGCGATTTCCAATGATTTGAAAGGAAAATTCCATCTTTGCAGGCCTCTGACCGGGTCGTGTTCAATGCAGATGCAGCGTCCGCAAGTTCCGCAGATATATTGAGTGTGGTTTTTCAGGCAGTCCAATGGATTCAGCAGCGGAGTTATTCTGTTTTTGTCGGAGTAACATTCTTCGCACATTTTTCTTTCTCCTGTCTTCCTTGTCGGATTTATTTCTTTTTCATTTTATTCCATTTTTCTACAATGATTTCCGCGTTGCTTTCAAGGCTGTTTGTGCCGTCCAGTTCGATTTTTGCACATTGCAGACTTTTCATCCATTCTTTCTGCTCGCAAAGATTCGGGGAGCCGTCGGTTTCGTATCTGCGGTTGCTTTCCAGAAATTTTCGGTGGCTTTCGTACAGGTCTCCGCCTTCAAGTATTCTTTCGCCGAACCGTTCAATTGCCCTGCTGTGGACGCGCTGCAATCGGATTTCAGGTCCGGCATAAAGAAAGACCATCAGTTCAAACTTGTCGTCGAACGCCTGATGAAAGGAGCTCATCGAGCCAGCCATCACAAAATGCTCACAAGGCTCAATGTCGCCACTCAGCCAGCTTATTTTTTCCGCTTTTGAATACATCTGAGTGTATGGCTCGGGCGTGTCCTTTTTCCAGATATAATCGTCCACATCAAAATACGGAAAGCCCAGTTTTTCCGCAACGATTTTTCCAAGCGAGCTTTTTCCGCTTCCGGACGGTCCTGTAATCATTATTCCTGTTGACATTTTTTACATTCCGCCCAAAACGCCCATGATAATTCCGCCGATGACAAGCGAGCCGATTTGTCCTGAAACGTTTGCGCTTACGGCGTGCATGAGGATGAAATTCTGATTGTCCTCCTCAAGGGCGATTTTCTGGACGACGCGGCTTGCCATCGGGAATGCGGAAATTCCGCACGCGCCGATCATCGGGTTCAGTTTGTCGCCTTTTTTGCGGAAAAGGTTCAGTAATTTTGCGAACAGGATTCCGCATACCGTGTCGCCGATAAACGCAATCAGACCCAAAAGCATAATCAGAAGCGTCTGCACGGTAAGGAAATTCTGCGCCGTCATGCTCGCGCCCACGCTGATTCCCAGAAGCAAAGTCACAATGTTTGAAAGCTCGTTCTGTGCCGCCGCTGAAAGTTTTTCAAGAACGCCGCACTCGCGGATTAAATTTCCGAACATCAGGAATCCGATTAAAGCCGCCGCATCTGGAATCAGAATACTTACCGCAATCGTAACCGCCACCGGGAAAACGACCATCACCCAATGCGGAATGTTCTTGTTCTTCGCCAGAATCCTTGTTGTCCGCTCCTTTTTTGTTGTAAGAAGTTTGATTACAGGCGGCATGATAATCGGAACAAGGCTCATGTACGAGTAGGCGACAACCGTAATCTGTCCCAAAAGATTTTTTGCGAAGCGGCTTGCGACAACAATCGCAGTCGGACCGTCCGCAGCCCCGATAACGCCGATGCTCAGCGCTTCCTTTATGCTGAAACCGAATCCCCAGTATGCGACCGCCGCCGCAATGAAAATTCCAAAATGCGCCACAATCCCGAAAATCAAAAGCCAAGGACGCTCAAGCAGCGGACGGAAGTCAATCATTGCGCCGACACCAACAAAAATCAGAAGCGGAAAAAGTTCCGTCATGATTCCGCAGTCAAAAAGAATCTGAAGCGCGCCCGGATGTTCCGCCGTTCCAAGCACAACCGCCAGCGGAAGATTCACCAGAATCGCACCGAAACCAATCGGCAGAAGCAGCATCGGCTCGTACTTTTTGTAAACCGCAAGAAAAATCAGCAGCGCACCCACCGCAATCATCGCGAAATTCTGCCAGGACATAGCCCCGATTCCGCTCGAAAAATAATCCAAAATCCGTTCCATTTCAAAACCTCCATATGAAGAAAATCCGCCGCCGCAAAAAAAAGACCTCTTGCCCGGTCACCCTGAAATTAACAGGATAATCAGGCAAAAGGTCTTGTTTCCCCGGCCGAGCCGAAGCCTAAGAACCAGACTCAAAGAGCCGGCTGTTGATTCTTAAAGAAGTAACTACTCCCCCTTTGCTTTTTGCAGTATGCACGGAAAAGGGGAGCAGTGTCAAGGGGGAAAGCTAAAATTTGAAGTCCGACATTTTTTCGCTTAATGACTTGACGTTCGCGGAATTTTCCAAAACGTGTTCCTTTGAATCTGCCAAAGTTTCTGTAACTTTTTGAACAGATTCATTAATCGAATTTACTTTTGTGTTTGTTTCTGAAGTTACTTTGTTCAAGTTCTTCATTTCAATAGAAATCTGCTCGCCGCCTTTCAGCATTTCCGCCGCGCCGTCCTTTACAGTTGCTGTTGATTCTGTCAAGCGGCTGATTCCTTCAAGAATCTGCTTGTTGCCTTCAGTCTGTTCAGTCATCGCATTGGAAATTATAAGCTCTTCGTTCTGAACTTTCTTTATGAGAGAATAAATATTGTTAAACTGAGCAGAAACTTCATTTGCATTTGTGGCAACCGAGTTGATTGATTCAGAAAGACTTCTAAGGTTGTTTTCAATGGATTTTGCGCGCTCATTGCTTTGTTCTGCGAGTTTTCTAATTTCGTCCGCAACAACAGAGAATCCTTTGCCCGCATCACCGGCATGGGCAGCTTCAATCGCGGCATTCATAGAAAGAAGGTTTGTCTGGCTTGCAATATCCTGAATGACTTTGCTTGCGTCCATCAGCAATGTTGATTTTTCCAGAACTTCTTCGGAAAGCTCGCTTGCAATGTGGACTTTTTTCATTCCGGCTTCGGATGCGCTTTCAAGCTCCTGAACAGTGCCGTTGTTCTTCTTAAGGCTTGAAGTTACTCCGTTTACGTTTGCAACCATCTGCTCAATTGCGGCTGAAGACTGGTCGATTGCTGATGTCTGCTTTTCAATTTCTTCATTCAAGTGGCGGATGTGTTTGATGATTTCTTCAACCGTCGCGCTTGTCTCTTCAACCGAGGCAACCTGATTTATCATTTCATTTTTTACGGAATTTGAAATGCTTTTTACATTTGCAATTTCTGAAATCGACTGGTCAACGTGCTCCGAAACTTCAGACGAAACAGACAGCGTGGAATTTACGTCCTTGCTGATTTCCTGAAAAATCGTTCTTATGATTCTGTATGCGTTGTTCAAGTCGTTTATGATGATTCCGAAGTCGTTTCTTGTAACAACCTGTGCCCGTTTTATCGCATAGTTCTTTTCAGCAAGCGCGCCCAAAATTTGTTTTTCCTGCTGAAGATTGTTCTTTATGTCGTAAGCTGTAACGGAAGTTGTAAGTCCGACTGAAATAAAGCAGAATACTGCCGCCGGGAAAATAACTTTTAGAACGCCGGAAACAGAAGAGTCAGAGGCAACGCTAGGAACCAAAAAGGATGCCGTGATGACAAGAAAACAGCCCAAAAGGTTTACAAGCGTCATCAGTATGATTCTTTCGCGGTTTGATGAAGTGACAACGGACTTATCAAACGGAAGCCAGTGCAAAAAGTGCTCAAAGCGGCTGTTGAAAACTGTGTAAAAGCTGATTCCGTAGAGCAGCATGAAGCCTGTGCAGATAAGAATGATTGAAAGATACGGCGAGCTTCCTTCAAATGCTTCAAACTGCGTGCCCTTGGAATGAATTACGAAGCAGGCAAGAAAAGGTATTGCAATTCCTAAAGCTAAATTTATTACAAACAGCATCTTGCCGGAATATTTTAATAAAAGATTTATTTTTCTAATGCGTTCATCTGTTCCATCATAAGATTCAATCCTTTTTCTAAGAAATCTGTAAAAAACAAACGGGCATAAAATTGCAATCACATAGGCAAGAATTGTGTAAGGTGAAAATAAGATAGTGACAAATTCATCAACCGTAGCAATTCCTGTAATGAATAAATAAGCCGGAGCTAGCAAAAATGGTGAAAATGAAGATAAAAGCAACAGCAAAGGAAGCTTTACATAAAATAATTTTCTGTCAGTTTCTGAAAGTTTTTGTTCCATAAAAAATAATCCTCATAAATAGTATATTTTTATAACCAGTCTGTATCAAGTAAATTTTAATTTTTTTATGAAAAATTAAAAATCTTTGCACAATCTTGACATTTCCCAATATATGTTTGTGAGGAATTTTAGCTTTAAAAATAAAGTAACTATGTTTAGCGAATAAAGTAACTATATTTCCAAATTTAGTTACTTTATTTTAAAATATAGTTACT
>JAUNWH010000081.1 GCA_030540405.1 Spirochaetales bacterium
TTTGAATGGGCAGTTTTCACTTGACTATCTTATCAAAAATGATAAACTGTATTTATGGAGCAGCAAGAGTATCAAGTTGTCTGGAAACGAAAAATAGAAAAGCAAATTAAAAAACTTCCAGATGATGTCAGAAAGAGATTCTCAGTTCTTGTAAAAGATCTAAGAAAAAAAGGAGCCGTTTTGCCAGAATGGGACAGATACTCAAAGCTTTCTAAAGATTTTTATCATTGCCACTTAGGATATAGCTGGTGCGCGGTCTGGCATTGGGAAAAAGGTGCAATAATTGTGGAGGTAACCTATGTTGGTAGCAGAGAAAACTCACCATATTAACACATATATCTACGGTCAAGGATCCGACTATGTGATTCAGATTCTGCGTGAAAAGTTGCCTGACATTCAGGTACTGCAGGAAGATGAAAGTTCTCCAGATGACGATAAATATATAGATTCCAGAGACAGCGAGATTATGAAAGAAATTGAAGAGCAAGTAACGCCAGGCGATGTACTCAAAATCCGCAGGGAAAACAAGGCATGGTCTCAGGCGGAGCTTTCCCAGCGTTCCGGCATAGCAGTTCCGAATATTTCCCTTATGGAAGCAGGAAAACGTCCGATAGGCGCAAGGACTGCAAAAAGGCTCGCGCTGGCTCTAGGCTGTGATGTTTCTGACTTCATAAAATAAAACTTAAGAAACTTCCAGCAATGCAGTAAACGGCTAACAGTGCAATCAAGAAAACCGGCAAAACTAAAAAAAAGCCATATCCTGTAGAAAATGAAGCTTGCAATACTTTTATTATGAATCTTCCATCAGCCATTCCAATGCATTTTTACGGATAATTCCATCATAATCACCCTGCGGGTCGTCATCCAAAGTTAAAATCATCTTAGGATAATTATCCTTTATTGCCTTTAGCGGGCGCAGTTCCCGTTCAAGAGTCTGCTCGTCGCGGACAGTGGCGGCTACCTGAATATAGATGTTTCCGTCCTGCGACTGGGCTACAAAATCAACTTCCGCCTCGTCAATTTTTCCGACATACACATCATAACGGCGGCGGATAAGCTCAAGATAAACTATATTTTCCAGAATATGGCCAACATCCATTGCTTTTCTTCCTAGCAAGGCTGAACGCAGGGCAATATCCGCCACATAATATTTTTCAAGTGATTTTAAATATTCTTTTCCCTTGATATTGTAGCGTTTAACTTTGTAGACGATATACGTTTCCACGAGAGATGAAAGGTAATTTTCAACCATCCGGGAATCAATCTTACGGCCGCTGCTTGTCATTGTGTCTGCGATTTTCTTGCTGGAAACTTCGAGGCCGATATTGTCAAAAACAAATTCCGCAACACTTTGGAGCTGGAAAACATCCGTAATTTTTTTTCTTGATACAATATCTTTTACAAGAATGGTATTGTAAAGGCTTTCCAGGTAGTCATTTATGCCAGTCTTCTCAAGGCAAAGCGAATAAGGAAAGGAGCTGTTTTCCAGATACTGCCTGTAGGCGTTTGGAAGATTCTGGTCAAGCTTTTTGGCATGCACAAATTCTTTGAATGAGAAAGGCTGCATTTTTATTTCCACATAGCGGCCGGAAAGATATGTCGCAAGCTCACTGGACATAATGCTTGAATTAGAGCCTGTGATGTATATGTCCAAAAGAGGATTTATAAAAAAACTGTCTACGACTTCTTCAAATTGCGGCACACGCTGTATTTCATCAAAAAAAAGATACATTCGTCTGTCAGGAATCAGGCGTTCCTTTACATAGGCATAGAGCGAATCATTGCTGCAAAGTCTTTTAAATTCATAGTCTTCAAAATTAATTGAAATAATCTGCTTTTTCTCGACACCTTCCTTGAGCAGGATTTTCTGCCACTGTGCAAGCAATGTGGATTTTCCGCATCTTCTTATTCCGGTAACAACCTTTATAAGCTGCTTGTCTTTAAATGTGCGGAGACGCTCCAAGAAGCTCTCTCTCTGTATATCAAGCAAATCTTCCATGGTAATTTTAGTTTAATGCAAAAAAATATAAAAAACAACAAGTTTTTGCACTGCAGTGCAAAAACTTGTTGTTTCCACAGTCTTA
>JAUNWH010000002.1 GCA_030540405.1 Spirochaetales bacterium
GCATTTCTTTTCCTGTCTGAGTTGCAGAAACACAGCAGCAGATTGAGTAGTCATCTCCCCAGATTGGGCGCATTACATCATCGTTTTCATACTGAATTGAAGATGTGTCGATAGAAATCTTTGCGGCATAGCGGCGGAAGTTTTCTGGAAGTCTCTTTGAATAGAGAACTGTCATGTTTGGCTCTGGGCTTGGTCCCATGTTTTCCAATGTGTGGAGGAAGCGGTAGTCGTTCTTTGTAACCATGTCGCGTCCGTCCTGTCCAAGACCTGCAACTTCCAATGTAGCCCAAATCGGGTCGCCAGAGAAAAGCTGATTGTAAGATTCAATACGTGCAAAGCGAACCATGCGGAACTTCATAACGATGTGATCAACAAGTTCCTGTGCTTTTTCTTCTGTAAGGATTCCTTTTTTCAAGTCGCGCTCAATGTAGCAGTCAAGGAATGTTGAAATGCGTCCTACAGACATTGCGGCGCCATTCTGTGTCTTGATTGCGGCAAGGTAGCCAAAGTAAAGCCACTGGAAAGCTTCTTTTGCATTCTTTGCAGGATTTGAAATATCATATCCGTAAATCGCAGCCATTGCCTTGATTCCCTTGAGTGCCTTAATCTGCTCAGAAATTTCTTCACGGAGGCGGATAACATCATCTGTCATTGTTCCGTTTCCGCAGTTAGCCTTGTCCTGTTCCTTGCACTGGATAAGATAGTCAATACCATAAAGAGCAACACGGCGGTAGTCTCCTACGATGCGTCCGCGTCCATAAGTATCAGGCAAACCAGTAAGAATGTGAGCCTTGCGAGCTTTTCTGATTTCTGGAGTATAAACTTCAAATACAGCGTCCGAGTGAGTCTTGTGATATTCTGTGAAAACTCTGTGAAGTTCTGGATTTGGCTTGTAGCCGTACATTTCAAGGCACTGCTCAGCCATTCTGATTCCGCCGTAAGGCATAAATGCTCTTTTAAGAGGCTTGTCTGTCTGAAGACCTACAACCTGCTCAAGATCTTTTCCTTCCGGGCAAATATATCCAGCCTGATGAGATGTAAGGCTGGTAACAACGTCTGTATCCAAATCAAGAACACCTGATCTTTCTTTTCCGTCAAGACCAACGCACTTCTTATTATGCTCAGCTTTCTGCAACTTCTGGAGCTCATCAAACAACTTGCTTGTGGCAGCTGTAGGTCCAGCCAAGAATGACTCATCGCCGCTATACTGAGTATAGTTAGCCTGAATAAAATCGCGAACATTGACTTCGCTTGTCCACAAACCTTTTGGGTTAAAACCTTCCCATTCAGCTCTCATGTTCATTTCAAAACCTCTTTGTATTGAAAAATTCAACTATAATAACTGGAAGCATTATAGACCATTGCTTTTTTTTATGCAATTGCCAAAAACGGCAGTCCAGTTCCCGGTAAATTAATTTGTAATTATTACAATTATGATTATAATACAATTACAGAAAATATCAAGTGATTTGCAAAGATTTTCCCAAAAACAATCAATAATTCTAAAAATCAAAATTTCAAGTTTTATTAATTGAGCATAAAAATTTAATAAGCTATCAGAAAAAGCGCATCAATTTGCGAATTCAGCAAAAACAAAACTCGACATTTGGGCTAAAAAATTAAGTTTCTTCTATATTAATTGACAAATAAACAAAAAAAATAAAAGTTTTAGTAAAAAATATTGTCGCTTTTTATAATTTTTAGTATCTTTATTTGCAATAAAATAAAATTTTTAAGCTGTCTTTAGATTTTTCAAGGCAGCTAATAAAAATAGGAGTTAGAATCATGGCTAAACAGTTAGTTTACAGTGAAGATGCACGCAAAAAAATGCTGAGCGGAGTTGAGCAGATTGCTCGCGCAGTAAAAGTAACATTAGGACCTTGCGGACGCTTGGTTATGCTTGACAAAAAATATGGCGCACCGACAATCACAAAAGACGGCGTTTCAGTTGCAAAAGAAATCGAGCTCAAAGATCCTTTTGAAAACATGGGAGCACAGCTTGTACGCGAAGTTTCATCAAAGACAAACGATGTAGCTGGAGACGGAACAACAACAGCAACAGTTCTTGCCTATGCAATTGTACGCGAAGGTCTCAAGGCCGTTTCAGCAGGAATGACACCAATTGAAATCAAACGCGGAATCGACAAGGCAACTGCAATTGCAGTTGAAGAAGTAAAAAAGAACAGCCGCGCAGTAAAAGGCAACGAAGATATTACTCACGTAGCGACAATTTCTGCAAACAACGACCCGGAAATTGGTAAAATCCTTGCAGACGCAATTGAAAAAGTCGGAAAAGACGGCGTTATCACAGTTGAAGAATCCAAGAACATGGACACAACTGTAAAAACTGTAGAAGGAATGCAGTTTGACCGCGGATATATTTCTTCTTACTTTGTAAATGACCGCGAGCGCATGGAAGTAAACTACAACGATGCTTACGTCCTTATTTACGATGAAAAAATCAGCACAATGAAAGATCTTCTTCCTGTTCTTGAAAAAGTTGCACAGACAGGAAAGCCTTTAATCATTATTTCTGAAGACCTTGACGGTGAAGCTCTTGCAACTTTGGTTGTAAACTCAATCCGCGGAACTCTCAAATGCTGTGCTGTAAAAGCACCTGGATTCGGCGACAGAAGAAAGGAAATGCTTCAGGACATCGCAATCCTCACAGGCGGAAAAGTAATCACAAAAGACTTGGGACTTAAGCTTGAATCAACAGAACTTGCAGATCTTGGACAGGTAAAGTCTGTAAAAATCGACAAGGACAACACAACTTTGGTTGACGGCGCTGGAGACAAAAAGGCAATCGCTGACCGTGTTGCAGAAATCAAGAATCAGATTGAAAAATCAACTTCTGACTATGACAAGGAAAAGCTCAAGGAACGCCTTGCAAAACTTTCTGGCGGTGTAGCTGTAATCAACATCGGCGCAATCACAGAAACAGAAATGAAAGAAAAGAAATTCCGTGTTGAAGATACTCTTGCGGCAACAAGAGCAGCTTTGGAAGAAGGAATTGTTTCAGGCGGTGGACTTGCGCTCATCGAAGCAAGCAAAGTTCTTGACGCAGAAAAAGAAAATCTTACTGGAGACGAAAAAGTTGGTTTCCAGATTATAAAAAGAGCATTGGAAGAGCCTATCCGCCAGATTGCAGAAAATGCAGGAGTAGACGGAGCTGTAATCGCTGACAAAGCAAAGGCAGAAAAGAAAGGCGTTGGCTACAATGCCGCTACAGGCGAATGGGTAGACATGATGGAAGCTGGAATCATTGACCCTGCAAAGGTTACAAGATGCGCTCTCCAGAATGCTGCTTCTGTAGCTGGAATGCTGCTCACAACAGAATGCGCTATCACAGATATTCCTGAACCACCAGCACCAGTTGCTCCACAGGCGGGCATGGATGGAATGGGCGGAATGTACTAATAGCGATTCCAAACTTTAGCCAAGCTAAAAATGCGGCTGCGACCAACAAACGGTTGCGGCCGTTTTTTGTTTTAAATAAACCAGATTTCGTGATAGAATATAATATTATAAATTACTAATATTTTTCTGGAGAACAGACTATGCAGACAGCCACAAAAACACCTTGGGATTTTTTAAGCAAATACAAAGACATCGACTTTTCAGGGGAATGGCCCACAGTTCCCGAAATGTTTTTTATAACAGCAAAGAGATTTCCAGAAAGACCTTGCTTTACAGATTTTGAAGGCGAAGGCGGCTCAAAAAATACACTTTTATATTCACAGGTAGAACAAAAAGTAAAAGCCCTTGCCTCCTGGTTCACAGAAAACGGAATCCAAAAAGGAGACAGAATCGCAGTAAGCGGAAAAAACTCCCCTCAATGGGGGCTTGTGTTCCTTGCATCTCTTGCCGCCGGAGCTACAATCTGTCCTATAGATTACGCTCTCCATGAAGAGGAAATAAAAAATCTTTTGAACACAGCCAAGCCAAAATTCTTTTTTGTCGATGAAGAAAAGTTTCCAACCTTTGACGCGCAAAATTCTGAATACAAAATTTATTCGCTCAGTCCGAAATTTTCAGAAAAATACGTTTATAGTTTAAAGCCAAATTCAATTGAACATGATTTTCGCAGCGCAAAAGAAGACGACCTTGCTGCAATTCTTTTTACAAGCGGAACAACAGGAAATCCAAAAGGCGTAATGCTCACCCACAAGAACCTTGTAAGCGACGCATATATCGCGCAAACCCGCATGGATATTTTTTCAACTGATGTTTTTTACGCGCTTCTTCCGATTCACCACGCTTACACAATGCAGGCAGTTTTTATAGAAAGCCTTTCTGTAGGAGCTGAAATTGTATTCGGAAAAAGCATGGCAGTTTCCCGGCTGATGAAAGAGCTTCGCGAAGGACAAATCACAATGCTCCTTGGGGTTCCGCTTTTATTCAACAAGCTGCTTGCAGGAATAATGAAAGGAATCAAGGCAAAAGGCCCGGTTGTAAACGGCGCAATCCATGCCATGATGTGCATTTCCTACATAATAAAAAAAGTTTTCAAAGTAAATCCCGGAAAGACACTTTTTAAAAGCGTGCTTAAACAAGCAAACATTCAGTCGCTAAGAATTGCAATTTGCGGCGGAGGACCTCTTGCTTCAAGCGTATTTAAAATCTACAACGAAATGGGAATTGACTTTGTGCAGGGCTACGGACTTACAGAAACAAGCCCGATTATCGCATTGAACCCGATAAGCCGATTTAAAATTGAAAGTGTCGGCCAGTATTTCTTTCCGTATATGGAAATGAAAATTCTTGAGCCTTCCGCAGACGGAATCGGAGAAGTAGCGGTAAAAGGCCCGATGGTTTTTAAAGGCTACTACAACATGGAAGAAGAAACCGAAAAAGTCTTTACTCCAGACGGATTCTTTAAAACCGGCGACCTTGGAAAACTAGACAGCGAAGGCTACCTTATTCTTGCAGGCCGCGTAAAAAACATGATTGTTACAGAAGGCGGAAAAAACGTCTACCCGGAAGAAATTGAAAACGCATTCCAGCTTTTTACAGACATAGCGCAAATCACAGTGCGCGGCTACATTGCAGATAAAGCAACAAAAAGCGAGCAAATTGAAGCTCTTGTCTATGCCAGCGACGACCTTTTTTCAAGACTGAACATAAACAGAGAATCCTCTCCGCTAGACGAATCTATAAAGTCAGAAGTTGAAAAAATAATTTCAAAAGTAAACAAGGAACTTCAGCCTTACGCCCGCATTTCAAAAATCACAATGCTCGAACAGCCCCTGGAAATGACCACCACCCAAAAAGTAAAACGAGGAAAAATATCTAGCAATGAATAAAAGCGTATTATACCATGCAAGCGGATAAATTGTGCAGTTTCCAGAAATCCGAAAAAGTTTATACACAAAAGATTTTTCATGGGGATTTTATTGCACAAACAACTGGAAGCAAGCCGTCCGCTGGGCAAACAGAAACAATGAAAAGCCTGTAATCAATTTTTTTGATTATACCGCCGATGAATCTCTTTCAATTTTAAAATTCAATGAAATGAATGACGGCTGGCTTGAATTCATTGCTTATTGCCGAAGCGGAAAAACTCACAATTACGATATTGTCGAAGGTCCGATGGCGAACGACACAGTATGGAATTATGTAAACGATTTTATTAAAGGCACAATTACAAAAAAAAACAATTTTGGGCACTTGCAGAATTCAAGAACCCTACACATCAAATAAGTTTCCATACATTATCAGCATTAAACTGCCTTAATTTCAAAAAAAGCGAGATTGTATATGACCGAAGAACAGAGGAATGATTTTTTTTATGTCTGCGCGCTGATTGAATTTATTGCCCGCAAGACAAAAAACCGCCGCGGAGTTGTTGTTAATGCGCTTGGCAAAAAGGGCGTGCACAAGCAGCTCTATGCCGCGCCTGTAAACCACTGCCTTTCATTTGAGCAAGTAAGCGATGAAATAATCCGGGACTACAAAATCCAAGACGGCGACTTTGAAACTGTAAAAAACTGCAAGTACACACTGCCCGGATTTCAGGACATAGGAAAACTTTACTGCATAATGATTGAAGACTTATCTGTTCCGGGAACAGAAGAAGAAACTTTAATCAAGCTATTCAATTCATTTATAAGCGACCAAATCTCAAACTTCAACACAGACCTCTATTACCAGAACCCAAGCTATCTTGAAGAATCCTACAAGGCAGGACGGCTGCTGGAATAAAATATAATTCCTACGCAAGTTTTTACAGACAAAAAAAGCCGCGCCGGATTTTGCATTTAAATGCATTTTCCAGCACGGCTCTTGTTTTTAGATTTTTATGAAAAAGCTAAATGAGATTATTTTTCTCCCTGATAATTTGGATCTTCATAAAAGGTATTAACCCAGCTTGAAAGGTCTCTTTCCCAGTCCATCATTGCCATATAGCCATCATAATCATCATATATTTTTTCTGTAGCTTTAGCTTTAATAGGTGTATTAAAAAGCTCATACGCTCTCTTAAAATCTTCTTTTTTTAGAGCCTTTTCTGCGTTATCATTTTTATTTGCCATTTCCTGAAGATAAGGCTCATTTGGAATTTTGGCTGGTCTTTTTGATTTATAGTTTTTTATATTACGTGGACCTGTTTCAACATTCATATTAAAACCAGGCAAGTTAGGCATATCTTCTTTTCCAGTTTATTCTGTTGCCTGCTGCGAATTGCTCTTTCCGCCTACTCTGTCTCCAAGTCCTTTTACAATATTTTTCCATTTCTGGGCAAAACAAGTGGAGACAGCCATGAGCAAAACCAATACGATTGTTGATTTTCTTGATAATTTCACATATTTACTCCTTCTAATAAAGTGCGAATATTATACCACCAGCACAGCGAATTGTCAAAAATTAAGAGAAATACTTTATTTTAGAACATAAATTGCCTTGCCAGTAACATTCTGCGCAGAATCAGCAACAAAGACATTGCCATATTTGATGTCATTATCCAGCTTGACTGGATAATCTCTTGCAGCAGATACGATTCCAATGACTTCATAATCTTCTGGAGGTTCTGTATATATAGAAATCCTGTCAGGATTTACAGAAGGTCTCTTTTTTCCAGTAACAAAAGCAGTTCCACTTGCACAAGAAAATAATATAAAACAAATAAACAGCAAAGTAAAAATTGAAAATATTTTTTTCATTGTTAGAAACTCCTTGAATCTAAAAAATCTTAAATACAGATTTTTCTTCTTTTCCATTCCGGATATATTTTATCTCTACTGAATCATTGGCAGACAACTTTGAGGATACAGAAAGATAGGTGTCAGTATTAAGAATGTTTGTACCGTTGATTTCAATAATCACATCGCCTCTTGAAAGATTAGCGAAAAAAGCCGGAGAGTTTTCATATACAATATCTATGCATATTCCGGTATTTCTTTGAAGTTTTATTCTGTCTGCCGAATCAAGATTTCTGAATTCAATTCCTATTTTAGGAGCTTTTATATAAGACTGACTATAAGGAACAAAAAAATAAACATCATAATTGTAGCGATTAACAGAATACGAATTTGTCATAAACGAAGTTGTGCTATAAGAACGCATATATCCGTTGGAATCAGTGTAATAATGATTATTTACAAGCGGAACGGAATAAACTCCATTCCTTGTATCAGTATATCTTTTACTGTAAATCGCTGCTTTCGCCCCCTTTCCTTTACAAAAAGAAACTATTTCATTCTGTAAACAATCTTCTCCTCCTGCTCCAATTTCATCAGGACCGTTCCAAGCGGAATATCCTATAACCTGAAAATAATTTGAACGCACAAAATATAAATCTGACTGAATATCATCTGAATAAAAAACTTTTGGAACTTCATTTTCAGCAAGCCTGCAGTCTTCTGGAACAGATTCTATTGATTGCACTTCTGTGTAAAACTTGGCAACATTGGTTGTTGAGACACAGCTAATCAACGACATTGCGCTAAGCAAAAGAATTGAACATATAAATATTGTCTTTTTCATTTTTAATCTCCTTGAATAATCATATCACGAATATCAGCAAAGCTCATCAAAGACAGTGCCACCAGTCCATTCATTTTCTCGCCCTTGAAGAACAAGGAAAAACTTATCTGCACTTTCTTTTGCAAAGCAAGTCATATAAACTCTGTGGACAAAAAGATTGTTCTCAAAAGTAATAGTGCAGAGATTCCACGGTTTTATCGCATCTATTTCGCGACTTTCTCCTTTTACAATTATCATGTTTTCATGCAATGCAGTTTCCAATACGGAAGAAGAATACTGTTTGTTTCGGCAGAATATTTTTCCCTGCTTTAGATTTTCAAAATAATCCTGTAATGGAGTCTCAGTTATTTCACTCGGGCAACATGGGAATTCCGCGGGAATACGCCATCTCGTTTTGTCCTGTGCGGCATTTGGCGACAACGACATTATAATGTCAGGTTTCGTTCCGTCTGATTTTTCAAATCCTTCAGGATATTCATATCTGAAAATATTTTTCCGTGTTCTATATACCCATTCTCCGAGGCTTCCGCCAGCAGAAACATTTTTAGGGGAATTCTGATTTGCCCATTTTGTAAGATTTTCAAGGCAAGAATCAGATTCTCTTTGATTTACAGTTCTCATCCAAGAAATATTCGGCGGCAAATTAAACTTGTGAAGAACAGTTATGTCTTTTAGAACATCTTCTATTTTCATTCCTGCTAAGCCTTCAATTTTCTTGCAAGTAATAGGATTCAGGATTATATTTTCCAGCCGTGTTAACCAGCGAAGATTTGAAGGTCTGTTGTCCTGCCTATTTGTGTTTATGTGGTCAACAACATGACTTTTTGAAGGCGGCTCGCCAAGAAATGCTGTCGCTACAATTCTATGAATTACTTGCTGTGCAATGCACGGATAGCCTTTTTCATTTATTGTAGTTCCAAAAGTCCATTCATCATCAAGCTTTCTTTTTCTGCTTTCCGTTTTTGAATGTCGCATGACAGCTCCGTTGTCTCGGACTGAATAAGTTTCTTCTTTATATGTACAGATTTTTTCTTTTGTGAAATCATTTATATTTGTCATTATATTTTCCCCTATATGCTTATCTGTTCTTTTGTGCTATTTCTGACCATTCGCCATAATTCTTTCCGTCAAAAGCACGAACCCAATAATACGGTGCATAGTTACTTCTAGTTCTGTCTATATGCTTAATAGGGGAAAATGAACCTTCTGCCATGGGCTTTGCAGTGGAAACATCATTTTCTTTGCTGTAATAAATCATATATTTCACAGCGTATTCTACAGGGTTAAATGAAAATTCGTAGATAGTTCCTAGAATATCTGGAATTATCCAAGCATAAAAATTCTGAGGGGCAGGAAGATGCTTTGATTCATTTTTTTCAACTGAAATTGCATTGTTTTTTGAAAGCAACTTATAACGTGAGTTGTTGAGAATCTTTTTTGCGGTTTCAACTTCAAGTGCATTTTCCATACAAGCAGATTTTAAATCAGTCCAATTAGAAAAGCCTGCGATTTTTGCAATTGTATGCTGGGAATTAGTCAATGTAAATGAAAAATCTTCTTTCTGAAATGGCAAGACAAAATCAGAAAAGATTGCATTCACATCAAAGAATTTAGGTTTAAAAATGTAAAGATTTTTATTTTCATCAAATGAACGGCTTTGATAATCTTTAAAAAGATTTTTTGCCTGCAATTTAAAATATTCAATAGAGTCCATAATATTATCCTTTTAAGCACCAGATTCGTATTGTCTTTTTTTGACCCGTTAACACCTAGCGACAGAAATCTGACACCAAGAAAAATATTATAGTATTGACATGATTAAAGAATCTTTGCACGGGTAGCTAGCTTTATCAACGAAGCATTTAAAATATAATTTACATTCTTTCAAAAGTCAATGGAAAAGCAAAGTTCGGAACTCTATTTCTTAAAAATATCAGTTCTTTTTAGTCATTCTCCCCTTATCTATACCCGGAATAACAGAGCGCGGCTACCCACATGCTTATTTTTTCCAGCTGCTCTGAATTTGTAATTTCTTCGGATATTATTTTGCCATCGGAAAAACGATATTCAACATTAACTTTTTTTGCAAAGCAAAAATCTGCAATGGCCATATCATCCCATAGGTTATATGAATAAGCATTGTATTCGCTGTTATAGGAAATTTCATTTTCAACAATTGTTTCTTCGCCTGTTTCTTTTGTAATGCTCAGCCTGAAAAATCCTGCGTTTTCATCGTCTGATTTGCGGTTTTTAATTATCAAATAATAATATCCATCGCTTTCTTTTAGAAAAAAAGTTCCTGAACCGGACAAGTCAAAATCCGCAAGCTCCGGATAATCAAAAAAATCATCCGCAGAAAATGAGCTCATGGTTTCGTCCTGAAAGTAGAAATCAATTTTATCTAACCGATATACATTCTCTCATAAAAATGAGTCCGTCAGATTGACTTTGCAATTAGCTCCAGGAATCAAATCGAGCTTGACAAGCAGACTTGTATAATCAGAATTTCCCGTATTTTTAAAGAAGATTTCCGCCTGCGTAATTTTTTTTACAGAAATATTGATGAATTTCAAATTTGGAGAGTCATAATCAGACATGTCTTTTCTGAAATAAGAATCCGCCGGATAAACTATTGCGGGAACGGAAATCCCGGAATATTCCTGATATGCATAATTCATGGCTTTGCCCATAAAATCAGGATTATCAGACATAAAAGGATAGTCGCTGAAAAGATAATATTTTGCAGTTGTTGACGCTTCAGAATCGCCAGATGAAACTTCAGCTTTATTTTTACTGCGGGCTATAGTGCATGAAGTCAATGATAAAAACAAAAGTAACATCAAAATGAACTTTTTCATAAAGTCAGAATAAAATACTGGCTTTTTAAAGTCAATGGAAGCTATGTGCGGAACTTTATATCTCACCTCAAAAAAAATGTTGGCTATAACTTTTAATGTTGACTATAAAATAAAACAATGTTATTATTTTACTTGATAGCATTCAACTTGCAAACTATGGAGGAAACTATGTGTAGAACTTCAATTTATGATGCGCGGAACAATCTTTCAAATTTCGTAAAGATTGCAGAAAGCGGTGAACCTGTTGAGCTTACAAGGTACGACAAGCCGGTTGCGGTGATTATCAGCTATGAGGAATATGAAAAAGAATCGCCCAAAAATAAAACAAGCTGGCTTTCAGAATGGCGCGAAGAATACAAGGATGTTCTAAGCGATGAAGGAATTCCTCTCGGACCGAAAGTTTATGCTGACCCGAACAGGGTAATTTTCGAGGAATAGCATTTAGCCCGGAAATCTCGCACAAAAGATTATCCGATCAAGCCGGATAATGACACTGATAGTTAGCAATAAGAATCATTTACGGAGGAAAAATGAAAAAAATATATCTTCTTGACACAAACATCGTGTCAGAATTCTCAAAGGATTGTCCAAACCAAAACGTGATTGATTTATATGAGGCAAGAAAAAATTTCTGTGCTATTTCCGCCGTAACCTGGCAAGAACTTATTTACGGAGTTGAGAGAATGCCGGAAGGAAAACGCAAAGAATCAATCGTAAACTTTACTGAAAATCTAAAAAATAACATCGAGATAATTCCCTACGACGATTTTGCAGCAGGAATATGCGGTCAGCTTTCAGGAAAATGCTCAAATGAAGGAAAATCTCTCCCATACTGCGACACACAGATTGCCGCAACCGCAATTGCAAACGGAATGGTTCTTGTAACTCACAATACAACAGATTTTACCGAGGCCGCAGAACGCTCTTTTTTACGTATGGAAGACTGGTTTTCTGTTAAATAGCCCAAACTTCGAGTTTTGATAAAAACAGTAATTTAAGTGTCATTCCCGTGCTACGACACTGCGATGTTTACGCAGTAAACTCGGTCAGGAATCTGTTGTAAATTTTCAATAGATTATCAACCGAGTTTCTTTCAGAAACATCTCAGGGTCAAGCCCGATAATGACATTAAATTATAAAACTCGAAATTAAGGTTAAATAATTCAAAACTGAAGGAATACTTCCTAAGAGCCGTAGAGATACTTCCTAAGAGGCTAAGTAATACTTTCTTCAGGTCTTAGGAATATTCACTTCAACTCTTAGGAATACTCACTTCAGGAGTTAGGAAGTATTCCTTCAGTTAAGCGTTGAATTTTGGTAAAAACAGCCGTTTAAAAATTATTATCCATCTCAAGTTTTTCTGTCATTATCAGGTTTGAATTTTTTTGTCATTCCCACACTTTATGCTGCGACGTTTGCGTAGCAAACTCGGTTTGGAATCTTTGACAACACAACAGATTATAAACCGAGCTTCTTTCAGAAACATCGCAGGGTCAAGCCCGATAATGACATTAAATTACTGTTCTTATCAAAATTTGAAATTAGGGCCATATAGCATGAACGTTAGTTTTTTTATTGAAGAAAACAGAAAAAACTCGGCGAGAATTTTTTAAAACACGCCATACTTTTTAAATTTCACGCCGAGAATTCAAGGAAAACTCGGCGTGTTTTTTTTTTATTTTACAGTGCGGGCAAGGCGGAATCCGTTATCTTGGTAAAGATAAGCTGTCAGCTCACTTGCACTTTGGTAAGAACGATTAAAAATATTTGTAGAATCTTCTTCAAAACATCCACCACCTCTACGTATGCATCCAGCTCCACTTTCAATAGGGTCTGTCACTTCTCCTGTTGAAATACTGTTTGATCTATCAGAACAAAACTCCCAGCAATTTCCGCTCATGTCGTAAAGTCCAAGGCTGTTAGGATTTTTCAGTCCAACTTCATGGGTTTTCTTAGTACTTCTAACACCATCGTCATTATACCATGCAACATCTCCTATAGTATCACTACCAGCATAAGTACAACCCCAGTCATTAGCATTTTTGTTTCCTCCACGGGCTGCAAATTCCCACTCTGCTTCTGTAGGCAAACGATAGCCATTATTTTCTAATTTATATGAAATTTGCCAGTTTGGAGCAATGGTCTTAATATTACTAAGGTCAATATTGTCATAGTCAATTTCAGTGCCATCCGACTGAGTAATTATATAACATTTATTAAGTCCCATTTTTATGGAAAGTTTATTGCAGAACAAAATCGCATGATACCAGTATATACCTTCAACAGGGCGCAGTTTTTGAGTTTCTCCATCTGCAGGGGAATCCTTAAAATTGCTTGGATTTACCCCCATTACAGCTTCATAAAGTTCCTGCGTTACTTCGTATTTTCCTATGCTGTAAGGACTTAAAGTTACAGTGCGGCCGTCAATAAAAACACCTTCTGTTCCGCTTCCTGTAATTGTTGTGGCGGTATTAATTACAGTTGCAAGAGCTGTTTTTTCAAGCTTGGTTTCGTCTACAACTATATTTCCGTCTTCATCAATAGAAAAGGTGTTAGAAAGAAGTATTAAAGTTAAAGAACATTCTGTGGTTTTATCCGCTTCAACTTCTATCTTTTTGCTTCCAGAAGCGATAAGCTTATCATTATCAGAATCCCATGCCTCCACCTCAACGGTATATTCACCGGCTTCAAGCTCTGTAAACTCTATTACATCCCCCCCCAATGTGGCCTCTTTTTCTATAGGCTCTCCTTCGCCGATTACACGGACAACAAACTTGTCGGCATTTTCCTTGCTATAAACATAGCGTCCGCCAGGCAGAGCTACACGGATTGAGCCGCCCTTTTCAGAGCTGCCGCTCACATTCATGCAGGACGCAGCCACAAATAAAAACGCAAATAAAGCCGGAACAATAAATTTCTTCATAAAAGACCTCCAATTAAAATGTACACATTTAAAGATTGCCGGGGAGAATTCCGACAATGACAAAGGCACGGAACTGCCGGAGCAAGCCAGACAATGGCAGTTTTACATTTTCATGCCATTATCAAGCTTAGATTTTTCTGTCATTCCCGCGCTTGATTCCTTCTTGTCATTATCGGGCTTGATACGACAATCTTATTTTAACTTTTCAGTAATCTATTTTACATTATACTAAATAAATTTCAAAAAACAACTTTTTGGCAGAAAAATCGTTAGATTTTTCCAATCAGTGTGGCAATTTAAAGCAAATCTATTCCAGCCAGTCTTCAACAGAAAGTCCATCAATCCGGCTGAATTCCCTTACATTGTGGGTAACCAGTACTGAATTCAAGTTCAACACTATCTTCTGGCTCAACGAAAGAAGAATCCTGAAGTTTTCCAAATAGAGTAAAGAATTCTTTTGAATATGTGTCTTTAGAAGTATGTTCTTGCTTTAAATTGCTGGTTTTACTCACCAAAAACATAAAAAGTCATAAAGCTCCTGCTGTTTTTCCAACGTCAAAGATTCGTACATATCTTCAATCACAGAAAAAGACATAAACACCTCCAGTTTATTTGCATATTGCAACTTCTTTTACATTATACTGAATAAATTTCAAAAAACAACTTTTTGACAGAAAAATCGTTAGATTTTTCCAATCCGTGTGAAAATAAACGCTTATAAAAAAGCCTCCGGCGCAAACTGTTCAAGCTGCACTGGAGGTTTCGTTTTTATAATGGCGGCAAAACAAAAAAATGCGCGGCTTTGGAATCGAACCAAAGACCCCAAGCGTGTCATGCTTGTACTCTAACCAACTGAGCTAGTCGCGCAAAATATGCGCTTATAATAACAAAACTTTTCCCCAGCGTCTACCCATTTACAATAGATTCCCATGTCAGGCACGGGAATGACAAGAAAAACTTAAATATAAATTTCTCAGTCAAATTTTACAATATCAAACCAAACAATAGTAATTTTAAGCAGGTTCTTAGGGTGCAACCCTAAGCGGTGCAAGGAAAGGAGGGTGGTATGGAGGGAGGAAAAACTATGCTCCCGAATTAATTGGTTTTCCTCCCTCCAAAAAAAGGTTAATTGAAACTTCACTTTTTAACTGCTAAAATCTTGGGCATGAATCTTTTATCTGTGAATAACCTTGCAAAAATCGGACGTGAAAAGCCTTTGTTTACAGGAGTAACGTTCGGCTTAAACGAAGGAGACAAGGCGGCTCTTATAGGACGCAACGGAACTGGAAAATCAACTTTGCTGAACACGATTGCAGGTCTGCTTTCCCCGGATGAAGGAACTGTTGTTCTAAACAAAGAGGCCGGCGTTTCTTTTCTTGCCCAGAATCCCTTGTACAGCAAGGACGACACAATTAAAAGCCATATTTTCAAATTTCAAAGTCCCAAGCTCAAGACAATCCGTGAATACGAAGAAGCCTGCGATGAGCTTCAAAAAACAAACTCGCAGCAAGCCCAGCAAAAATTCAACACGCTGAATGAAAAAATGCAAAAAGACAACCTTTGGAACTATGAGTCCCAAATAAAGTCCATTCTTACCACGCTTGGAATAAATGACCTTAGCCGCAAAATGGGTGAACTTTCAGGCGGAATGATAAAGAAAGTTGCGCTTGCACAAGTTCTTGTTGAAGACACAAAGCTGCTTCTTTTGGATGAGCCTACAAACCATCTGGATATTTCTACAATATTGTGGCTTCAAAATTATCTTGCCGAAACAAAAAGATCAGTTCTTATGGTAACTCACGACCGCTACTTTTTGGACGCAGTTTGCAACAACATCTATGAGCTTGCACGCAACAAGATAAAACTTTACACAGGCAATTATTCAACTTACCTTGAAAAAAAGCAGACAGAATCCCAGATTGAAGCAAACACAGAACGCCGAATTGAATCAGTTTTGCGCTTTGAACGCGACTGGCTTATGAGAGGACCTTGCGCGCGCGGAACAAAGGCAAAGGCAAGAATTCAGCGGGACCAGGCTTTAATAAACCGCGAAAAATTTTCCACAGACAAAGGCTTTACTTTTGAAGTTGAAGGCAGAAGGCTCGGCGGAAAAATTCTGGAGCTTCATAAAATCACAAAAAATTTTCAAAAAGGATTCGCTTCTTCGGGCAAAAGCGGCGTTGAAAAGTCTTTTCCAGTTCTTAAAGACTTTAGCTACAATTTCAACAAGGGCGAAAAAATCGGAGTGTTCGGCGGCAACGGCTCTGGAAAAACTACGCTTTTAAATATAATCACGCAGAAAATCCAGCCAGATTCCGGCGAAGTTGTAAAAGGAGAAAACACTTCGATTGCGTACTACGAGCAGAATCCGCATTTTGAAAACACGGAGCTTACAGTCCTTGAATACATAAAGGAAGCGGCAGACGTTATGAAAATGAATGACGGCACTGTTTTAAGCGCGCCTCTTTTCCTTGAGCAGTTCGGCTTTGAAGGAAAAATTCAATATTCGCCAGTGGGAACTTTGAGCGGCGGAGAGCGCAAGCGGCTTTATCTTGTGCGTCTTTTAATCAGCAATCCGAATTTTTTAATTCTGGACGAGCCTACAAACGACTTTGATATTTTTACAATGAATATCCTTGAGCAGTTTTTGCTTTCGTTCAAGGGCTGCCTTTTAGTTGTAAGCCACGACCGTTACTTTATGGACAAAATCTGCGACACAATGTTTATAATGGAAAACGACGGAAGCGTTTCCGGCTTTGTTGGAAAATGCTCGGAATATCTTGAGCTTCAGCAGGAACAAAGCGCGCAGCAAAAATCAGAATCCAAGCAGGAAGAAAAACAGGAAAAAGCTCCAGTCCATCAGAAAAAAAACAAGATGTCGTTCAAGGAAAAAAAGGAATTCGAGCAACTTGAGCAGCGCATATTTGAGCTTGAAGACAAAAAGCCGGAGCTTGAAAAACTTATGGCTTGCCCTGACTATGAAAAGTCCTCAAAGGCCGGAAAAGAATATGCAGACCTAGAAAAAGAGCTTGAAGTAGCATACACAAGATGGGAAGAGCTTTCCGCGCTTGAAATGTAAACGGAGGCTAAAATAATTACGGAGGCATTTTTTATGGAAGAAAAAATTGAGCAGTTAAAACAGCTTGTAGAAAAATCCCAGAGAATTGTATTTTTCGGAGGGGCTGGAGTCAGCACAGAAAGCGGCATTCCAGACTTTAGAAGTGTTGACGGGCTTTACAATCAAAAGTGGGCTTATCCGCCTGAAACAATATTAAGCGCGACTTTCTTTCATTCAAATCCAAAGGAATTCTATAGGTTCTACCGGGAAAAACTTCTTGTAACTGGAATAAAGCCGAACATTACGCACTTTAAGCTTGCGGAACTTGAAAAGCAGGGAAAGCTTCTGGCAGTTGTAACTCAAAATATTGACGGACTTCATCAGGCGGCAGGAAGCAAAAAAGTTTTTGAGCTGCACGGAAGCGTTCTTAGAAACTACTGCACAAAATGCGGCGCATTTTACGATGAAAAATATATTGCCTCGCATTCAGACCAAGACGGACTTCCCCTGTGTGAAAAATGCGGCTCACTTATAAAGCCGGACGTTGTTCTGTACGAAGAATCGCTAAAGGATGAAGTTGTAAGCGGCGCAATAAAGGCAATAGGAAGCGCGGACCTTTTGATTATCGGGGGAACATCTCTCACCGTTTACCCGGCGGCAGGAATGATTCATTACTTCCGCGGAGAAAATATTGTGCTTATAAACCGCGACCCGACTCCAAGCGACGGAATTGCAAGCCTCGTTCTGCACGAAAGCCTTGGAAATATTTTTTCAAAATTGTAATTTACTTTAACGCCATTCTTTGCGCCAGAACTGTTTTTAGGGAAGCGAGCGTTTCTTTTACTGCGGACTCATTGCTTCCTAAAAGGACTGAATCACAGGCGGAACTTACGGCTGTAATGTTTCCAAGGATGTCCTGCTCAAGCTTTGCAGAAAAAATTTCAGAAGAGCCGGCTATTTTTTTTGCTTCCTCGGCAAGGTCCGCTATCTGTTTTTTTTCTTCATCAAACTGGCTATTTAAATTTTGCGATTTCTGCACAAGAAGATTCATTGATAAATTTATTCTGTCCAGCAAACCGGAGTTTTCATTTTTCTTTCCAGACTTCTGAAAAAGCCTCTTCATAAAATCTGTAATTTTCATAGTTAAACATTATCTCTGATTTGCAAAAATATGGCAATACAAACCTTGCGCTCAAAAAGTCTTGACCTTGCAATTCCATGAACTATAAACTAAGGCAAAAGGTCTGATAAAAAATGAATGCAATTTACGCCGCCGGGCTTAACGGAGAATTTGCGCTAGAAGACGGAACGCTTCCCTGGAAAAAAAACTCTTCGCTTCAAAAAGAATGCAAGGAAGACATGGATTTCTTTAAGCAAATGACCACAAAAAAAGCCGTCATAATGGGATTCAATACATTTAAGACTCTGCCCTTTCCGCTTAAAAACAGGCTGAACATTGTAGTAAAAAGAAACGCCGCCACGCAAAAAATAGAACGCACAGACAATGAATTTTTCTTTTTTTCTTCTATAAAAAAAGCTTTAAATGCGCTGGATTTTCTTTGCCCAGACGATATTTTTTTAATCGGCGGAAAAAAACTTTTTGCAGAAACATTCAGCAATAATCTTGTGGACGGCATTGTTTACGAAACAATTTTTTGCAAGGACTTTCCAGACGCCAAAGTTTTTATAAAACGTCCGGAAAATTTCACTCTGATAAATTCAATGAAAAGCGGAATTCTTGTTTTTAATCAGTACAGAAATCTGGAAGCTCCAAAGGATCAATTCCAAAACGGCTTGCAAAATCCCTGGCTTTCCAAGCGTTCATTATAACATCCTGAGGATTGTGCGCATCGGAATTGCAAATTACACGGACATTTGTAAGGGAAGCCATTTCCCAGAACTCTACAAACGGATAAGGATAACGCATTCCACGCTTTGTATGATTCGGAGTTCTTGTTATTCCAAGTCCGTTTATTTCAATAGGCAAATCCAAATCAGAAGCAGCATCCAAAATTGCCTGGCTGCAAGCCTTTGACTGGTCATCCCATTCTTTATAGCCTGCCATGAACAAATCCGGATGGGCAAGAAATGCAAAATATCCGCTTCGCATTCCTTCTATTGTCTGGTCAATATATTTATTTAAAAGCGAAGGGCTTTCAACATCGGGAATATAAATATGGCTTGAACCGTCTGTAACCCAGTGTGAGCCAAGAACTAGATAGTCCGCGCCAAAGTTCGCCTTAAGCTCATCATACCAGCCAGAATATGATTCTTCCCATTCGCATTCATATCCTTGATAAATAGGAAACGCCGCAGCTTCCTTTGCCTCTTCAATCCATTCGCTGTATTCAGAAGCCTCTTTTGTTGTCATTCTTATTTCCGGCCAGTAGTCAAAAAAATCTTCCGGATATGGGCAATGGTCAGAAAATCCCAAAGCAGTGCAGCCTTCCAGCATAGCCTGATTAACATAATCAACCGGCTGTCCTTTTGCATGATGGCAAAGCTCTGTATGCGTATGAAAGTTAGAAATTGATTTCATATATGTTTGATTTTAGTAAAAAAGAAGACTTATGTTAAGGGCATAAAAAATCCCCTCCAGTTTCCTAGAGGGGAAGTTAGCATTTAGCCGCTAAACATCAATGAAAATTATTTCTTTGTTGTTTTTTTAGCAGGAGCTTTTTTTGCTGGTGCTTTTGCAGCTGGCTTCTTTGCTGTTGACTTTGCAGCCGGCTTTTTAGCAGGAGCTTTCTTTGCTGGTGCTTTTGCAGCTGGTTTCTTTGCTGTTGAAGTCTTTTTTTCTGCTACTGCTTTCTTTGCAGCTGGCTTTTTTGCTGGTGCCTTTGCAGCTTTTGCAGCGGCAAGAGCTTTAATAACAGCCTGTGCACCGGCAAGGCGTGCAGCTGGTACACGGAATGGTGAGCAAGAAACGTAGTTAAGACCAAGCTTGTAGCAAAGAGCGATTGAATCTGGGTCTCCACCATGCTCTCCACAGATTCCAAGGTGAAGGTCAGATTTTACTGAGCGTCCCTTAGCTTCTGCAATTTCCATAAGAGCGCCTGGTCCGTCTGGATCAAGAGTCTTGAATGGATCTTTTTCGAGAATCTTCTGGTCAAGGTAAGAATCAATGAACTTGCCATAGTCATCGCGGCTGAAGCCGAATGTTGTCTGTGTAAGGTCGTTTGTACCGAATGAGAAGAAGTCTGCATACTGAGCAATCTGGTCTGCTGTGCAAGCTGCGCGTGGGAATTCAATCATAGAACCAATCTGGAACTTGAGGTTTGTTCCCTTTGCTTCGTTTACTTTTGCAATTACAGCTTCTGCCTGTGCGCGGATCTGCTTAAGTTCGTTTACAGAAGTTACGTTAGGAATCATAATGCGAACATCATGTGCAATTCCGTCCTTTTCTGCGTGTGCAGTTGCCAAAGCGATTGCTTCAACCTGCATTTCGTAGATTTCAGGATATGTGATTGCAAGACGGCATCCGCGGTGTCCAAGCATAGGGTTGTGCTCGTTAAGGTCAGCGAACTTTGCCTTGATTGTTGCAACAGAAACTCCGAGTTTAGAAGCAAGTGCCTGAGCTTCAACATCTGTAGCAGCCTGAATGAATTCGTTAAGAGGCGGGTCAAGAAGACGGATTGTAACAGCGCGTCCACCCATTGTCTTGATGATTCCGTAGAAATCTTTTTCCTGAAGTGGAAGAATCTTTGCAAGGTTTTCTTTGCGTGCTTCTGTGTTTTCAGAAATAATCATCTTCTGGAATGAAGAAAGCTTTGGCTCTTCAAAGAACATGTGCTCTGTGCGGCAAAGACCAATTCCGTTTGCGCCAAACTTGAATGCCTGTGGAGCTTCATTCTGCTCTGCGTTTGCAAGAACATCGAATCCCTTTACAGTTTTTCCAGAAGCTGTCTTGCGTACAGACTTTGCGCGGATTTCATCAGCCCAGCCAAGGAATGTTTCAAGGTCGCCAGAAACTTTTGCTTCTTCTACAGGGATAAGACCTGCGTAAACTTTACCAGTTGAACCGTCAATAGAAATATTGTCGCCCTTCTTGAAAGTCTTATCGCCAATCTTTACTGTTTCTTTGTCTACGAATACAACTGCCGCGCATCCGCAAACACAAGGAGTTCCCATACCACGGGCAACAACAGCAGCGTGTGATGTGCGTCCGCCTGTAGATGTCAAGATTCCTTCTGCAACGTACATACCTGCAATGTCATCAGGAGATGTCTCTTTGCGAACGAGCATTACTTTCTTTCCAGCCTTGTTCCATTCAACAGCTTCATCTGCTGTGAATACAATCTGTCCAGCTCCGGCTCCAGGAGATGCGTTAAGAGCCTCTGCGATTGGCGCTGCGGCTTTAAGAGCTTTTGGCTCAAACTGCGGGTGAAGAAGCTGGTCAAGCTGATCTGGCTTTACGCGGAGAAGAGCCTGCTCTTTTGTGATGAGTTTTTCTGCAACCATGTCAACTGCCATCTTAACAGCTGCCGGTCCTGTGCGTTTTCCGTTGCGGCACTGGAGCATATAGAGAGTTCCTTCCTGAACTGTGAACTCCATATCCTGCATATCGTGATAGTGCTTTTCAAGGCGAGCGCGGATTTTGCAAAGCTGATCGTAAATCTTTGGATTTGTTTCAGCAAGCTGAGAAAGGTGCTGAGGTGTGCGGATTCCAGCAACAACGTCTTCACCCTGTGCGTTCATAAGGTATTCACCCATGAATTCGTTAACACCAGTAGAAGGATCACGGCTGAAGCAAACACCAGTTCCTGATGTGTCGCCCATGTTTCCGAATACCATTGCCATAACAGTTACGGCTGTGCCTTTGATAACTCTTTCATCAATGTTGTTGAGCTTGCGGTATGTGATAGCACGAGGATTCATCCAAGAACCGAATACAGCTCCGATTGCTCCCCACATCTGTTTGTGCGGATCCTGAGGGAAGTCTTCGCCCTTTTCTTTCTTGTACATTGCCTTGTACTTAGAAACAATTTCCTGAAGTTCTTCTGTTGTAAGATCTGTATCCTGTGTGATTCCGCGGTGAGACTTAACTTCGTCGATGATTTCTTCGAACTTGTCGTGATCTACACCCATTGCAACGTTGCCGTACATCTGAATAAAGCGGCGGTATGCATCCCATGCGAAGCGTGGGTTCTGTGTTTTGTTTGCAAGACCAAGAACGGAATTGTCGTTAAGACCGAGGTTGAGGATTGTGTCCATCATACCAGGCATAGATTCTGCAGCGCCTGAGCGAACTGAAACAAGAAGCGGATCTTTTGCATCGCCGAGCTTTTTGCCCATTGACTTTTCAAGCTTTGCAAGATACTTAGCAACTTCTGCATCAAGTCCTGCCGGATACTTTTTGCCTAATTTGTAGTATTCCTGACAAACATCAATTGAAATTGTGAATCCAGATGGAACAGGAAGGCTCAAAGGTTTCTTTGCCATCTGAGCAAGGTTTGCGCCTTTTCCACCGAGGATTGGACGCATTGATTCATCGCCTTCTGCGTCGCCATCACCAAAGTAATAAACATATTTGGTCTTAGCCATTATGTCCTCCATATATATATGTGAAGAAAATTATAATGGTAATTTCTTGTATCGTCAACAAATGTTTTCAATATCAGCAAGAATTGCAAATTAAAATTTGAATTTTTGAAAGGAAATTCCTTAAAGCAAATCGCAGAAATGGCAATTTACTAAGCACACAAAAAAAATCCCCATGCCTTTCCAATCCGCGCGGAAATTTCACATCCCTAATGTGAGCCAAAATTTCCCAATTATTACCAAATTGATTTTGTCTTCTGCGTCAAAAAAATTCAAATAAAAAGGCAAATTCAACGGCAATAGCACAAATTTTCAAGCAAATATAAAACCAAACACAGATATTCAGCCTAAAACAAGCAAAAAAGGCATTTCTACAAAAAATTGCTACTTTTTCTTACTTGGCACGTGTTCTGCTATATATCTAGTGTACAGCTGAAAGGCAGTACGAAAAAAAATTAAAACAATGCTGTAAAACCAGCGAGGAGATTTATATGAACGAACTTTCACTTTTAGATTCACTTTTTGGAAATGACGGATTTGCATTGCCAAGCTACCGCGAAGCAGCCCTTGCCCCGAAAGTAGATGTTGTGCAGAAAAAAGACAGCTATGTGCTTTCTATGGATTTGCCTGGAAAAACTGAAAAAGATGTAGACATAACACTTAAAAACGATGTTCTTACAATTTCTTCTGTTGAAAACGCAAAGTCTGATTCAGGCGAAAAGAAAGAAAAAGTTGACGATGTTTACTACATTTTGCGTGAGCGCACAACAAGGCACAGCCAGTTCAAACGTTCATTTACTTTGCCAAAGGACATTGATTCCAACAAAGTGAACGCAACATTCAAAAACGGCATTCTTTCTATTGAAATCGGACGCAAGGAAGATTCCACAGAAAAGAAAATTGCAATCAAAAGCGAGTAAAAAAAATTAAAAAATTTTTTTAAAAACTGTTGACAAAGAAATTGGAATGATGTATATTCTAATCAGCTTATAAAGCTGATAAAACTCTCTCCTTTAGTTCACGAAAGTGAACGGCAGAACCCCGGGCAACCGGGGTTCTGTTCATTTAAACGCAATAATTTAATGTAGCTATATACCATTGCCATGCTTGACACTTCAATCCATTGCAAGAGATTCCCCCGAGCGAGTCGGGGGGGGGGAATGACAAAATACCCTTAATTTCGAGTTTTATAATTTCATGTCATTTTCGGGCTTGCCCCCGATAATCTGTTGGAAAGATTGCCGTGTCAAGCACGGCAATGACAGCCTTTTTAGCATAGGAATAATTGTTTAGCAGATGTTTTATTAAAACTCGACATTCATCCTTTATGGCAAAATATATTTTTTTCAGTTTTTATAAAAAAACTACATCGACATTCCTATAGAAAAGCCTGTTCTGAATTCTTTTTCTGTAATATTGTAAATGACTTCAACGGAACAAGCCGGAAACGCAACTTTTGAAAGATACATTTTCATTCCGCCGCCAGCTCCCTGGTTAAAAACCCAAGTCTTGTCAAAGTCTTTTGCGCGCGCTGTCTGATAAACTGCATAAATAGAAAAAAGCCCTATTTTTGTCTTAAGCGCAGCATATTCAAGCCCAATAGAAAGCCCCGCCATTGAATCAGAAGAAAATTCACTAGGAAAAAGGCTCACAGAAACTGAATGTCCGCCCCTGTAAAAAACAATCGGAGCGTCAAATTCATAAAAGCAAGCTGCGGACTGCACAATTCTAAGTTTTTCAAGAACAGGCTGCTGAATTTTTATTTTAAGCTCAAATCCGTTAAAAATATCCCTGCAAGGCGTAACGTCAACAAATGCTTTTGCAACTGCGGATTTTTCGGACATAAAAGTTCCGTTCCAGTCAGCGGCTTTAAAATCTATTGCGGCAGAAGATTCCCAGACTTTTTCAGATTCAATTTCGCCTTTAATTTCGTCCGAGCCGTCAACTTTTATAATTCCAAAGCCTGTGCTAACTTCCGCAGAAAAACAGTCAAAGAATTTTTTGGAAACGCCAAGGCTTCCGCGGAAAGAAAGAGAGCCAAAGTCATAAACTGAATCATCTTCCGTTGTAACAAGCTCCGTGTCTGATTTTGAAATTCCTGTGTAAATTGAAAATCCCAATGACGAGCCTTTTGGAGGACGTGAAAAAAATGTCATTCCAGAAATGTTGTCCCGCGAAAAAATTCCGCCCAGAATAAAAAAATCTTTCAAGCCCATCGCATTTGAATCAATAAGAAACGCACCTGCAGAAAAAAGTCCGTCATTAACGGCAACAATCGGCAACGGCAAAATGGACATTTTTTCTTCAAGTGAAATTTTCACGCAGCTTTCATTTTCGGTTATAGGCTCGCATTCAATGGAAATGTTTGTAAAAAGGTTGTCCGCCTGAAGTGAATTTTCTATGTTATGCAAAGTTTCCGCAGAAGCTTCTTTTCCAATGAACTTTTTTAAATCGCGCTGAGCAGCAAATTCCTTTGTACGCTTTAAGCCTTGAATTTCAAACTTTGTAATTTTAGGTTCAGCATTCAGAAAGCTTGCGAAAATAGCAAAAAGTGCAACGGCAGAAAATGACTTTTTCATTTAAAACATCTCCATTTGTTGTAAATAACTAAAGTTATATTTTTACAATAAATGGGAAGATTTTGCAATATAATGCAAGGAAAAGAATTAAATGTAACTAAAATCTATCAAGCATGGACAAAACAAGAGAGCCGCTCAATGAAGCCGCTTCGTTTTCGTTGAAGCTGTAAGTTGATTCTCCGTCGTCGTCCGCCATGTCGCTCATGCAACGGATAATTACAAACGGAATTTCATTTATCCAGCAAGCGTGCGCAACAGCAGCCCCTTCCATTTCAACACAAGCCGGAGAGCAAGTTTCCTGAATTGCGGATTTTTTTTCCTTGTCGCTTACAAACTGGTCGCCTGTAGCAATCCGTCCAAACACAAGCTTATGTTCCGCAGGAAATTCTTTAAATGCAGACCGAGCCGCTTCAAGCATTTTGCTGTCTGCCGGAAAATCGCTGCACTTCATCTGCGGAATTTCAGTTTTTTTATAGCCGAATCCAGTTGCATCCATGTCATGATAAACCGCATCTGTGGAAGCAACAAAATCAAGCACTTTTAGTCCAGAAGCCATCGCGCCTGCAATTCCAGTGTTAATTATATGTGTACATCCAAACTGAAGAATCAGCCTCTGCGCGCACAATGCAGCATTTACTTTTCCAACTCCTGACTGAACCAGGAGTACAGAAACGCCGTTTATCTTTCCTTCAGTAAAAACCATGCCGCCAGCCTTAGTTACCTCTGGATTTTCTTCCAGTTTAGACTTTAAAAGCTCCAGCTCAACACTCATTGCGCCGATTATTCCGACTTTTTTTGACATAAAATGTTACTCCTTGCGAAATACCGCATTGTTTATAAAAAACTTCTAAAAAATTCTTCAAAATTATTGACTACATTACAGTTTTCATGTAAATTATAGCCAGCAGTAAATAAAACGACAAAATGAAGTCAACACGCTTCATAAACGGACTGTCTTTTTCCTCCTTAGGGCAGTCCGTTATTTTTTTGCCAAAAATAGAATAATAGAAAGCAAAAGGAATTTCAATTTTCAATCTAAGAATTGACACAAATTTAAAAAATCAATATATTGTTTTTAGACAATGACGTCTGTTTTTTGGGTATTTTTATGCTCTCAGAACAGGCGTCTTTTTTTTGCCAATTAATTGAAAAAGGGGTTATTTATGTGTGGATTTGTTGGCGCATTTGATTTAAACAGCGGCTCACAGCCGATTGATGAAGGCTTAAAAGAACAGCTTCGTTCCCAAGTTCTGGATATGTCTAAAAAAATCCGTCATAGGGGACCAGACTGGAGCGGAGTTTACACTGGAAACAATGCGATTTTAAGCCATGAGCGTCTTTCTATTGTAGATCCGCTTTCTGGAAAACAGCCGCTTGTTAGCGATGACGGAAAAATTATCCTTGCGGCAAACGGTGAAATTTACAATCATCAGGAAATCCGCAGGCAGTTTGCAGAAAAATACAGCTTCAAAACACAAAGCGACTGCGAAGTTATAATTCCGCTTTACAAAAAATACAGAGCAGAAGAAAACGGCTTTTGCAAAATGATAGAAGAGCTTTCTGGAATTTTTGCATTCGCACTTTATGATTCAGAAAAAGACGTTTATTTAATTGCCCGCGACGAAATCGGTGTTATTCCGCTTTATCAGGCGTGGGACAAGCAGGGACGTTACTATGTTGCTTCAGAACTAAAGGCTCTTGAAGGACAAAACATGGTTTCTATAGAAGAATTTCCAAACGGACATTATTTCTATTCAAAAGACAAAGAGCCGACACTTTGGTACAAACGCGATTGGGAAGAATTCAGCGCAGTAGAAAATGCAAAACGCGCAACAGATGACAACGGAGAAATTATAAACGAAGACGTGATTCAGAATGTTCGCGACGGACTTGAAAAAGCCGTAAAACAGCAGCTTATGAGCGACGTTCCTTATGGAGTTTTGCTTTCAGGCGGACTTGACTCAACTGTAATCGCGGCAATCACACAAAAATTCGCAAAAAAAAGAATTGAAACCGGCTCTTTAAAAGATGCCTGGTGGCCGCAGCTTCACAGTTTTGCAGTAGGACTTGAAGGCAGCCCGGATTTAATCGCAGCAAAAAAAGCCGCTGATTTTATTGGAACAGTTCACCATGAAGTTCACTTTACAATTCAGGAAGCTTTGGATGCTCTTGAAGATGTAATTTACCACATTGAAACTTACGACATCACAACAGTGCGCGCTTCAACACCGATGTACTTGCTTGCCCGCGTTATAAAATCAATGGGAATTAAAATGGTTCTTTCTGGCGAAGGAAGCGACGAGCTTTTTGGCGGATATTTGTACTTTCACAAAGCGCCTAATGCCCGCGAGTTCCATGAAGAGCTTGTGCGCAAAATGAGCAAGCTGCACCTTTACGACTGCCTGCGTGCAAACAAATCTCTTGCGGCTTGGGGAGTTGAAGGCCGCGTTCCTTTCCTTGACAAAGATTTTATCGATATTGCAATGAGACTGAATCCGCTTGACAAAATGAACATAAAGCTTCCAAACGGAAAACAGCGCATTGAAAAATGGATTGTACGCAAAGCATTTGAAGACATTCTTCCGCCGGACATTTGCTGGAGACAAAAAGAGCAGTTCAGCGACGGCGTAGGTTACAGCTGGATTGACACATTAAAGGAAATGACAGCGCAAAAAGTTTCGGATGCAGAATTCGCCCAGAGAGCAAAAAGATTCCCGGTAAACACTCCTGTTACAAAGGAAGAATATTACTACAGGGAAATTTTTTCAAATCTCTTTCCAAGCGAAAGCGCAGCGCTTGCGGTTCCGCATGAAGCCGGAGTCGCCTGCTCAACAGCAAAAGCCCTTGAATGGGATGAAGCCTGGAGCAAAATGGACGAACCAAGCGGAAGAGCAATTAGCGGCGTGCATAATGACGCTTACAAAAGCTAGTTTTAAATTGAATGTCGAACTTTGTAATTTAATGTCATTATCGGGCTTGCCCCGATAATCTAAAACAGATTCCTGACCGAGTTTACTGCCTAAACATCGCAGTGTCGCAGCACGGGAATGACAGTTAAGAAGCCGCTTTTTTAGACTTGTATAAAACCTAGAATAAAAAAACGTGCAGCGCAAAATTCTTGTAAAAACTTAATTTAGGCAAAGTCTATGGAATCAGTTTTTGAAAGCCTTAAAGACACTTGCGAAGGCAAAATTGCCGCTGAAATAGAAAAACTTTACACCAAACTTGAAAAACAGCAGTCGGACTGGTACAAAAAAACAAAATTCACCTGTCCTTCTGGCTGCGGAATGTGCTGCCACAACTTTGAGCCGGACTTAACAGAAGCAGAAGCAAATTTTATGGCATTGTGGCTTATACAAAACCAAAGACAAATCGCAGAAAAACTTCTTGAAGAAAATGAAAATTCCGGCAAAACCTGCATTTTTTTCAATGCGGAAAATGACTACCACTGCTCCATTTATGGCGCACGGCCTTTTATTTGCAGGCTTTTTGGAGCAAGCAGTTTTTACAGCAAAAACCGTTCACTTATCTGGCGGCCTTGCAAATTCTACCCGAAAGAAAAACTTTCAGACTTTGGACTTTCCCGCAAACAATATTCAAAAGACGAAGCAAAAAAAATCTTGGGCGAAATTCCGCCCGCAATGAGCGACATTATGGCACAGGCAATGGCAGTCTGCCCCGAAAACGAAAGCACAGAGCCTCTGCGGAAAATCCTTCCAAGAAAAATTCAGCACATATTTTTTCTTCTTAAATACTGCGGAAATTTTTAGCAAACGTCTTAGTCTTTGCTTCTTGTAAAAAAACGCCCAAAAATTTCTTTTGTTTTTAAAACATTTATAAAAGCGGCAGGATCGCATTTTTTAAGCTCACGGCTCAAAGGTCCAAGTTCATCTGCAGAAACAACAGTATAAAGCATTGTCTTTTCTGAATTTTTGTAGCAGCCGGTTCCAATAAATTTTGTAGCGTCATGGTTTGTAGAAGTCTTTACAACATGATACATTTCGTCAGGCTTTTCTGTAATAATCAAAAGCGTTATTTTTTGATAGCGTCGGTAAAGCTCATTTAAAATCTGAGTCGAGCTGAACTGAAAAATAATCGAGTAAAGCGCTTTGTCCCAGCCAAAAAGAATTCCTGCCACAACTAAAACACAAATATTCATTCCGAAAATCATGTTCCACATATCCATGCCTTTTTTTTCGGAAAAATAAATTGCTATAAAATCCGTTCCGCCGCTTGTAGCATCAGCATAAAGACAGCAAGTTATTGCAAGTCCGTTTAAAATTCCGCCGAAAATCGAGCACAAAAGCAAATCGTCTGTAATCCGGATTGAAGGAATAAAATCTGTAAGAAATGAAGAAACCGCAATCATCAGCAAAGAAAAAATCGTGAATTTTTTTCCAATATATTTAAAGCTTATAAAAACCGGCACGGCATTCAGCGTAAAATACAAAACTGTATACGGAATTTTCACATTGAAAAACTTCAAGAATGCGCGCTGAATCAAAAGTGAAATTCCTGCAAATCCGCCTGGAAAAAGTTCCGCCGCATAAGCAAAAGAATTCAAGTTCATGGAAAAAATAACTGCGCCGGCAATAACAAGAATTACGCGTTTAAAAGTTGAAGGTGTCGGAATAATCGTAGTTACATTGCTCATGCTAAAATTGTATCAATAAAATAAAATTTAGTTAAGAATGCAGTTTCTTATAAAAAAAATTGACATTCCCCCTACGTCTGAATAATATAAAAAGGGGCAGCAAAATCCCCGGTAGGTTTTTATGGAAAAGAAGAAGTCGATTTATTTTACGCTTGTTGTTGTTTCGGTTGTTATTTCAGTTGTGCTTTCGGTCTGCGTCTCGCTTGTGCTTCACAATATGATTTCGGGCGAAATTACCGGAATGAAAAAAATGGAGCTCAGGGCAAGCTCGGACAGAATGCACGTTCTGTTCACCGCGCGGCAGAAAAATCTTGAGGAAAAACTTTCTGTGATTCAGGACAAAATTGACTGGAGCAGTCTTTCATCGCAGGATGAAATTTTCCAGAGGCTTTCCGAAGTTCAGGAAGAGGCGGAGCTTTACAGCGTGATTCTTGCCAGAAACTCAGGCGAGACGATTTTTTCAGCCGGAAAGAACAGTTCCATTTCGCTTGCCTCCGAAAAAAAGGCGCTTTCAAATGCCGCGGGCGGAAACCTAAATTCTTGCGTCTCGCTTAAAAATGACGAGGTTCTTGCAACGGCAGCCGCAAGATTTCCGGCCATAAACGGAAGCGTCCTTGTGATTCAGCAGGAAATTTCAGACCACGACTGGATTTCGGAATACGGCTCCACGCTCGGATGCAGCATGAACATTTTTATAGAAGACACTTGCGTTGAAAGTTCAGATGTTGACGAAAACGGCAAGCCCAAGACCGGCGGAAAAATGGGAAGTCCGTTCATCATCGGCGAAGTCTACAAAAACCGCCACGTCCTTGAGCTGATTGACCGCTACAAGGGAAACGTCTCGGCTACGGTTTTCAGCCCGATTGACAGCGACGACGGAAACGCAATGCTTTACCTCGGAATAAATCTTAAGGAGCTTGCACAAAGCTCGTCGCGGCTTATAAAACTTGCGCTTCCTGTTGTGATTGCGGCAATCCTTTTGAGCCTTGGAATAATTCTTTTTATAATCCTTCAGATTGTGACAAAGCCTTTGAAGAGAACTTCCGCCGCATTCAGAAGCCTGAACGGAGAATCCGGAACTTCCGACCTTACGATAAAAATAGACGCCAAAAATGAAAACGAAATCGGCGAGATGATAGATTCCGTGAACCAGTTTATCGGAACTTTGCGCGGACTTCTTGCGGACGTGAATTCTGCGGAATCCCAGCTTGAGTCAATCGGAACAAGCCTGGCCTCAACTTCGCAGGAATCGGCAAGCGCGGTCTCTCAGATTATGTCGAACATTCTGAGCGTAAAAAATCAGATTGAAAAGCAGAACAAGACGCTTGATGAAGTTCAGGGAATTCTTGACAGCTCAAGCCGCGGAATTGAGTCGCTCGAAAAGAACATCGAGGACCAGTCCGCAAAAATCACCGAGTCATCCTCATTCATCGAAAAAATGGTTGCGGACATCGCGGAAATGTCTGAATCCGTCGCGAATCTTGCGGGCGAATACAAGGAGCTTATCCGAATTACCGATTCCGGAAAAACGCGTCAGAACGAGATGGCGGATGAAATCAAGAACATGGCGGAGCAGTCAAAGAATCTTGCGGACGCGAACTCGGTCATTTCGCAGATTGCTTCCCAAACAAACCTTCTTGCCATGAACGCCGCAATTGAAGCCGCGCACGCAGGTGAAGCCGGAAAGGGATTCAGCGTTGTTGCGGACGAAATCAGAAAGCTTGCCGAGAATTCAGCCGCGCAGTCAAATTCAATCAAAAAGGAGCTTGAGACAATCGGCCAGGTGATTGCAAAGGTTGTCGAGACTTCCGAAATTTCCGTAAAGGAATTTGAAAAGATAACTGAAAAAGTCAGCTCCACCGAATCGCTTGTTCAGAATGTGGACACAACGATGTCGCGCCAGCATGAGTCCTCAAAGCAGGTTCTGGCGAATCTGCAGGACGTGGACGATACGACTTCGACAGTTCTCAAGACCGCAAAGGAAATGTCCGCCGCGGTTGAGAATGTCGCGACCGCGGCCGGAAACCTCGATATGCTTGCCCAGCAGGTTGCAGGAAGCATGGACGAAATGTCCGAAGGCGTAAAGGAAATAAACACCTCGGCGCAGAACATTTCCGAAATGGCGCAGACAACCCACGACAGCATAAAGGTCATGGACAGTGTCCTGTCTAAATTCAAAATTTAGCGCGGGGAAACATTTTTGCTATTGACCCCAATGTAAAATTTCAGATATAATATTTGACATTCGGGCCATTAGCTCAGTCGGTTAGAGCAGGGGACTCATAATCCCTTGGTCCTAGGTTCAAGTCCTAGATGGCCCACAGAAATATTAAGGATACTTTGTAATAAAAGTGTCCTTTTTTTTATTTTAAAATAAGCAACTAAATTTCTAGGACTTGAAGCGAAATGAACGCCGACCTATGGGAGGAAGAAAGGGCAGGATGCACTTGGCAGTGAATGAAGCCGGTCTGAAATGAGCCAGCACGGACGCTGGCGAATGAAAGACAAGTCCTAGATGGCCCACTGAAATATTAGGATACTTTGCAATAAAAGTATCTTTTTTTGTTTTAAAGTAACCAACAAAAATTGCTATAGCTTTTTCATTTAAAAACTGCCGTTGTAAATATTGATTTTTTACTGTATTCTATAAGATATGGCTTACGAAGTTACGGCGACAAGGCGTCGTCCACAGAATTTTGACAATCTTGTTGGTCAGGAATTCGTTGCAGAAACTCTCAAGAATTCAATTCAGTCAAAAAAGATAGCTCACGCATATTTGTTTTCAGGTCCAAGAGGCTGCGGAAAAACATCAACCGCAAGAATCCTTGCAAAAGCCCTGAACTGCCAAAAAGGTCCTACAGCTTTTCCATGCGGAGAATGCGCAGCGTGCAAAGAAATAACAGCAGGCTCTTCGCTCGATGTAATTGAAATAGACGGAGCTTCAAATACAAGCGTTAATGATGTTCGCCAGATAAAAGATGAAGTTTTGTTTCCGCCGAATTCATGCAGATACAAAATTTACATAATCGATGAAGTGCACATGCTTTCAACTTCCGCATTCAACGCGCTTTTAAAGACAATTGAAGAGCCGCCGCCATACTGCATTTTTATTTTCGCAACTACAGAAATCCAAAAAGTTCCAGCCACAATAAAATCAAGATGCCAGCAGTTCAACTTTAGGCTTGTTCCGATTGAAAAAGTAAAACAGCAGCTTGCAGAAGCCGCCAGTGAACTTGGAATAAAGGCAGAAGACGAAGCGCTTTACTGGATTGCAAGAGAATCAACAGGCTCCATGAGAGACTCGTACACGCTTTTTGACCAGGTTGCAGCATTTTCCGGCGGAGAAATCACTTACGAAAAAATCCGCGACAAACTCGGACTTGTTGGAGTTGACCGCCTGAATGAAATATTCGGTTTCTGTGTAAAAAAAGATTCAGAAAACGCGCTTTTAAAGCTTGATGAATATTTGCAGAACGGAGTAAGCATTGAGCAGCTTGTTTCGAACTGCGCAGATTATTTGCGTTCACTTCTTCTTATAAAGAGCGGCGTAAAAAAAGAATCCTTGCTGGGGCAAAGCGCAGACCGTTTTTCTAAGGAAGTTCTGGACTCCTGGTCTTCCGTGCAGATAGAAAGAGCTCTTGGAATTTTCATGCAGCTTTACAGAGACGTGCGTTATTCTTTAAGTCCAAGATACGAATTTGAGCTTGCAGTTTCAAGGCTTTGCTGGCTCAAAGATTATGTTTCCGCGGCAGAAGTAAAAAAAGCAATTGACGCTGTAAAACCAATTTTGGCAAGCTCGGGCGCGCAAAGAAAAATTTCTGCTGAAAAAAAAAATGAACCGGCAAATATAAATGCGCCAAGAAATTCGTTTTTATCTGTTCCTGCTCCAATTCCCACATTCAGCGCGCTGGAAGAAGACGAAGACTCTTTTTATGATGGCGGAGCTGAACCGCCTGAAAAATTTTCAGCAGAGGCAGAAAATAAGCCTTTAGAGCAAGAAACAGACATTCCGCAGCAAAAAGAATCCGCATCAAATAACGTGGACACTTCGGACATAGAAAAAGTAAAAGATGCAATGATTTCTGATTTTTCTATAGACGACGCTTTGCTTGCAAGCACTTTAATGCAGACAAAAGAATGGAAGCTTGAAGAAAACAAGGCAAGCGCAATAAGTGAAAATCAGTTTGAGCAGATGCAAATTCAGCAGCAGGCTTTTAAAATTTCAGAATATCTTTCTAAAATTTACGGGCGGACTATAAGCTTTGAAATTCAGTTTGTTCCAAAAAAAGTTGAAGAAAAAAAACAGGAAATTCCAACAGAAGTAAAAATTCTCCGGGATGTCTTTAAAGGAACTATAACCGTAGGAGCGTAACATGAAAAAAACATTCGCTTTGTTTTTATGCGCCGGCTTGTTTTTTAGCTGCGGACAAAAATCTCCTGAAATGACACTTGAAGAAATTGCAGAATACAAAAAAAATTCCGGCTCGCTTCTTCTTGAAAAAACACTCTACAAGCCATGGAAAGGCGGAGGATTTACAGACGGAACAGAAGGCGGCGAATGGCTTTCTTCAATAAGCGCAGATCCAAAAACTTTCAATCAGTATATTGCAGAACGCGATGCGGAAAGCGCAGGAATTATAAACCAGACTTTGGATTACCTTGTGGACTATGACAATGCTGAAAAAAAATGGTTTCCAAAAGCGGCATTCTTTGAAGTAGAAACCAACAAGGAAAAAAACACGCTCACCGTTCATTACACCTTGCGTGAAAATCTTTACTGGACTTGGTACGGTTCAGACAAAAAAGTTCCTGTAACTTCTGACGATATTGTTTTTTGGTACAACGAAATTGCAGGAGATCCAGCGTTCCAAAGCTCAGGCTACAACGGACAGTTTGTTTCCATGCCAGACGGAAGTTCTGCGCGCATTGAATGTGTAAAAATAAACGACAAGCGGTTTGACTTTGTTTTTCCGCGGATTATAGCAGATCCGCTGCTTGCCACAAACATGAGTTTCTGTCCAGCTTTCATTTATAAAAAAGCAAAAGAAGAAAAAGGCGCAGAAGGCGTAAAAGACCTGTTCAAAGCTTCGTGCAATGTCCGGGAGATTCCTTCGATGGGAAGATGGTACATAGCTGAATATATTCCGGGCCAGAGAATCGTGTACAAAAAAAATCCATACTACTGGGAAAAAGATTCGCAAGGAAAAACCACAACTTACATAGACACAAAGACAGTTCAAATTGTAGGAAATCCGCGGACTGAATATCTTTTGTTCAAGCAGGGAAAATTGGAATCCTATTCGCCTGTTCCAGAAGAAGTTGATGCTGTGATAAACGGACAAAAAGATTCTTATAAAGTTTTCCGCTCGGAAGGCTCAATTGGAACTGCAATGTGGACTTTCAATCAGAATCCAAAAAACAGAGGAAAAAATTTCTACAGCTGGTTTACAAAAAAAGAATTCCGTCAGGCAATGAGCTGCCTTTTAAATCGTGAAAGAATAATTGCGCAGACTTACCGCGGACTTGCCGAGCCAAAATACAATTTTTTCCCAAGCGTGAATCCATATTACAATGAAGCAATCACACTCAAATACAGATTCGACAAAGAAATGGCTTTGCGGCTTTTGTCAAAAATCGGAATAAACCAAGATTCAAACGGAACAATGCGCGATGCCTTTGGAAACGAAATTTCATTTGACCTTACAATCGCTTCATCCAGCGCAACCGCAAATGACATGGCGCAGATTGTGGCAGACGAATGTTCAAGCGTAGGAATAACTGTGAATGTGCGTCAGGTTGACTTTCAAAAACTGATTGAACTTTTGACTTCAACTTATGACTGGCAGTCAGTGTTCATTGGACTTGGCGCAAATATTTTTCCAACGCAAGGAAGCAACGTCTGGCCTTCAACCGGAAATTTGCATCTTTGGTATCCAGAGCAAAAAACTCCGGCAACTGAATGGGAAGCCAGAATCGACCACCTTTACAATGAAGGCTCTTTTACAAATGACTTCAATCAGGCAAAAAAAATTTGGGACGAATACCAGTCCATTATTCTTGAGCAATGCCCGATAATTTATCTTGTAAGCATGAAAACTTTTTTTGCACTTCAAGGCAAATGGGATATTTCAAACTTCTTTTATGACAACATGAACGGAGCAATGACGGAACGGATTTTCTTGTCGCAGATTCAGTAAGGAAAAAATATGGCAGCATTTTTAAAAAAACTTTGGGAAACAATTTCTTTTCCATGGAACTACTTTAAAAAGCAAAGTCCTCTCGCATCTTTTATAGCTGGAAGAATTGCAACAATGGCGGCTCTTCTTTTTCTTCTGGGGCTTGCAATGTTCGCGCTCATGGAACTTGCTCCCGGAGACATAGTTGATCAGATGATGACACAGCAAATAGCATCTTCCATGAATTCAACTTCGGTTTCGTCATCGCAGATTTCAAAAGACAATAGCTTTACAACAGACCAAGGCCAGCAACTTAGAAAAGAACTTGGACTGGACAAACCGTTTTACGCGCAGTATATGGACTGGCTAAAAAGAGTTTTTGTAAATCACGATCTTGGAATCAGCTTGATTTCCAGAACTCCGGTAAGTTTTTTGATTTTATCACGGCTTAAAAATTCAATAGTTCTGAATTTGATTTCGCTTGTTTTTATTACGTCGTTTTCTTTTTTGCTCGGAGTTTATTTTTCTAGCAAAGCCGGAACAAGAACCGATGTTGCGGCAACTTTTTTCGCGCTGTTTTTTCATGCGTTCCCGGGAATTTTGCTTTTAATTCTTTTGCAGCTTTTTGCATCTATAACAGGACTTTTTCCAGTAACAGGCTATCCGAATTTTCCATTTTCTGAAAATCCGCTGAAATTTTCATTCAGCTATGTTCATCATATTTTTCTTCCGCTGCTTGCATCTTTTCTTGGCGGAGTCGGAGGAACTATGAGAATGATCCGCTCAACTATGCTAGATCAAATGGGGCTTCCGTACATCATGGCTCTTCGTTCACGCGGAATTTGCGAGCGCAGAATTTATTTGAACCACGCTTTTAAAAACACACTCAATCCGTATATAACAGGCAGCGCAAATCTTCTTGCAAGCCTTTTCAGCGGAAGCTTGATTTTGGAAATAATTTTTTCGTATCCGGGAATTGGACGGCTGATGTACGAAGCTGTAACTCAGCAGGATGTAAATCTTGTTTTGGCAAACAGCATGTTTGTTTCCGCGCTAGTTCTTGCCGGAATGATTATTTCAGACATTACACTTGCAATCGTAGATCCTAGAATCAGATATAAATAATTTTTGGAGTGCTTTATGAAAAAACTTTTATTCACTATTGCCGCGAGCGCATTGCTTGCTTTTGTTCAGATTTCCTGCTCAACAAACAAGATTCCAACGGAAATTCCAAAGCCGTCGGTTTCATTCAATTCAATTTCATTTGTTTCGCTCGATTTGGAAGGAATAACTTTAAAATGCGACTATGCAATCAAAAACCCTTACCCGGTTTCACTTTCGCTTGCAAAACTTGCGGCAGACATAACTTGCAACGGAGAAGCTTTTACAACTTTGACTGCGGACGAAGGAATCGGACTTTCAGCAAAATCCACAAAAGAAAATTCGTTCAATTTTAAAATTCCTTATGACTCAATTTTGAACTTTGCAAAAACTTTCAAGTCTGAAAAAACGCTTCCATTCAAAATAGCGGGAAACGCAACGATTGACAACATTCCGCTGATTTCTTCAATAACATTGCCGTTTTCAAAAGACTTTGACGTTCCAGTATTCAAGCCAAGCTTTTCGTTTTCAAGTCCAAAAGTTGTTCTGCCGACTGCAAAAGAAATTATTTCTTCTTTCACAAAAAGCGGAATCTCGGCGGTAAAAGCAGCAAGCGCGGCAACTTCACTGGCTTCTGGAAAACCGATTGCAGAAAATTTGCTCGACAACGTGAACATGGACATAAAAATAAATTTCAACTTGAATGTAAAAAATGAAGGCGGCGCAGACTGGAAATACATTTTAAATTCATGCAAAATAAGCTCAGGCGGAAAAGAACTTACAGCTCTTGATGTTTCCCAAAACGAAATAAATTCCGCAGACGGAACAATTCCGCTCACAGCCACAGTCAACACAATTACAGCCGGAAAATTCATTACGCAGATTATAAACAAGTCTGGAACAAATCCTACATTTGCGCTTGAAAGCGGCATTTCATTTCCGCAGTTAAAATCAGTAACTTTGCCTTTGTCTTGCTCAAAGGAAATTCCGCTAAGCAAATTTGCCATTGGAAAATAAAACAAAATGAAGCAGCTTTTTAAATATATTACAGGACGACCAGTTGCGCTTGCCTCTTTAATCGTAATTGCCGCAATTTACATTGTCATGATTTTTGCTGAATTTTTTGCTCCATATTCAGCGACCGCATCTTTTTCGGAAGATACTTTTCATCCTGCAAATATTGAGCTGACTTCCAAAGGTTTAAAAGTCCGTGAATTCAGAGTTCTGGAAAGCACAACTTGGCATTACGCAAAAGTAAAGGATTTGCGGCACAATCTGAAATTTTTTGTGCATGGACATAAATACAAAGTCCTTGGAGTTATTCCGTGCGACATTCATCTTTTTGGAACAGAGCCTGATTTAAACGGAAACCAATACCCAGTATTTTTAATCGGAGCAGACAATTTAGGACGAGACCTTTTTTCAAGAATCGTATACGGAAGCAGAATTTCACTTACGATTGGATTTATTGCCAGCGCAGTTTCATTAGTTCTTGCAATAATTTTCGGCGGACTCGCAGGATTTTACGGCGGCTCAACAGACTGGTTTATAATGCGGTTCAGCGAATTTTTTATGCTCATTCCAAGCCTTTACTTGATTCTTTTTTTACGCTCGCTTTTAAATACGAACATGGACTCTGGAACTTCCTACATGGTCATCACAGTAATTCTTTCTCTCGTAGGCTGGCCGGGAAGCGCGAGGACATTGCGCGGAATGGTTCATTCAATCAAACGTGAAGAATTTGTTCAGAACGCAGTCCTTGAAGGAACTCCATCGCTTGTAATAATTTTCAAATATATAATTCCGCAAATTGCAAGCCTTCTTATTGTAAGCACAACACTTTCGATTCCGGGCTTTATTATGAGCGAAACAACGCTTTCGTATCTTGGACTTGGAATAAATGATCCTGCTGTAAGCTGGGGCTCGCTTATAAACCGCGATATTTCCACATTGAACAACCTTAAAAATTTTCCGTGGCTCTTAACTCCGGTTTGGCTTTTGCTTGCCGTAACGCTTGCGTTTAATTTTCTGGGCGATGCCTTGCGCGATTTTTATGATCCGTTCCATTCGGTTTTTCCAACTTGGAAAAAAAGGCAGCTTGAAAAGAAAATCAAAACGCATCCTACCCAATGCGAATTTTCAATGGCGGAACTTCAGCGTTCATTTTTAACTATGCAAAATCTTTTCGTAACTTTTGATGTTACAACAGGAAACAAGAATATTCAAATTCAGGCTGTGCGCGGCGTAACTTTTTCAATGAAGCGCGGAGAAATTCTTGGAATTGTCGGGGAAAGCGGCTCAGGAAAATCAGTTTCAACAACGGCAATCTCAGGACTTTTGCCGGGAAACGCTTTTGCTGAAGGAAGAATTTTCTTTAAAGGCATTGAGCTTACTTCGCTTTCGCAAGATCAGTTCAGGGAATTGCGCGGAAGAAAAATCGGCTGTATCTTCCAAGAGCCCGGACGCTCGTTTGATCCGCTTCAAAGCATAGGAAATGTTTTTGCAGAAACTTTCAGGAATTCAGAGCCAGAACTTTCAAAAGAAGAATGCAAAAAACGTGCCGTGGAGCTTTTAAATGAAGTCGGGCTTCCAGACGCAGAAAAACGCCTAAAGAATTTTCCGCACCAGTTTTCAGGAGGACAGCTCCAAAGAATCAGCATTGCGCTTTCCCTTGCACAAGGCTGCGACCTTCTTATTGCGGACGAGCCAACTACTGCGCTCGACGTTACAATTCAGGCGCAAATCGTGGAACTTTTGGCAGATTTAAGAGACAAGCGCGGACTTTCAATAATTTTCATAAGCCACAACATCGATCTTGTAGCTTCGCTTTGCGACAACATAATTGTAATGTACGGCGGATTAATCATGGAAAAAGGAACTTCCGATCAAATCATAAAAAATCCGCGGCATCCATACACAAAGGCGCTTTTAGCTTCCACGCCGAAATTCGGAAGCCACTACACAGAGCAAGAGCTTTCTTCTATTCCGGGAAGAGTTACAGATCCAGCTTCTCCTGAGCCCGGATGTCCATTTGCTCCAAGATGCAGCTTTAAAAAGGACGAATGCGAAAAAGAAAACTTCAAATGCTACAAAATAATATAAAAAGGGCTGTTTTTATATGAAAAAAGATATAATTTTACACGCAGAAAACCTACAGAAACACTTTGGCCTTGACGCAGGATTCTTTGCAAAGAAGAACAAGCAAGTCTATGCCGTAAATGGGGTTTCATTTGAAATTGAGCGCGGAAAAACTTACGGTCTTGTAGGCGAAAGCGGCTGCGGAAAAACAACAACAGCCCGGCTTTTAGTAAGAATGTACAATGCCGATTCCGGAAAAATATATTTCAATCCGCAGGAAAAAGAAGAACCTCTTGAAGTCGGAAACCTGGACAAAAAAGAACTTTCCGCATACAGGGAAAAAGTAAAGTACATTTTTCAAGATCCTTCCCGCTCGCTGAATCCGCGAATGACAATTGCAAGCATTTTATCATCGCCTTTAAAATACTCATCGCATTGGCAGGGAAAAGAACAGGCACGTGAAAAAGCCGCCGCCTTGCTTGAAGAAATCGGACTAGACAAAGCAGATTTGGACAGACGGCCGCAGGAATTTTCAGGCGGACAAAGGCAGCGCATTTCAATTGCACGCGGACTGATTCTTGAGCCGGAGCTTTTGATTTGCGATGAAGTTGTAAGCGCGCTGGATGTTTCTGTTCAGGCGCAAATTTTAAATCTTTTGCAGGATTTAAGAAAAAAACATGGGCTTTCATTTTTGTTTATTGCCCACGATTTAAAAGTTTCCTGCTATTTTTGCGACACAATCGGTGTAATGTACCGCGGAATGATTGTAGAAGAAGCCGAGGCAAAAGACCTTTACAAGGAAGCCTTGCATCCATACACGCAGACACTTTTTGCCGGCGCAGGCGGAAAATTTCAAGTTGAAAAAACAGGCGAAATGAGAACACTGCTTGAAAGCCTTTCTGGATGTCCGTTCGCCCACAGATGCCCAAAAGCGCAGGAAAAATGCAGCTCGGAAATTCCGCCTTTAAAGCAGATTTCAGAAAACCACAAAGTGCGCTGTTTTTTTACAGAATAAGCTCTTAAAACTTCTTAAATATTGCAAAAGTATGACAATTCAACTGATTATGCGGAATTTTTAGAATTATTTTCGTTTTTGTACCCTTATTTTTAAAGATTTTCCCTTAGTTCCGCAGTTAAAAAAAACAAAAAAAATCTGCCACCAAGAAACACGCATAAACCGCTTGGTTACAGAATTCTTTGATTTTCGCAAAAAGCTCGTTTTATTGACTGAAAACACTACTGCTAGTATACTAAGAACACTTGTAACACCATATATAGACACTGGTGCTTCTAAAAAAGAGGGAAAAGCATGAAAATCATCAAAAGAAGTGGTGCGGAAGCTGTTTACGACCGCAATAAAATTTCAACGGCAATAAGAAAGGCAAACGAGCAGGTAAGAGAATCGCAGCGCCTTAAAGAAAGCCAGATTGAATCCATTGTTGATGATATTGAAATCGAATGCCACAATTCAGGACACGCTCTTAATGTTGAAGACATTCAAGACCTTGTTGAAAATGGAATAATGCAGAACGGAGCTTATGAAGTTGCCAAGCTTTACATAACCTACCGCTACCGCCATCAGCTTTTGCGCAAGGAAAATACAACAGATCAGCAAATAATGAGCCTTCTTGAAGAAAACAACGAAGAAGTCAAGCAGGAAAATTCAAATAAAAATCCTACTGTAGTTTCTGTTCAGCGCGACTATATGGCTGGAGAAGTCAGCAAAGACATTACACGCCGTTTTCTTTTAGATCCGGATATTTGCAAGGCCCATGACGAAGGAATCATACACTTCCACGATGCGGATTACTTTGCACAGCACATGCACAACTGCGACCTCGTAAATCTTGAAGACATGCTTCAAAACGGAACTGTAATCAGCGGAACAAAAATTGACCGCCCGCATTCTTTTTCAACAGCCTGCAATATCGCCACGCAGATTATAGCTCAAGTTGCCAGCTGTCAGTACGGCGGACAAAGCATTACGCTCACTCATCTTGCTCCGTTTGTAGACGTAAGCCGCAAAAAAATCATGACGGAAACAACAGAACTCATAAAAGCGACAGGGCTTCAGGTTTCTTCCGAGCAGTTCGATTATATGGTTGAACAGCGTGTAAAGGACGAAATCAAGCGCGGAGTTCAGACAATTCAGTATCAAGTTATAACTCTTATGACAACAAACGGCCAGGCTCCTTTTGTGACGGTTTTCATGTACTTGAATGAAGCAAAAAATGAGCAGGAAAAAGCCGACCTTGCGCTTATTATAGAAGAAGTTCTAAAGCAGCGTTATCAGGGAGTAAAAAACGAAAAAGGCGCCTGGATTACTCCTGCATTCCCAAAGCTTATTTATGTTCTTGAAAATGACAACGTGGAACAAGGCTCACCGTATTATTACCTTTCCGAGCTTGCCGCAAAATGCACAGCGCGCAGAATGGTTCCAGACTACATCAGCGAAAAGAAAATGCTGGAGCTAAAAATCGACGCAAAAGGAAACGGAAACTGCTATCCTTGCATGGGCTGCCGTTCATTTTTAACACCTTACTTGGACTTGACTGGAAAACCAAAATACTATGGAAGATTCAACCAGGGAGTTGTAACGCTTAATCTTGTTGATGTAGCCTGCTCTTCTGGCGGCGACATGATGAAATTCCATCAGCTTCTTCAGGAACGGCTTGAGCTTTGCCACAGAGCGCTTAGAATCCGCCACGAACGTCTTCTTGGAACAAAATCTGATGCAGCTCCAATTCTATGGCAAAACGGTGCTTTGGCAAGATTAAAGAAAGGCGAAGTTATCGACAAGCTTTTGTACAACGGATATTCAACAATTTCCCTTGGATACGCCGGACTTTGCGAATGCGTGCGCTACATGACCGGAAAATCCCACACAGATCCAGATGCAAAGCCTTTTGCGCTCAATGTTATGAAAGCCTTAAACGAAGCCTGCAAAAAATGGAAGGAAGCCGAGCACATCGACTATTCCGTTTATGGAACTCCGCTTGAAAGCACAACTTACAAATTTGCAAAGTGCCTCAAAAAAAGATTCGGAATAATTGAAGGCGTTACAGACAAAAACTACATCACAAACAGCTATCACGTAAATGTAACAGAAAAAATCGACGCATTTACAAAGCTTTCATTTGAATCTGAATTCCAAAGACTTTCGCCAGGTGGAGCGGTAAGCTACGTTGAAGTTCCAAACATGGAAAACAACATTCCAGCTGTAATGGCTCTCTTAAAACACATTTACAACAACATAATGTATGCAGAACTGAACACAAAAAGCGACTTCTGCCAAAAATGCGGCTACACGGGCGAAATTCAAATTGCAACAGACAGCGACGGAAAACTTATCTGGGAATGTCCAAACTGCAAAAATCACGACCAAGCCACAATGAACGTTGCAAGAAGAACCTGCGGCTACATTGGAACACAATACTGGAATCAGGGACGCACACAGGAAATAAAAGAGCGTGTGCTGCACTTATAAATGTACTACGGCGAAATTAAAAAATTCGACATTTCAAACGGAGAGGGCGTAAGAGTTTCCCTCTTTGTTTCAGGATGCAGAGTTCATTGCCCGGGATGCTTTAACAAATGTACTTGGGATTTTCAGTACGGAAAACTTTTTACAGAAGAAACAGAAAACGAAATAATCGAAGCTCTTTCAAAGGAATTTATTTCAGGACTTACAGTTCTTGGAGGAGAGCCTTTTGAGCCGGAAAATCAGGAAATTCTTGCGCCGTTTTTGTCAAAAGTAAAAAAAATATTTCCCAAGAAAACAATCTGGTGCTACACAGGCTACGTTTACGACAAAGACATTCTTCCTTCCGACGGAAAAAAACACTGCGCCTTTACAGAGCAATTTTTAAGCTGCGTCGATGTTCTTGTGGACGGACCTTTTATAGAAGAACTGAAAGACATTTCTCTGCAATTCCGAGGCTCAAAAAACCAGCGCATCCTTCATTTAAAATAAATTCAGCTACAAACTCATAACAGACTGAATCCATTCGCTTCTGCTTTTTACGCCTTGCATTATTTGCAAAAAATCATAATTTTGAAGCGCGGAAATTTTCAGCTCTTGGCCATTTTCATAAAAAAACTGTTCTGTTTTCTGAACGTAATTCTTATCAGCACTAGAAACAATTTCAAGAGGCAGGCGGACTTCAAAAACAACTTTGTGCAAATTTTTTCCATCCTTAAAAACTGGAACACAAGCCGCATGGCAATTTCCATTGTATAATTTGCAAATCCGCTGCAAAAGATTAAACCCGATTCCCATTCCCGCAATATTTTCTGAAATATTTTTTCCGCGGAAACCAAGCGCAAAGAGCTGCTCAATATTTTGCTCCGAAATATTTTCAGAAAAATTTGAAACTCTATAAACCAGCGTTTTATTCAAACTGTCCCATTCAATGTTCACAGAAATTCCAGTTTTTTCTGTAGAATATTTTATCGTATTGTCAATCAGATTTATAAAAACAGTTTCTGGCAAAAAGCATTCCAAATGTACGTGCAGCAAAATCCTTTCATTGCAACCTGATAAAGAAAAAACGCAAAAGTCATAATGCCCAGGTACAAAAAAAAGTTTTTCCCTTAAGCTTGCAAACAAAATAAAAAGAACTACCGTTTTAGCAAACATAACTTCCAAAAATATTATGTGTATAAATGAAAATCTCTCTGTATGCTCAAAAAATTGCTCCATTGCAAAAAACGGAATGTGCATGAAGTTAAATCTGAATTATTGATTTTTCTGAATTAAAAATTTTTCTTCCAGCAACACCGCTTTTTTTACAATCGTAAGGAAATGTAAAGTCAGAAGAAAGTTCACCGGCTGAACTCTGCCAACAATAAACCTGCACTGAATTTTCCTGCGCAAAGAAAAACTTTTATCGTTTAAATTTGGATTTGGACATAGACTTTGTTCTAGTTATCGAAAAAATTAAAAAGATATGTAAATTAAAAATCGTTAAGAGATTATAATGTATTCCAAGATAGAGACGAATTCAAAAATCAGTCCTCGTAGTGACCACGACAGGTTTTTACAGTAATTTTGTCTTCGGAAAATTCGTAGACAAGACGATTTTCCTTATCAATTCTTCTGCTATATTCGCCTTCTTTGTGTTTCAGTTTTTCAGGCTTGCCTTCGTCGTGCAATGCTCCATCACGAGAAATACTTTTCAGCAATTTATTGATTTTCTGAACAGTCTTCTTATCTTGCGTCTGCCAATAGATGTAATCGTCCCAGCCCTCTTCTGAAAAAGTTATCTCACTCATTCTGCCGCCATTGCCTCAAGTTCTTCCATCGTTTTTACGACAACTTTTCCCTGACGAATCTGTTCATCCGCCAAATCAAGACGAGCAAGATAAGCCGCATTGTTTTTCGCCTTTTCCATTTCCTTAAATTCCTTTTCAGAAACGATGACGACATTCTTGTTTTCCTTACGCGGAACAATGACCGGCTCGCCGTTGAACGCCATATCAAAATATTTCTTTATGTTTGCGCGGATGTCCATCTGCTTTGCGATTGTCATAATTGCCTCCAAAAAAGTCGGAATAAAATTGTGTACCAAAAACCGTACTGTTTTTAATTTAATGTCAAATCTTCTATCTGTCAAGTTTTATGGTTTTGATTCACTTCTTTAACCCATTGCAACAACGAAAGCAAAAATTTATAATGGCCCTATGTCAGAAAATCTTATAGAAAAATTTGTGGATAATGATTCGCTCAAAGCGTTGAAAAATCTTATTGAATCCAGTTCAGATGATGCGGTCCTTTCATCTTCGGTGCAGCTTGCAGATATTTTTGGCGCGGGTCAGACATTCAAAAAAATCACTGATAAAAATTCAGATGCAGAATCAAAACTTGTTTCCAGTTTTAACAATAACCTTGTGCTTTTGATTCAGAAAACTTGGGTCGAAAAATCCGATGAAGAACTTAAGGCTCAGATTCTTTATCAGCTTGAGGAATTCCGTGTTCAGCTAAATTCAAAAGATTATGTTCAGGCTTATCCGCAGTTTTTTTCTATTTTAGACAATGTCGTTTATCTTATGTTCGGAAACCAGGCAAAGGCAAAAGATTTTCCAGAATACGCTCTTAGAATAGACCCGGAATTTGGAATTTTCTGGTGGTACGTAAAAAGCCTTCCGCGGGATGCGCAATGGTCAACTGAACGCACAAGAATTGCTATTTTGCTTGGAATTTATTTTTTGGCAAATTATTAAGCCTGTTTCAATTTACATTTTAATGTCATCTATTGCAAAATTATAACAGATTCCTATGTCATTGCATGGGAATGACAGGGGGAATTCATGGAGCTTGATTCAATCTGCGCTGAATTAAAAAAAGGAGCGGCACAACTTGCGCTTCATACAGAGCTTCAGAAAAACAATGCGTTAAAATGTGTTTCCGAAGCAATCTTAAAAAACAAGCAGGAAATTTTAAGCGCAAACCAGATTGATGTGGAAAATGCGCGTGCAAATGGAACTCCCGAATCCCTTGTTGAACGTCTTGCTCTAAATGAAAAAAAGTTCAACGATATTCTGGACGGAATCAAAACTGTAATTCAGCAAAAAGATCCTGTTGGAAAAATCGTTGACGGCTGGAAAGCTCCTAACGGAATGGAAATCCGCCAAGTAAGAGTTCCGCTTGGAGTTGCTGCAATTATTTACGAAAGCCGCCCGAACGTTACAGCGGATGCGTTTGCCCTTGCTTACAAAAGCGGAAATTCTATTCTTTTGCGCGGCTCTTCTTCTGCGCTGAATTCAAACAAAGCCATAGTAAAGGCAATCAAAGAAGGCTTGAAAAATGCTGGAAAAGACGGCGTTGAGTCAGCGTTGTACCTGTGCGAATCTGGCAACCATTCCGAAGTAAACGAAATTCTCAATGCGGTCGGAAAAATTGATGTGGTTCTTCCGCGCGGCTCTACAAAGCTCATAAATCTTGTTGTTGAAAATGCAAAAGTTCCAGTAATCCAGACTGGGGCCGGAGTCTGCCATCTTTATGTTGATGAAAGCGCGAACTTGGAAAACGCAGCTAAAATTGCACAGAATTCCAAAATGCAGCGTCCGGGAGCTTGCAATGCGATTGAAACAATTCTTGTAAATAAAAAAGTTCTTAAAGAATTTCTTCCGCTTCTTGCAAAGGAATTTGATGAGAAAGTTCAAATCCGCGCAGACAAAGAATGCTATTCAGTTCTACAAAATGCCGGCTACAAAAATTTAAAGGAAGCAGAAGATTCCGACTTCGGATTTGAATTCCTTGACTTCATCGTTGCAGTCCGCCAAGTTGAATCCACAAAGCAGGCTATTGAATTTATAAATGCCCACAACACTAAGCACAGCGAATGCATTGCTACAAACGACAGAAGCCATGCTCTTATGTTCCAGCAGCAAATTGACGCAGCCTGTATCTATGTGAATGCAAGCACAAGATTTACAGACGGCGGAATCTTTGGATTTGGAGCGGAACTCGGAATCAGCACGCAAAAACTTCATGCCAGAGGTCCTATGGGAGCCGAAGCCTTGACCACAACAAAGTTTTTAATCGACGGAAACGGTCAAATTAGGTAAAACTAACTAAAAATTCTCGGCTAGAATTTATTAAAAACACGCCGTACTTTTTAAATTTCACGCCGAGAATTTTAGAAAACTCGGCGTGTTTTTTTTACATTGCTGTACTTGATACTGCGATGTTTCTGAAAGAAGCTCAGTCAGCAATCTAGCTTGTTTCAAACTATTCAATATCTGCGTTGACTGTTTTTTCCATTACAATCGGTTTTCCGGCGGCAACAAGATTTTTTCCTGCGGCTTGCGCCATTTTATTTACAATCTTGTATTCAACTTTGCAGAACTTGTCTATGTCGATTTTTGCAGGCTTTTCAGAAGGCTCAAAACCTTCAAGAACAACCTGAGTTCCCGGAGCAGCCCAAGGAGCTGTCAAAAGCTCAACTTTTTCAATTCCATCTTCCATATAGTCAGAGGCAAGCAGCATTCCGCGGCTTTCAACGCCCTTCATTTTTCTTGGAGCAAGGTTAGCGGCAATGATAACGTGTTTTCCCAAAAGCTCCTCTTCCTTTAAATAAGGACGCAAGCCAGACTGAATAATGCGCTCTGTTCCGCTTCCATCGTCAAGATGCTCAATGTAAAGCTTGTCGCCCTGCGGATTTGTTTCCACGCTCAAAATCTTTGCAACTTTAAGTTCAATGTGCTTGTTAAAATATTCAACCGGGTCAATTTTCGGCGCGGCAGATTCAGGCTTAGGCTCTTCTTTTGGCTGAACGTTCTGGCTGTGCTCCTTAGGTTCTGTAGCCATAAGATATTCAAGGTCAATTTCTCCGGCAACACAAGGAACTCCAACCTGCCAGTTTTCAAGAATCTGCGGATGAATTTCTCCAAAAATTCCAGCCTGCTTTCCATTCACCATAATTCCAGCCTGACGCCCCGGAATAAAGCGCGGATCATTTGTTTCCTGAACTTCATATTTGTGGTCAAGATAATAAAGAATCGTGCTTACTTCGCTTGCCGCCTCGTTAAAGTTGGCGTTGTTGGAAGCTGTAAGGAAACCAAGGCTCTGAATTGTCTTTGTGCCGGTGTTTTCACTTTCGTCAATGAATGCGATTTTTCCGACTTCAAAAATCTTGTGAGGATAAACTGCGTTTCCACTCTGGGCTTCGGCTTCAAAAAGAGAAGCGATAATCGACGGACGGATAAACTGATAGTTTTCGCTCATCGGATTTGCAATTTCAATTACATTTTTTCCATCGATTCCCATGTTGTCGATGTAAGTTTTCTTTGAGCCAAGATAATTGAAAATCATTTCCTGATAGCCGATTCCAGCCATTATGTTTTTTACTTTGCGGCTGTAAACGGTAATTGGCAAAAGGCGTCCGATTGTAAAGTCGTTCGGCTTTTCAGGCTTAAAGAAATCAAGGCCTTTTCCAATCATAACGTCTTCAATAACATCAACTTCGTGCAAAAAGTCGTTGCGGTAAGGAGCCGGATGCACAACAAAAACAGTTTCGCCGTTTTCATTCAAAACATCAACCTTGCTTCCCATGCGCACAAGAGCGTCTTTTACTTCATCTTCAGAAAGAGAGCTGCCGAGCTTTTTATTTATTGCGGAAAGGCGGGCTTTTGCTGTCTGTTGGAAATAATAAGGGATAACAACATCGTTTCCAAAGCCAGTGTCATATTCGTGGTGAACCTTTACAGGAAGAATTTCGTATCCTGCGTCTGCAAAATCACAGGCAACAATGTTCGCTGCAAGCATTAAGTCCTTCATGTCAATGCCGGTAAGCTCAACCAGCAAGTCCTTGTCGCCAACTTCAATCTGTCCCAAAGTCGCGCTGTTGATTATAGGGCTCATGCTCATAATTTCGCCGGAATCGTCCTGCAAAACCGGATATTTTTCAAAGTCCTTTAAAATCCAGCCGTATTCTTTTCCCTTTGGATGATTTTCAAGAATTTCACGGCAAGTCTGTTTTTCTTCGCCCTGAAGCGGAACAAAGCTCACCTTGTCTGGATCCGCCGCAACAAAATGAACCGGCCACTTTAAATTTGCCGCGCGGTAAACTCCCATTGAAATTGTTTTTCTTTTGCGCCCAAAGTTCCAGGCAAGTTTTTCCTGAGTCTGCATAATGTCAATAAGCATTGCATTGTCTATAGGCTTTCCGCTTATAACAAAAGAAACCATAAACGGCCTGATATGCCTTAAAGCAGGATCAACGACAGCAAGACGGTTTCCAGTATCTTTTAGCTTGCCTTCTTCCGACATGAATTTACTGTAGTCTGAATGGCCTTTTCCTTCGTGCTCGCGAAGACATCTTGCAACTCCGCCTGCAGACCACAAGTCAGGACGGTTTGTGTCGTTCAGTTCAATTTTTATAACACGCTCGCTTTCTGGAGCAGATTCATCAGGCTTTTCATCAAGCTCGGCTTTTGCAAATGTAAGCTTCTTTTCAAAAGTATCCCAGTCGTATTTAGTTCCAAGCAAATTAAAAAACAGTTTTTCGTTGACTTCAATCTTAGGCATGGTTTCCTCTATTAAATAGTGTGCATAGATTATATTACAACAATGGCAAAACTGCAATTAGGGGAACGAATGCTTGAAACTCCAAATTGCAATACAAACATTATTTTTAATTGCCACACGGATTGAAAAAAGTAATGATTTTTCTCACATACTCAAGCCCATGACTCATCTCCATAATCATCTTCTTCACAACAACCCAAAATCGACGAGGGGTTTCCATAACAAGATGCACCATGTTCCCACAATTCTGAATCTTCAGTAATATTATCTAAAGAAGAAAGCTTATCCCTTAAGCTGTTAATCACAATGTTTTTATTAGGAATCTCTATGTGCTCATAAATATTTATAGATGCTAGTAAAATTCCTTTTTCAGAAAATAAGTCTTTATTAAACGGCACATCAATTTTATCTCCTATACTACAATTATTATAAATTTTCTTTGCTTCTTTATAATCTATTTCACTTCTATCCACATACACATCTTTAACAATTTGCTTTTTTTCATAAAATTCTATTATTATGCCATTTTTTACAAAATTCACATTCACAACAAAATTTTGATCAGAACCATAAGTCTCTCTATATGCAATATTAAATGAATTTTTTATAAGATTAATTTTATTTTCATTTTTCATCAAACAATGAATTGAATCATAATTTTCATTATGTATTAATGAATAAAATAAATTTTTACTTTCAATTTCATATAAATATATTTGATTATTAAAATCTTTCTTCATAATTAAATTCCATAACAATAAGAAATTCAGCAATATAGAATATAAAACATTCCATATTACTGAAGATTTTTAAACTTTACCGAATAGCCTCTAACACAACAACTTTATCAAAAACATCTGAGACTTTAAAACCTGCATCAAGCCAACATCTTGCTTGGTAGTTTTTAGAAGAATTCCCCCACCATGCTCTATATTTAAATGCAGATTCAGGAAGTGAATTAGGACTCAAAAGTTTATTTATTTTTTCAAAAGACATTTCTATTCTATTTACTTTTTGCTCTGACAAAAAATAATAAATAGGGGCATATTTTCCATATCTATTTATACAAGAGGATTTGTATTCTGATGATCTTTTTCTTAACATTAATCTACTTTCTATAGAATAAGAGTTTTTAGAATAACCAAAATTAGCCTCATCCAAACCTTTTACAAGCCACATCCCACTGTTTCTTATTTTTTCGATTGGTGAAAATCTTCCCAACCAGTTTTCAGATGAACAGCAAGTTTTATCCGAAGAAATACTTTTTATAATAAATTCTTCATAACGCAATCGCTCTTCCTTAGAATCCACAGGAATTACTGTAAATGAAAAATTCTCTATCATATACTTTGAAACCATTTCTTCTATTTTATCAAGTTCACCTTTCTGAAAAGCATCTAATTTAAATTTCTCACGGCTTGCTTTTGTTGTCATATCTATATTCCAAAGATATAAAAGTTCACTTCCTTTTTTGTTAAGCATAGCCCTGCCAATGTTCTTTCTAAAAATACTTCTATCTTTATTCTTGTTTTCAAGGTGTTCTTTTAGACGCATTCTAAGATTTCCATTGCCTGTATGAGTTCCAACCCTTACAATCCTATCCATACTATGAAAAGTTTCTCCTTTTTCAAAGAATAAATATACGCCATTCAAAGGAGCGTCATTAAAATTAAATGGATATGAAAAACGAGGAAGCTCATTTGCCCACTTGTGAATTTCAAAACACAAGGAACTATTTTTGCTACTCAAATTATTATTTTTTCTTTCCTTTTTTATATTCATCTTTAACCATTGTAAACAATTTCCAAGTGTTAAGCCTTCAAGAGGAAGTGAATAATTTTTGATTTTTTTTATAAGTTCCATATAATATGTTCTTCCTGCAAGAATTATAAATTTATCTTTATTCAAATCTGAAACCATCGACAATTCAGCTAAAACTGTTTTTGCCCAAGATTCTATGCTTTCTACATTTTCTCCAGTTTCCAAATTTACAGCAAATTTTCCATAAAGTTTAACATCATAAGGTCCAAGTTCTTCATCCAAAGAGACAAGGTGATGCTTTGCAGAAAGTATATAAATCCCATCTGGATTTAATTCTTTTGCATAATATAAAGACTTCTTAAAAAGCTCGCTTTGATATAAATTTTCAGCAGTTGATTTTTTATTCAATTTTGTTTTACAACATGAAATAAGAACGATTGTCATTTTAGATACCTCTTACATTGTAGAAAATAAGTTTTATACTATGTGTTCTTTTGTACTACATAAAAATATCTTAAAACTAAAAATCACTTTAAGGGCTACTTTCTGATTTATCTAAAGATTGCAATTCTGCATGGCAAACAAAAGCATTTTCAGTCGCAAAAGATTTCAAACGATAAATGTAGATTGGATAATATTTAGAGGTTTTAAGTTTTAATAATTTTGACTCTGTATAGCAATTTTCTAATGGAAATTTCCCATTATATTTATAAGGCCATTTTGGATCGCTAGGACGTAAGTACTCTACAGAAGTACAAATTCCTTCTTTTGAGAAAAGCAAATTTAATTCATAATAATCAAGAGTCCGTAAAAATTTCCCCTGCTTATCCTGAACATCAGGAATAATTTGCTTTACTTCTTCTACAGAAAGTCCTATAAAATCTTGAAAATTAAAAGAATCTGGACTGTCGCCCCAGTCCCAAACGATAGACTCATTAGCATAGCTTTTACATAAAATTATGCTATCTTTTGTTGCATAATCACCTAATGCATACACTCCAACTGCTGTTGCGCCAACGTCAACTAACAGGACCCCAAAAAGAAAATCAAGTAAAAATCCTAATAACATAGATTTTCCCCCTAAAAAGATTTTCATATAGGGGAAATGTAGCTTATAGGCAACCTCACAAAAAACAGAATAGAAAAATCAGTATAGATACTATATAATATTAAAAATCGGTTTAGTCAAGTTTTTTTTATTATTGAGGAATATATGTCAGAATGGCGTGATATTTGGAAAGAAATTATAGACATTTCTAAGAAAACATTATTAGAAAAGGACACAGAGTTAAAGTATTTTAAACAAATTGAAGAAAAATATAAAAACGACAAGATGATCACTTTTGAAAAAGGAATAACTTGTGAATGCTTTCATGACTTTGAAAATGCAAAAAAATATTATGAATTAGCAGCAAATGAAAAAAATGGTCTTCCTGTAGCACATTGGAGAAAAAGAGCAAAATACTTTCTTGAGCGTATATCTACAAAAGGATGTTCTCTGACATATGATTTAAATTTGAACTATGATTATGAAACAATACAATGGGACACATTCTACAATATTCATTCCTATTTTTACCTTGATGATTATATCCGTTATTTAGCAATCTCTTCTGTTTCAAGAATACACTCAGAACCAGCAATGGCAATTATAATATTTAGAGTATGCATAGAAACTGGGCTTTACACATATTTTAAGGAATTTGTAAAACGAATTAGAGAAAATAAGAAATATTTCAGTTTAGATGAATTATTAAAGAAAATGTTTGAACGCCCTTATAGCTTATTTAAATCTAATGAATATACCGCCTATGATAAAATCAGACATGAAGGAAATATTGCCGCTCATCCTGGAATTATAAAAGAAAATGAAAAACCTTATAAATATAATGATGATCAATTAAAATATATTCTAAATGATTTTAATCAAAGTTTATTCCTTCTTAACGAACGTGCTAAAAATAAAAAACAGCAGGTTTAATTTCAAGCTTTATTTTTGTTATCACAGGGCAAACGCATTATAAATAATTTAAGTAAAGTTTGCGCGAAGGAACGGTTCCTGGGGCAAAAACACTCTGATTGTTGCGACCGCGTGAGCGGGCAATTCTATAGTTATTTTGCAACAATCAGCGTGTAGCGCATTATTGCGCGATTTTGAATCAGGAAACCGTGACTAGGAGCCAGTTTTATGCTGAATACATTTATAATTCGTTTGCCCTGTTTGTTATCATCATCAACCTTTATTTATTCTTACTTTTTATGCTATAATCTGCACATGGAAAAAACAATTCTTATTGCTGGAAAAAATATGCCGGATGCAGGAAGCTTTACTGACGGAGTTGCTTTTTCGGGCAGAAACATAATAATAACCGGACCGCAGACAGATGAAGTTCAGCCTGTAAAAAAACTTACAATTGCAGAACGAAAGGCAAACCAGGCGGCTTACGAAGAAGAAAAAAATCTTGAGGCAAAATCCGGAATTTGCACAATTGAATGGAACAAATCGTCTCCGCTTTCGGCACGCTCTCTTGTGCTTCAGACGCTTACAATATTCAACAGAATGGACGAAGCAGTTCTTTACTTTGATGAGGAATGGTTTGCTTCCAAGGCAGAAAAAATGGACAGCGAGGAAATTGCGCGAGGCTGCGATGAAATGATTGCAGGCTATCAGTATCTTGCGCTGGAAATAATTTCAACTTTTCAAAAAAGAGAAGCTTCGGAAGGTCCTGGAACACTTGTCTTCCTTTTAAAAGAAACGCCTTCAAGAATAGACGTGCTTCATTCCCCGGCTTTAAAGAACGGACTCAGCGCAATTGCTTCCCCTTTGGTTTCGGCAGGAAAAGCAGCGTTCGCTTCATTTGCAGAAAATCTTGCGGCGGTTTGCAACGATTCAATTTTTGTGAATATTGTTTTAATCCGCGGAGACAATTCAATGGAAGGATTCCGGCGCGATGACGAAACAGGCAGATGGCTCTGCACATATTTAAATTCAATGGACGCTTCAAAATCAGGCAAAAAAGCTCAATGGGTAAAACCGGGCGCAAAGCCTTCAAGCGGATTCAAACTTTTTAAAAGGTAAGCATATTAATAGATGGAATTTGATTTTTTAACAGAAAGCATTATAAAAGTTGCCGCGGGCGCTGTATGCGGCGGACTCCTTGGACTTGAACGCAAAAGCCACAATCAGGTAATCGGAATGAGAACTTTGATTCTAATCTGTGTCTCTTCAACGTTGCTTTCGATTCTTTCTGTTTACATGGCAAAGGCAGAAGGTTTTATTGCAACTGCAAAAGGAGATCCCACAAGAATTGCGGCTGGAGTCGTAAGCGGAATTGGCTTCCTTGGCGGTGGAGCAATAATGAAGCAAGGACTAAACATAAAAGGCCTTACTTCCGCAGCGATAATCTGGACTGCATCTGCGTTCGGGCTTGCGATTGGAGCCGGACTTTACATTCAAGTGGGAATTGCGCTTGCAATGGTTCTGTTTCTTCTTATGCGCCTTGAAAAACTTGAAACAAAATGGTTTCCGGCTGAAAAAACAAAAAGCCTTCACTTGTGCTTTGAAAACGATTCTTTGGACATGGAAAAACTGCGCAAAACAATCACAGCGCACGGACTGATTGTGGCAGACATGAACATGAGCCGCATTATAAAAACAAAGCAGATAATACTGCACTACCTTGTAAAATCTCCTACAGAATACGATTTTTCCGCGCTTATAAAATCTCTTGAAGAGCTAGGAAATTTAAGTGAATTTTCAATAACAGACTGAAGGAATACTTACTAAGGACCGTAGCGATACTTCCTAAGAGGCTGAGTAATACTTCCTAAGACCCTAAGGAATACTCTCTAAGGCTCTTAGGAATATTCACTTCAGGTCTTAGGAATACTCACTTAGGGCTTTAGGAATACTCACTTAGCCTCTTAGGAAGTATTCCTTCAATAATCGTTGAAATTGCATAAGATTAACTATAAAATAAAATCAGATAAGTCAATCCTAAAACTGGGGTTTTAATTTTTACTTTTTATAGGAGATAAAATGCTTAACATAAACAACAACACATCAAACATAAAGCGCGAAATCCTTGTTAGAATCGCAAAGCTTCAGCTCCAGGGAAAACTGGAAGAAGGCGTGCATTTTATTCCGCGTGAAATGGCTCCCAGAGACAAGCCGCCGCTAAGATGCTGCATTTTCCATGACCGGGAAATCTTGCGCATGAGAGTTCTTGCCCGAATGGGAATTTCAGTTGAAAACATTGACGAAGAAGCAACTCTCGGCTCTTTTGCAAAACAGGCCTTGGAACGGGAAAAACCGACCTGGCCAATGCTTACAGTTCTTGACGAAGCCTGCAACGGCTGTGTAAAAGCGCACTATATGGTTACAAATGCCTGCCAAGGATGTTACGCGCGCCCTTGCATGGTAAACTGCCCTCGCAAGGCAATCACTGTAGACAGAAGGGCAACTATAGATGAAAAGCTCTGCATCAACTGCGGAAAATGCATGGAAAACTGCCCTTACCATTCAATTATAAAAATTCCAGTTCCTTGCGAAGAAGCCTGCCCGGTTGGAGCGATTTCAAAAGACGAAAAAGGACACGAAAAAATCGACTATCACAAGTGCATTTTCTGCGGAAACTGTATGCGTGAATGTCCGTTCGGCGCGATGATGGACAAAAGCCAGCTTGTAGACGTAATAAAGCACATAATGGACTGCAAGAAAGTTGTCGCCCTTTATGCGCCTTCTATCGCGTCCCAGTTCAAGGTTACGCCAGGCCAGCTTGAATCTTCTTTAATCGCGGCGGGGTTCAACCGTGTATGGGAAGTTGCAATTGGAGCTGACATTTGCGCCGACAACGAAGCCCGCGAATTTGAAGAGCGCATGGCACGCGGAGACAAAATGATGACAACTTCATGCTGTTCCGCTTACGTCCGCGCAGTTCATAAGCACGTTCCAGCCCTTATTCCTTGCGTTTCTGAAACAAGAAGCCCCATGCACTACACTGCGGAAATTGCAAAAAAAGCCGACCCGGACTGCATAACGGTTTTTATAGGACCTTGCCTTGCAAAAAAACGTGAAGGATTTGATGACGACCTTGTTGACTATGTAATTACAGTTGAAGAAATCGCGGCTTTGTTTGAAGCGCGTGAAATAAATGTTGCAGAAATGGACAAACGGCACGAAACAATAATTCCTACAGCCAGCGGAAGAAATTTTGCGCGTTCAGGCGGCGTAATGGAAGCAGTCGCGATCCGTTTAAAAGACAAATCCATTCTGCGCCCCGCAAAAATCAACGGACTTAGCAAAGCCGGAATGAAAGTCTTAAACGCTTACGGCCTTATAAATTCAGGTAAAATCCCTGCAAAGCCAGACACCCCGAACCTCATAGAAGTAATGTCGTGCGAAGGCGGATGCATAGCAGGACCTTCCGTAATCACAAATGTAAAGCAAGCGGAACTCCAGCTAGAAAAATACGTGCAGGACGGCTCTGCAAACACAATATCCGAGCAGGAAAAATAGTGCAAAATTGGAGAATATTTTATGAATAAAGTAGAAATAAAAATAGGAAATACTCAGAAAACAGTTACTATTGTTTCTCGAAATTCAAGAAAATCAATCTCTGAAAATGATTCAGAAATGGACAAAAGAGCTGCTTATGCAGTAAAAGCCGCAATAAAAAAAGCAAAGGTTTGCAAAAAACCTGTAGCAAAATATGATGTCGTTCAAAAAAAAGCGTATATCGAATATGCAAATGGAACAAAAAAATATCTTTAATAAAAAGCCTATGGTTCTTGTTTTTGCAGGACCAAATGGCTCTGGCAAAAGCACAATTACAGAATTCTTTGAGACCATAGGAACTTACACAAATGCAGACAACATTGTAGCTGCAACTGGAATTTCCAATATAGAAGCCGCTCAACAAGTTGATAAAAAACGATATTTATCTATCAGTAAAAAAGAGGATTTTACATTTGAAACAGTTTTATCATCCAATTATAAAATAGATATTTTAAAGAAAGCAAAAGATTCTGGTTATTTTATAAAATGTATATTTGTTCTTACCATAGATCCTGTGATTAATATTGCAAGAGTAGAAGCCAGAGTTGCAAATGGCGGACACAATGTAGATTCAGAAACAATAAAAAAACGATATTACAAATCTTTGGCCAATATAAAAGAATTAATAAAAGTTTGTGATATTTTACACGTATATGACAATTCAACAGATAAACCAGTCCGTATAATAAGAAAGCATAAGGAGCAATTTTCTATTTTTCCAAATAAACTTTGGACAAAAGAAAAAATATTTGCTTTATTAGAATCAGAATAACCCATAAATTCCGCCAGACCAGTTGACAGTACCCCCCCCGTGGTATTATGCCTCGAAACTATTTTATCGGAGGCATTATCCATGAAAAAGGCTGTAAAATTATTTTTTGCATTTGCGGCAATCTCTTTGGCACTCTGCTCCTGCTCTGACTCTGGAAGCAGCGGAAGCGATGGCGACAGTGGAACTGAAAACCGTGTTCTTGATTTGAGAATTCAAAACGGCGGAGTTGCCCGCTGGATTGAAAATTCCGCATCTGGCACTTACGAAGCGCACACAGAGCTTGTTTCTGTAACCGCGGAATCTAACGGAATGCACTTTACAATTAAAAATCCGGCAACTTTAGCAGGCAGCGATGAAAAATACAAAGAAGGCTGCAACTGGATTGGCGTTTACCGCTTGGAAAATATCGGCGGTGAGGAAATTCAAACAACTTTGGCAGTTGTAGACAAATCACCTTTTGAGCCTGGACACTGGAATAATGAAACTTGGATAGAACAAGAGCCAGCTAAAGAAATAAATTTTGTCTATCCATTATGCGAAGCCGGAGAACAGTATAAATTCAAAGTTCAGATTGAGCCACAAAGAGGACTAGATGAAAATGGCATAGAAAACCCTGTTGACCGAGAACATGGCTATTGCCAGTACCTTACTTTAACTGCAAAAGGCGGAATCGGCGACATCAACTATTCAAACCTTAAAAATGGCGAATGGACATTTGCATCTTACAGCGACAACAAAGCAACAGTCTGGATTGAAAATGTAATTCCTCCGCAGGACAGCGTTGTAAAAAACGTAGGAACTTATATCGATATTTTCTATGGCGACAAAGACTGGGACACTCTTGGAAAAACTGACTGGTACTGCAAATATGAAAATCCTAATGAAGTTAAAGAAAATGTATCTATTGAATTAGAACGCTGGGATGGTAAGCCAATCTCAGAACTTTCAAATACATTCTTTGCGCAGTACAATTTTACATTCGAAATTTCTGACTGCCCGCAAGTATCGCAGTGGCGCACAGTAACACTTGAAAGCGACCTTGTTTCTATAAATTAACTTTCATATCTTACTGTTATTGCTGTAATAAGCAGTTTGTCATTGCCGGGCATAGACCCGGCAATCTTGTATCAAACAGATTCCCTCATCAAGTGTGGGAATGACATGAACTAGACTGTTATTTTTGTCATCTTCGGACTTGACCCCAAAGATCTCTTGCAATAGATTCCCGTGTCGTAGCACGGGAATGACAGTAAAATATAAAACTCGACATTCGACCAAATAAACTTTTGACTTCCGTATTCCGGGAGCCTTTTTTCATTATGACATTTTTGCATTTTATGTCTAACACTTCACTAAAAATCAGATTTATGCTAAAATTGTAGAAATATTCAATAAACCAAATAAATTCAGTGTGTGTAAGGATTACAAGATGAACAAGATTCTAGAAAAACGGCAGCTTTCAGAAACCGTTTACTACATGAAATTTGAAGCCGCGGACATTGCAAAAAACCGCAAGGCAGGTCAGTTCCTGATTGTTCAGTACGATGATGAAATGGGAGAAAGAATTCCGCTTACAATCGCAGATGCAAACGCAGAAGAAGGCTGGGTTGCAATTGTTTTTCAGGCAGTTGGAGCAGGCACAATGAAAATAGCGCGCCTTAATCCTGGCGACTATCTTGCGGCGGTTCTTGGTCCTTTGGGAACTCCATCTAAAATAGAAAAATACGACGCTCCAGTTCTCTGTGTTGGCGGCGGAATCGGAACAGCTCCTCTTTATCCAATCGTTCAGGCTTTAAAGGCAGCCGGAAACAAAGTAATTGTTGTAATCTGCGCCCGCACAAAAGACCTTCTAATTTTTGTTGATGAAATGAAAGCAATCGCGGATGAAGTTATAATTATGACTGACGACGGAAGCGCAGGACGCCAAGGAGTTTCCACAGTTCCAGTTGAAGAGCTTTGCCAGTCGCAGACTCCTCCAGCAGAAGTAATTGCAATCGGTCCTCCAATAATGATGAAATTCGTATGCGCCACAACCGCAAAGTACAATGTAAAAACCACAGTTTCGCTCAACACAATTATGATTGACGGAACAGGAATGTGCGGTGGCTGCCGTGTAAGCGTAGGCGGAAAAATCAAATTCGTTTGCGTTGACGGTCCTGACTTTGACGGACATCAAGTAGACTGGGCAAATATGATGACGCGCATGAAAAGCTTTAAAGACGAAGAAGAAAAGCACAAGTGCAAACTCGGAATGTAAACTGGACGGAGAAAAATATGAGCGAACACAAAACAGTAGAGCAGCTAAATGAAATTGCTGCAAATGAATATAGCAAAATAAAAGGAAAAACTCTTACAAACAAAGACCGTATGGCAATTCCGCAGATGGAAATGCCATCTGGAGAACCTTTGGTGCGCGCAAGACAGATGACAGAAGTTGCGCTTGGCTACACAGCGGAACAGGCAATCGTTGAAGCAAACCGCTGCCTTCAGTGCAAGAATCAGCCATGTGTTTCAGGATGCCCTGTAAATGTTCAGATTCCAAAATTTATTGAGCAGGTTGCAAAAGGCGAATTCAAAGCGGCAGTTGACATCATAAAGGAAACAAATCTTCTTCCTGCAATTTGCGGACGTGTATGTCCACAGGAAAAACAGTGCCAGGGACAATGCACGGTCGGAAAAGTTTACAAAAACGCAGAAAAATCAGTCAGCATAGGACGCCTTGAACGCTTTGTAGCTGACTGGGAACGCACAAACAATCTTGTAACTTCCCCGGCAATTGCTCCTTCAACAGGAAAAAAAGTCGCAGTTGTAGGCTCAGGACCTGCAGGACTTACTGTTGCGGCAGACTGCCGGCGCGCAGGACACGACGTTACTGTTTTTGAGGCATTCCACAAAGCCGGCGGTGTTATGGTCTATGGAATTCCTGAATTCCGCTTGCCAAAGTCAATTGTTCAGAATGAAGTTGAAAACCTAAAGAGAATGGGCGTAAAATTTGAAATGAGCACTCTTGTTGGACGCACAATGACAGTTCAGCAGATTCTTACGGAAAAAGGATTCGACGCAGCATTTATCGGAACTGGAGCCGGTCTTCCAAAGTTCTTCGGAATTCCTGGTGAAAACTACATCGGCGTATTCAGCGCAAATGAATATCTTACACGTGCAAACTTGATGAAAGCTTACGACACAGAGCATGCCGACACTCCTTACTACCATGCAAAAACTGTTGTTGTCTGCGGAGGCGGAAACGTTGCAATGGACGCGGCAAGAATGGCGTTAAGGCTTGGAGCTGAAAAAGTCTACGTTGTTTACCGCCGCTCCCGTGTGGAAATGCCAGCACGCCGTGAAGAAGTTGACCATGCGGAAGAAGAAGGCGTAATCTTTAAATTCCTTGAAAATCCAGTTGAAATTCTTGGAAGCAGCGAAACAGGAAAAGTAACAGGAATAAAAGCTTTGTCCTATGAGCTTGGTGAACCGGACGAAAAAGGCCGCCGCCGCCCAGTTGAAATAAAAGGAAGCGAGCATGAAATTCCTTGCGACGCTGTGATTGTTGCGCTTGGAAACAATTCAAATCCGCTTATTCCTGCGACAACTCCAGAAATCAATGTAGACGACCGCGGACATATCACTGTTGACGAAAGCCAGGAAACAAGCATGACCAAAGTTTGGGCAGGAGGCGACATTGTTCTAGGAGCCGCTACTGTTATTCTTGCAATGGGCGAAGGAAGAAAAGCCGCCGCAAGTATAAACGAGTATCTTGCAAAATAAAAATTAATGATTGATGTCTAAAAGTGTTTTTTATGTCATTTTCGGGCTTGACCCGAAAATCTAACTATTAGAGATTGTTAACCGAGTTTCTTTCAGAAACATCGCAGTATCAAGTACGACAATGACATTTTGAATTTATTGGACATCCATGATATTAAATTGACTTGCCATTGCCGTGCTCGACACGGCAATCTTTATTTTTTCCAGCTTGAAATAAAAAGTCCGCAGATTGTCATTGCCGCGCCCAAAATTCCCATTAGGCTAAGTTTTTCCCCAAGAAATATAAATGCAAAAACAACTGTAACAACCGGAATCATATAAAGCCCTGCAGAAACTTTTACAGTTCCAAGAATTTTGCAGGATTTGTTCCACAAAGCAAAACAGCCGGCAGAAGCCATAATTCCAAGAAAAAGCAAATTTCCCCAGTTGGCAAGGCTTGAAAATCTTTTTACATTGACAGCCAAATCGGTATTAATAAAAACAGAAGAAGTTTTTCCAGCTCCCGTTCCAGCCAATGCAAGCGGAATCATAAAAACCAACGCAAAGAAAAAAATCCGGCGTGTGCTGCAAACAATGTCGTACTTCATGGAATTTATTTTTGAAACAAAAAGAGAATAAAATCCCCAGCAGATTCCCGCAAGAAGAGCAAGCAAGTCGCCTTTCGGACTAAAATGAAATTCCGCATTTCCATTAAAGCTCACAAGGGCAACTCCTGAAATTGCAAGAATAAATCCTGCGACAAAATTTTTTGTAATGCATTTTTCCTTTAAAAAAATCCGCGCAACAATCGCCGTGAACATTGGGCAAATAGAAACAATTATGCTTACATTTGAAGCCGTCGTAAAAGAAATCGCAATGTTTTCAAAAAACTGATAAAGAGTAACACCCGTAAGTCCCGCCAGCGCAAACGAAATATTTTCCTTCTTGCTTTTTAAAACAAGCCTTTTAGGGCGCATAGCCCAAAGCCCCAGATACGCCGCAAAAAAACGGACAACCAGAATTTCAAATGCAGAAAAATCATTTAAAAGCGATTTTGTAGAAACGAAAGTTATTCCCCATATAAAAACCGAAACACAGGCTAAAAAAATTCCAAATGCCGATGCCGCACTTATTTTTTTCATGCACTGATTATATCGAATTTTCAGGCTGAATAAAATAACTTTTGCGTGGGAAAAATTGCAATTTTTGAGTATTCAATATATAATCAATAAACATAAAATAATTAAAAGCGGGACGTTTTATGCTAGAACTGAATGTAAACACAAAATCACCTGCGGCAATAACTGCTGCCCTAAAAAAAATAAAGGAAATGATCTCCACAGGAACTGTCGCAAAAGACACAGCAATCCACTTGATTCTTGAACCGGGTTCCTACAGAGAAACTGTGCGGTACAATCTTTCAAATCCGCTGGCAATAGAAAGTGTTCCCGGAACAAAAACAGAGGACTGCGTAATTCTTGCTGACAACTGCGAGGCTTACAATAAAGGCCAGCAAAACAGAGCCGTGCTTTCATTCGGACCAAATGCGACAAATGTTTCCCTCAAAAATTTTACAATTTCAAATACGCACGTAAAAACTTCCGAGGAACTTTATTCCGCTGCGGATTCTGCGGAAGCTCTTGCCTGGAACAACACGACAGGAACATTGTTTTGCGAAGGAATCAAACTTGAAGGACACCAGAACACGCTTTTTGTAAAAGGATTCAGCTGGTTTTTGAATTCAAATATTTCAGGCGACGTTGATTTTATTTACGGAGAGCCGGACACTTGTCTTTTTGAAAACTGCACAATTGAAGTTATTGCAGACAACAGGGGCGACTTTGATGGATTTGCAATCAACAGCCACGCAATAGCCGAAAAAATGGGATTCGTATTTACAAACTGCCGCTTCCTTGGAGAAAAAAGAAAAAAGAATTTTGTGTACGCCTGCAGAACAGACGGAACCGGAAATTCAGAAAGCAAAAAAGACTGGGACAGCATTGCATTTGTAAACTGCATTTTTTCCGACACGTTTGCGCCAGAACTTTTGTGGGACGATGACATGAATCTTGAAGTTTATCCGCGCGGAAATGCAAAATGCGGAATCAGAGAATACAATTCAAAAATTGCTTTAAAAGGCGGAAAAGTCGCAGAAGCCGACACAAGCAAAAGAAACATCAAATCTTACACGCTTACAGAAGATGATTATTTCAACGGATACGCAAGCCGCTATCTGATTCTGCATGACACTCCGTTCGCCGAGCTTTTATCCAAGGAATAATATGAAAATAGTTACTTTTGGGGAACTTCTTCTTCGGTTGCAGCCGGAAGGTTACTACAGATTTGTTCAGGTAGATAAAATGACTTCGACGTTCGGCGGAGCTGAAGCAAATGTCGCAGTTTCGCTTGCAAACTTCGGCGAAGATTCTTTTTTTGTTACAAAGCTTCCTTCCCACGAAATAGGACAAAGCGCAGTCAACAGCCTTAGAAGATTCGGCGTAAAAACTGAATATATTGTGCGCGGCGGAAACAGAGTTGGAATATATTTCAATGAACGGGGAGCAAGCCAGCGTCCCTCAAAATGTATTTACGACAGAGCAGGTTCGGCAATAGCTTTAAGCCAAAAATCAGACTTTGACTGGAACAAAATTTTTGAAGGCGCAGACTGGTTTCATTTTACAGGCGTAACACCAGCTCTTGGCGGAGAACTTCCTGAAATCTGTATTGAAGCCTGCAAAAATGCAAAAGCCAAAAAAATTCCTGTAAGCTGCGACTTGAACTACAGAAGCAAACTTTGGTCAAAACAGCAAGCAAAAGAAACAATGGAAAAAATCGCTCCGTACATTGACATCTGCATTTCAAATGAAGAAGACGCGATGGATGTTTTTGGAATAAGCGCGGACAACACAGACATTGAAAACGGAAAACTCAGCAAAGAAGGTTACAAAAATGTAGCCCTAAGACTTTCAGAAAAGTATGGATTCAAAAAAGTCGCAATAACTTTACGCTCTTCTATAAACGCAAGCAGAAATAAATGGGCGGCTCTTTTTTACGATGGAACTGATTATTTTTTTAGCCGTGAATATGACATAGCAATTGTAGACAGACTTGGCGGCGGGGACAGCTTTTGCGCCGGACTGATTTATTCTATTTTAAGAAATGAAACCAGCCAGCGTGCTGTTGAATTTGCAAGCGCAGCTTCGTGCTTAAAGCATTCAATTGAAGGAGACTTCAACATGGTCTCCGTGGAAGAAGTTGAACGTCTTGCGCACGGAGATTCAAGCGGAAGAATCCAGCGTTAAGCCATCTGCATTGCCTGTGCAAAACTTACAGGGAAAATTCTCATGTAAGGCTTAAGCACATTAAAAACTTTTTCAAATCCCAAATTTTCAAAAGCTTCTTTTGTTACATTTATAAAAGTGCAGCCAGTTTCTTTTGCAAGGGCTTCAAGACGGCTGTTTGCATCCGTTGCATTTTTTCCAGATGAAACTACAGATACGATATAAGTTTTTGAGTTCTTGCAGTTGCGATGCAAGTTCAGCAAAAGCCATTCGTATTTGTTTATAAATTCATCTACATTGAAATTTTCAGAGGAACATTCTTCTTCTCCAAAGTTAACAAAAACTTTCGCAGGATTCAGTTCATAAACTCCGCTTTCAAGCAACTTGAACGAATCAACTAGCTTAAGCCCCTGCACGCTTCTGTCGTAAATCTTTCCACCCATTTCCTCATTGTTTGCAAGCTCGTTGATATTCATTCTTGAAAAATAACTTGAGCCGAAAAATACAACTCCGCCGCTTTTTCCCATTTCATTCAGTGTTTTAAAGTCATCAATTTTTTCTACTACGTTAATCATGCCGCTACCTTCCTATACAAAGCAAGTTTTTTGTCATACTTTTTGTTTATAAAGTAAACCGGAATATTTATGCTTACAATTGCAAGATTCAAAACATAAACTGCCAAAACATAATTGAAACTTCCAAGAATTATTTTTGCTGAAATTCCTGCAATGTAACCTACGATAATCAAAAGTATAAAGCGCAGGCTCATGTTCTTTGCTGTCTTTGACTTTATATTTTTCACAACTGAAATCGGCCACGAAAGACCAAAACAAACAAGCATCGCTGTTTCCAAAATCTCTGGCATATCAAACCTCCAAACTGAAAAAAAGATAGCAGATTTTTTTTATAATTACTAATATATTGTTTTTATTAAATTAATAAGTTATAATTATGAATATAAGATGGAACTGAATCAAATAAGATATTTCCTGGAAGTCGCAAAAAACGAGCACGTTACAAAAAGCGCAGAAAATCTTCATGTAGCGCAGCCAGCACTCACGCAGTCAATTCACAAGCTAGAAGAGGAGCTGGAAATTCCTTTGTTCAAGCACGACGGACGGAACATAAAACTTACAACTTACGGATTGTGGCTCTACAAAAAACTTACGCCAATAATAAAAGAAATAGATGAAATTCCTGAGCAGCTAAAGACAATGGCAAATCTTGAAGATTCGACAATCCATTTAAATATCTTAGCGGCATCCACACTTATAACAAATGCGATTATCGAATACAAAAAAACAAATAAAAAAATTCATATTCAGCTGAATCAAAACGACCAGACAGACCTTTATGATATTTGCGTTACAACAAAACTTTTTTATCAGCAGAATGAAAATGAAAAAAACAGCGTTTTTGTTTGCTCTGAAAAAATTTTTCTTGCAGTTCCAAACATTCCGCGTTTTTCAAACTTAAAATCGATTTCACTTGAAGAAGTAAAAAACGAAAATTTTATCGCACTGTCAGGATCGAAGCATTTAAGAACAATTTGCGACAAATACTGCCACGAAGCAGGAATCCATCCAAATATTATTTTTGAAAGCGATAATATTTCAGCTGTAAAAAATACGATTGGTGCAAATCTAGGAATCGGATTCTGGCCGCAATATTCCTGGGGAAAACTTGACACAAAAAAAGTTTTGCTCCTTGAAATAAGCAATCCTGTTTGCAGCCGCGATATTTTAATTTCCTACAAAAAAAACAAACTGGACTGCTCACAGGTTGAAAAATTCTACAAGTTCTTAACAGATTATGTATCTTCAAAAGAAAAGGCAAGTCTTGAACAAATCCCTTGACCGCTGCAACAACTTTTTGTTAACCTATAAATATAAATGGGTAACAAAAATCTTTCAACAAAATATGTAATCTTAAAAATTCTCCGGGAAGCAAACGCCCCTGTTTCCGGGGAAGAAGCCGCAAAGCTCGCCGGTATTTCCAGAGTTTCAGTTTGGAAAGCAATTCAGTCATTGCAACTTTCAGGCTACGGAATTTCTTCAACTCGCGCGGGATATTTTCTTGAAAAAGATTTAAAGGACAGCTTGTTTCCTTGGGAATTCGGCGCAGAAGAAGAACTTTTCTTTCATTTTCCAGAAACTGAATCCACGATGACAGAAGCAAGAAAAATCGCGCAAGAAAATTCTTTCAGCAAGAAAATGGAAATCATAACTGCGGACAAGCAAACAAAAGGGCAGGGACACTCAAGCCACAAATGGACAACAACAAAAGGAAGTCTCGCCTGCACGCTGATTACAAGAAGCGGAATCGCCGTGTCCTATTCACACCGCGCAACAATGGCGACGCAAATTGCAATCGTAAAAACTTTAACTGAAATAACAGGAAGAAAATTCTACGCAAGATGGCCAAACGACATCTGGAGCGAAAACGGAAAAGTCGGCGGCATTCTTGACGAGCTTTCTGCAACCGGCGGAAAATGCAATTGGCTCAACATAGGGATCGGAATAAATTTAACTTCATGCCCAAAAATTCCGAACACGGATTGCGCAGTAAAATCAGATATAAAGTTTTCACGCAAGGAATTTCTTTCTGCATTTTTAAAAGAGTTTAAATCTGCGGAAGAAAAAATGCAGCAGGAAGATTCTTCTCTCGTTTGTGAATGGAACAACCTCTGCTTTGACAATGGAAAAAAAATCCGCCTTGAATCCGACAAAAACATTTACACATTCAAAGGAATAAACGCGTTTGGCTTTGCATTGCTGGAATCAAAAAATCAAAACCGTATTTTAATTCCCGGTCAAGACAGCTTTATAAAAAACAGGTAGTTTTTCTGAGCAATAGATACAACAAATAAATTTGAAAAGACCTTGACCACGGGGGGGGTAGCAATGATATAATAAATTGTTATTTTTTATAAAAAGGAAAAATTATGAGAAAATTAAAAATTTGTCTTGGTCTTGCTGTTTTATCAATTTGCATTATTTCTTGCGCATCTACAAAAGTTTCAACAAAAAAAGTTTTTGCAGATGAAAAAGAACTTATCGCATCAGGCAATGCGTCGGATTACAAAATCGGAAAGCAGCTTTCAAAGGAAACTCTCTCTGAAAATAGCAATCAGATTTCTGTTGAATATTCCGACACTCCAGTTCCAGCAAATGTCTACAAACTGTCTTTAGAAAATGGCAGTTATGATTTTACATTAAAGTCAATTCCGACAGGACTTATGAGCGCGAACGAAGAAAAAAAGAGCGCAATGATTCCAGAAATTCTTCTATATGATGAAAACTTCAATCTTGTTCATAATGAAAATTTAAAAGGAAGCGCAGTTCCGCCGTCTACTTTTGAACCGTTCTTGTTCATGGTTACAACAAACTGGAACATTGCAGAAACAGGAACTTATTATCTTGTTGTAAAAGCCGATATGTCATCTGAACAGGGACTTAGCCTGGAAGTGTTCTATCATAACCGCGTTGCAACACATACAGCACTGCACAAATTCCGTCGCATTCCTTATGGAAAATATAAACTGATGATAGAAAAAATGTAAAAAATATTTATTGTATTCTACATAATAAAGTGAACTGCCGCAAAATTTTTTGTGGCAGTTTTTTTGTTTAAAGATAAACTCCACCAATCTCCTTGACTACAAGCGCACATTTCGTTAACCTAATAAAAAACTTGGGTAACGAAAAAGGTAAATTATGAAATCACAAAAATCAGGAACAAACATTATTCTTACAGCTTTATTTGCGGCTCTTATTTCTGCTTCGTGCTTTATACAAATTCCGCTGCCGGTTGGCATTCCAATTATTATTCAAGACATGATGTGCATGCTTTCCGGGATGCTGCTCGGACCAGTTTATGGAGCTTTATCCGTTATAATTTTTTTAATTCTCGGAAGTTTGGGGCTGCCAGTTTTTTCCGGCAAGGGCGGAATCCAGCATCTGATTTCAGGGCCAACCGGCGGATTTCTTTTTTCTTACGCAATCGGAGCTTTTGCAGGCGGACTGATTCTTGCAATTTTCCTTTCAAACAAAAAAGAGCACCCAAAAATAAAATCGCTGATTGTTATATCACTTGCGGCAATTGCTGCGACTGTAATTATTTTTGCAGGCGGAATTCTCGGCTTCATGCGCGTAACACAAAGCGGACTTGAAAAAACTTTGGCAACAGTTTTGTTTCCGTTCATTCCGGGCAACATCATAAAAATAATTTTAATGGTTCCGCTCACTTACAAATTCCGTCCGGTAATTTTCCGCTACACACATTCATAAAAAAATGAAAGCACTCGAAATAAAAAATGTTTCAAAAATATTTCCAGACAAAACAAAAGCGCTTGAAGACATTTCATTTTCAATTGAACAGGGAGAATTCTGTGTAATCGCAGGCTCAAACGGTTCCGGGAAAAGCGTCCTGATGTCGCTGATTGCAGGACTTGACGAGCCAACCAGCGGAACAATTGACTTATTCGGAAATTCCGCAGGGCTTGTTTTTCAAGATGCCGACTCGCAGATTTTAGGCGAAACTCCAGAAGAAGACGTTTCGTTCGGTGCAAAAAATTACGGTCTGAAAAAAGATGAACTCAAACAATGCGTTGAATCCTCGCTTGAGCAAGTTGGACTTCTTCACAAAAAAAATGCATACGCAAGAAGTTTGTCCGGCGGAGAAAAGCGGCGGCTTGCAGTTGCTGGAATTCTTGCAATCAACAGAAACGTTATAATTTTTGACGAGCCGTTTGCAAATTTAGACTGGCCGGGCGTAAAGCAAGTCTGCATGATTCTAAAAAAATTAAAGGAAGAAAAGAAAACAATCATCGTGCTGACTCACGAGCTTGAAAAAATCCTTGCGCTTACAGACCGTTTCATAGTTTTGGACAAAGGAAAAATCAGATTTGACGGTTCACCGAATGAAGGCTTGTCGCAAAACCTTGAGCAGTGGAGCATAAGAAATCCAATCGCGCATTATTCAAGCCTAAAGGATTTGATATGGCTTTAAGTTTGTTTGCTTTCCGAAAAGGAAATTCCGTTTTGCATAAAATTCCTTCAATTGCAAAACTTTCATTTCTTTTTGTTTTGTGCATTTTTACTTATAGCGGCGGAATGTCTGTTTCTTGGGAAGAACTTTTTTCCTGGAAGATTGTTATAAAAATTTTTGGCTGTTTTTTTGCAAGCCTAACGCTTTTTTTTCTTTCCGGCGCAAAATGGAATTCTGTAAGGCAACTAAAATTTGTTTTTGTAATCGGCGGATTTGTAACTTTGGTAAAACTGATTCACATTCCGTTTTGGCTGGACAAAGATTCGCTTGCCTACGGAATTTTATACACAGTCAGATTTTTTATAACATCGCTTGCATCCCAAGTTATTTTTGAAACAACTTCATCATTGCAAATACAAAGCGCGCTGGAACTTATTCAAAACGGAATTTCAAAACTTATTCCACCAATAAAAAAATGGAATCCTGCACTCACAATTTCACTTGCAATAAATTTCATTCCAGAAATTTTTGAAACTTGGAACAAAGTGGAGCTTGCAGTAAAAGCGCGGACGCAGAAAAATTCAAAATGGAAAATAGAAATTTTAATACAAAAATTTTCAACATTTTTTTCCTGCCTTCTTCACAATGCGGAAACAAAAAGAATGGCAGTTTTAAACAGGAGCAAAATTTCAGATGAATAATTTTTTACAAGAATTGGAAAAAGCAATTATAAACGAAAATCACAAAGTTACAAAAGAAGAAGCGATTAAGCTTTACGAAACAGAACAAGCGTCCGAACTTTTTGAAGCGGCAGACAGAATCAGAAAAAGCTGCTGCACAAACTCAAGCAGCGTTTGTTCCATTATAAATGCAAAGATGGGAAAATGCGGAGAAAACTGCAAATACTGCGCCCAGTCCGTACACTGGAAAACTTCATGCCAAGCAACTCCAATCATTCAGCCGCAAGAATCAATAAAATTTTGCGAGCGGGCATTGGAAAATCATGTTTCAAGAATTTCACTTGTAACTTCCGGGCGCGGACTTTCAGGAAAAGATTTTGAAACTGCAATAGAAAATTTCCGGGCAATAAAAGAAAAACTCAAAGACAAAATAAAGCTTTGCGCTTCGCTTGGAATTCTTTCTTTTGAACAAATGCAGGAACTGAAACTTGCCGGAGTTGAACGCTATCATCACAACATTGAAACTGGGAAAAATTATTTTGCAAACATCTGCACAACACATTCTTACAATGACCGCATTCAGACAATTTTAAATGCAAAAAAAGCAGGACTTGAAATTTGCAGCGGCGGAATAATCGGACTTGGAGAATCAAGAGAAGACAGAATCGACCTTGCGCTTGAACTTCGTGGACTTGAAGTTCAGTCTGTTCCGATAAATATTTTAACTCCGATAAAAGGAACTCCGCTTGAAAACACTGAAAAAATTTCGCAGGAAGAAGCGTTAAGGACAATTTCTGTTTTCAGATTTATAATGCCAAGCCAGACAATAAGATGCGCCGCCGGAAGAAAAACTTTGGGCAACAACGGAGAAGCCGCATTCTTAGCCGGAGCAAACGCGCTCATTTCCGGGGACTTTTTGACAACGCCCGGCTCAACCAATGACGAAGATATTTCAATGCTGAAAAAACTCGGCTACAAAATTGAAAGCTGAAAAAAAATTGGGATGCCTAATAAGTTATAAATGTCATTGTCGGTTTTGCTCTAATTGTCATTGCCGTGCTACGACACGGCAATCTGTGTATGGTAAAAAAAATCCCGTATCAAGTACGGGAATGACAGTTAGAATTTGTTGAACAATTCTATAACATTTTCACCTATTGAATATCAGTTGGTTTCAGTATGGGAAACTTGCAGAAAAATTATTCAACTGAAAGAGTTCCTTTGTGAAGAGCATCGCAATAAATGCATCGGTACTCTTTTTTTTCTCTGTTGACAAGTTTAAATTCCTGCGGAACATACTGTTCTGTAATTGTAATGCAGCGAGGGTTTTTACATTCAATCACATTTTCAATTTTTTCAGGAAGCTCCATTTTTATTTTTCTTGTTATCTTTGAATCCTGAATTACATTTACAGTTATGTTGGAATCTATAAAGCCAAGAACGCTGTAATCGATGTTTATAATGTTGTCGATTTTTATTATGTCTTTCTTGCCTGTTTTTTTAGACGAAGCATTCATAATCAGAGCAGTGGAAAAACTCACTTTGTCTAATCCAAGCCACTTAAAAACTTTCCAGCCAGTTCCAGCCTGAATATGATCGATTACAAGTCCGTTTTTAATTTCAGCGATATTAATCATCAGAGTGCTCCTGTAAGTTTTGCAATAAGCGCCATACGTGCAAACATTCCGTATTTCACTTGCTTAAAATAAGCAGCACGCGGATCGTCATCAACTTCTGGAGCAATTTCATTTACACGAGGAAGCGGATGAAGAACAATCATATCCTGTTTTGCAAGTTTCATTTTTTCTTTGTTCAGAATATAACTGTCTTTTAGGCGGATATAATCCTGCTCATTAAAAAATCTTTCTTTTTGAACACGAGTCATGTAAAGAATATCAAGCTCACCGATTACATCTTCCAAACGTTCAGCTGTTGCAAATTCTATTCCGGCAGGCTTAAGCAAATCTTCTGTTATGTAAGAAGGAACTTTCAGCTCTTCCGGACTGATAAAAACAAATTTGTTGTTCTTGTAGCGGCTCATTGCCTGAGTAAGAGAATGAACTGTTCTTCCGAATTTTAAATCACCACAAAAACCAATTGTGTGTCCTTCAAATCCGCCTTGAAGCGCACGGATTGTAACAAGGTCTGTAAGTGTCTGCGTTGGATGAGAATGTCCGCCGTCACCCGCATTGATTATAGGAACTGGACTATATCTTGAAGCAAGCAATGCCGCACCTTCTTTTGGAGAACGCATCGCAATAACATCAACATAGGAACTTACAACTCTTATTGTGTCCGCCAAAGTTTCGCCTTTTGTAGAAGAAGTGTAGCTTGCATCAGCAAAGCCTTCAACAGTTCCGCCTAAATGAAGCATCGCAGCTTCAAAAGAAAGCCTGGTTCTTGTGCTCGGCTCAAAAAAAAGTGTCGCAAGAATTTTCCCGCGACACACATCCTGAAAAGAAGCTGGATCTACAATCATCTGTTCTGCCAAAGAACATATTTCATCAATTTCACTGACGGTCAAATCCGCCGGTTCAATAAGATGTCTTCCTTTTAACATTCAAGCCCCCTGAAATTTTCGCTATCATATCACAAGGGGAAACTTTATGCAAATAGGTTATACAGTCGTTGGCAAAACGTTTCTTATATCAAGTGAACCGTCCGAAAGCTGCGAGCTGTATTTTTTTCCGCCGTAGCAAATAGTCAGTTCCTTCATGAAGACAGTTCCCTGTTCAGTATAAAGCCGTGCATCTTCAAATTTTCCGTCGCGCCATTTTATGTCCGCAAGAATATTTCCTTTAAGGCAGACTTTTGTAAGAGAACCGCTTTGCCATTCCGCCGGCAAATTTGAAAGCAATGAAATTTCCACACGGCCGTTTTTTATTTTGCTTGAAATAATCGAATCCGCAGAACTCAAAAGGAAAGTGTCAAAATTACTTGCAGTATTTAATCCAGGCCTTTCTTCTTCCGCGCATTTTATTTTCTGCATGATTGAGCTGTAGTTTATAAAAAGCTTTTCTGAATTTTTAAAGCCAAGATACTTCATTGCCGCCAATGTATTTTCAAAAAGCTCTTTTACAATTTTATTTTCAGAAACATTTTCCAAAGCAATATATGCAACAGTGCCACTTCTTGTTTCATATCCATCTGTAAAAGCCGGACTAAGAGAAAGGAATTTTTTGTCTTCAACAGGAACAAGGTATTCCGCAAAAAAATCACAGGCTTTCTTAAAAAGATAAAAATGGCGCTTTAAGAATTTTCGGTCAAGCGAATATTCATAGTAATCCAATGCGGCTTTTGCAATTGCACAGGCACCAAGCGGAGTATAAGAATTCCTAAAATCTACACCGCACGGAACAGAGTCGCCCCAAATGTCAGTTGAATTGTGCAAAACAAAGCCTTGACATCCGTACATTTTTTTTGCAGTTGCCTTTCCGCGCTTATAAATTCTTTTTGCAAGCTTGAACAAAGGAAGATTTATTTTTTCCAGTCCAAGAATTCCAGAGCTGTATCTATAAAAATTTCCGTCCTGCAAACTGAAATTTCCTGCGGACATTTTGTCTGTCCAAATTCCGTTTGCCACAGAAGGAAGCGTCGCCTGTTCCTTGCAGCTTGAAATAAGCTTGTACTTTGCATAAATCCATTCAAGAAATTTTGCGGCTTTTTTATCCTGACAAATTTCATCAACTGATTTTCCGTCAGTTTCAAGTCCTTCCAAAGAAAGAATAGAACGCTGATTCCATGCAGAAAATTCCAATGCCTGGTCAGTCTTTAAATTTTCGTAGGAAGTGCCAGAAGCAAAGCAGATTTTCTTTAATGCAATGTCCGCGCATTTAGACGCAAAAATCATCGGATTTCTAAAGTTGTTTCCTCCCTTTCTTCTAAAACGTCTTTTTCTGTACGCGCTTTCAACATCAATGTAAAGAGTAACGTCATCAGCTTTTTCTACAACCAGATTGTCTCCGTGAGTAAAAACAGTTCCACCGGAAGCAACAGCCGTAACCATCGCCGCAAGAGGAATGCCTGAATCGCACAAAGCCACAACAGTGTCTTCTGTAAGATTGTATTTCTTCGGAAAAGATTCGCCTTCAATCTTGAGCCTAAGGAAAATACTTTTTGGCATAGAAGCCGAAATGTGGTAAACCAAAACATCGGACGAAGCGGAAGCAAAACATTCACGTGTAAAAGTTACATAGCTTCCATTTGTTCCGTTTGAAAGATCCACCGTGCTTGGTGCCGCAGATTCAAGAGAAAAACTTGAAGAGCAGATTCCACTTGAAAAATCAAGCTCGCGCCTATAAGAATCGTAGGAAGAAAAAGTTCCCTTGTCACCGGAGTCCGGTCCTAAAAGTCCTTGGTGCTCAGCGTCGTAAAAATCAATTGAAACAATTCCTGCGCTTTTATAAGAAGCCTGGGAAACTGGAGCGCCAGAAAAACATTCAAAAACTTGCTCCTGCGCCTCAAGCTCGCGTCCTTGATTCAGCAAAGCCCTTATGCCGTTTACAGCTTCCTTTGCATTTTTATTATTTCTATCTGAATAGCGGCAAGACCATACAGATTCTTCATTTAAATATATTTTTTCGTGTCCTGTTCCGCCAAAAACTGTCGCGCCGATTCTTCCGTTTCCAACAGAAATAGCCTCGTCAAAATTTTCAGCAGGATTTTTATACCAAATAGATTTCATGCAAACGATTTTAACATAGTCATAGATAAATTTCTACATTGCATTTTCTTCAAAATTGCAATAACCTATACACATGAATTTTATTGATTTTGAAAATGTTTCTTTTTCATATCCGCCAGTTGAAGGCGACATTGACGAAAACGGAAAACAGATTGTTCCTTCACCGGTTTTTGAGCATTTTTCAGGGGGATTTCCCGGAGCATTTACAAGCATAATCGGACCGAACGGTTGCGGAAAATCAACGCTCATGCTTCTTGCCAGCGGAAGGCTCATTCCTTCACAAGGAAAAGTAAAGCTTTTAGGACAAGACATTGCAAGCCTAGACGAAGAAAAACGGAATCTTCTAGCTTCTGTAATTTATCAGAACATGGAATTTGAAAGCAACGAAAAAGTTGAAAATCTGCTTTCTTTTGTTTATAAAAACGGTGCGCTAAAGGCAAACGCAAAGGGAATTAAATCAGAAGATTTGTTCAGCGAAGTTGTGGACAAATTTGAGCTTTCTTCTGTTATGAACCACGGACTTACAGAAATCAGCAAAGGCGAAAACCAGCGTGTGCTTTTGGCATTCAGTTTGCTCTACGGAAGCGCAGGAGTTTTCATGGACGAGCCGTTTTTTGCAATGGAAGACCGCCAGAAAAATTCCACGCTTGAATACTTGCGTGAATATTCAGAAGCAACAAAAACTCCGATGTTCATTTCAATGCACGAGCTCGACCTTTCACGCAAATATGCAGAAAAAGTTCTTTTAATCTACCCGAACAAAGATATGTCTTATGGAACTCCAGAAGAAGTTATGACAAATGACGATCTTGAAAAAGCCTACGGAATTCCTGCGGCAATGCTCAAGCACAATGAAGACATGACAAGAGAATTTCTTTCGCAGCAATCCGAAGCCATGTCTCCAAAGGCAAAATAAAAATTTTAAATTTGCAGCTCTCCATTTTTGAGGACTGCAAATTCTGTTCCGTCTTCATACTTGATAACAATAGTAGGCTCCTTTACAACTCCGTCAAAATGAATCAAAGAAGGCGCATCTCCGTCATAATTTTCTCCGATTGCAAAGTGGCAGGTTCTAAAAGCCTTTTCATCTTCAAGCATATTTCCGGTAATTCCAGCGGCAGGATTCAAGCCGATTCCAAGCTCCCCGATATTTCTTGCGTTTTTCGCATAAATTTCACCTTGTCCTTTTGGAAGTTTCCCGGAACTTTCCATAGAAACCGCATCTTTTTCCGCCTGCTGAATATCCTTTAAAAGCCGCTTTGCTTCTTCACCGCCAGTAATTTCTGAAACAAAGCCTCTTTCAACTTTAACGCAAATCGGAGTTTTTAAAATTGAATCTCCATCGCTGAATGTCATGCTTCCATCAAAAACAATAGTTCCTTCGCAAGTTCCAACAACAGGACTTATAAAAGTTTCGCCGGCAGGAATGTTTCCGCCGCTTCCAGGCTTGCTGAAATCTCCGTCGTCAACCATGCCTTTTCGTCCTTTTAACCCAACTAAAATATTCGTTCCGCCAGGAGACGTAACATGAACTGAAACAGCATTTTCGTATTTTTCACAAAGTTTTTTACAGCGTTCGCCAAGCAGTTTGTAGTCAATATTTACAGTTCTATTGAACATATCTTCAGTAAGTCCCGGAGTCCATACCGCGCGGATTGATTTTTTTTCAGAAAGCAGCCAGTCAAAAGTGTTGTCGTAAAGTTTTCCGTCTGCAGCTTTATAAGGAGAAGCTATAGCCTTTTCGTCTTTTCCAAGCTTTATTTCAGAAATTGAAAAAATTACATCCGGCTCTGATTTTATTGCGCCCACAACAGTTTCTTCTGCAAAATCCGCGGAAGTTTTTTTAGTCTGATAAATAAGCGTCGGCTTTGCGCCAGAATCAAGGGCTGCGGTAAATAAATTCTGCGCAATAACGCTTGTTTCCGGGTTCGCAATCACTAAAACTTTTTCGCCTTTTTTTATTTTGCAGACATCTTCTATCACAGTCTGCGCCGGAGTTTTTTCTTTTTTTCCAAATAAATTCATATTTCCTCCCATAAATTCCAAACGCCCAAAATTATAACGCAAAGACAAACCAAATGCTATTGCGCATTTTATTACGATTTTTCAAAGTTGAAATTTTTTTTCCATGTTAATATAATGATTTGGTATTATTTTTATTTAGAGGCATTCTATGGCTATGGTAATTCTTACATTGAACTGCGGATCTTCTTCCGCAAAATACCAAGTTTATGACTGGGACAACAAGGAAGTTCTGGCAAACGGTGTAGTTGAGCGCATTGGAATTGAAGGCTCATGTATCACACACAAGGCAAAAGGAAACAAGACAGAAATCAAAAGCGCCTGCCCTACACACAAGGAAGCAATCGAGCTTATTTTGAATACAATCACAGACAAGGAAATCGGTGTTATTCCTGATATGTCTGTAATAAAAGCTGTAGGACACAGAGTTCTTCACGGCGGAGACAAATTCACAAAGTCTGTTCTTATAACTCCAGAAGTTCTTGAGACATTCCGTTCAGTTGTTGACCTTGGACCTTTGCACATGCCGGCAAATATAATGGGAATTGAAGCCGCGCAAAAAGTAATGCCGAATGTTCCGCATTGCGCTGTAATGGACACAGCATGGCATCAGACAATGCCAGAAGAAACATTTATGTATGCAGTTCCACGTGAATGGTACACAAAGTATGCCGCCCGGCGATACGGTTTCCACGGAACATCTTTCCTTTACACTGCAAAAAGAGCAGCAGTTCTTCTCGGAAAAGAGCCAAAAGACACAAACCTTATAATCTGCCACATCGGAAATGGCTCTTCAATGTGCGCCGTAAAAAACGGACAGTGCTACGACACTTCAATGGGAATAACGCCGCTTGAAGGCCTTGTAATGGGAACAAGAAGCGGAGACGTTGACCCGGCTCTTCCATTCTACATCATGCGCAAAACTGGAATGTCCGCTGACGAAATGGACAAAGCCTTGAACAAAAAATCAGGCTGCCTTGGAATCACGGAAAAATATTCTGACCGCCGCGACATTGAAATTGCCGCAGCAAACGGAGACAAGCTCTGCCAGCTTTGCATTGAAATGGAAGCACTTCGCATAAAAAAATACGTAGGCGCATACATGGCAGAACTCGGACACGTTGACGCAATAGTATTTACCGCCGGAGTTGGAGAGCGCGGACCTATCACACGCGGAAAATCCTTAAGCGGACTTGAAAACTACGGAATCAAAATCGACGCGCAGAAAAACGAATGGTCATTCACAGGAAACGCCGAAACTTGCATTTCCGCAGATGACAGCAAGACAAAAATTTTCGTAATTCCAACAGACGAAGAGCTTGTTATGACAGAAGATGCTTTTGCTCTTATGCAAGGAACTTATGATGTTCACACAAACTTCACTTACAGCTTCCAGTCGCCAGACTACGTAAACAAAGCACGTGAAGAAGGACTTAAAGGCGATCTCGTAAAACGCCCGAACATTGCAAAAGTAATCGCACGTCCTCCAAAGAAATAAACTTAAAAAGTAAAAGTTGACAAAAAAAGGCTGCCAGTAATGGCAGCCTTTTTTATTCTAAAAATACATTTTATTCCACAACAACTTTTGCGTATTCTTCATCAAGAACATATAAAATCAGTGTTGTATTTTTCTTTACATCATAAGGAACTGTAAAATGTTTTCCCGGATGGCAGAATTCAGCTAGCGTAACAAGCTTTCCGTTCTGATCTTGAGAGTCAAGTTTTACAGGAACAGGATATGGATATTCTGGAAGCTCCACGGAAAAAATTCCCTGCGCCGTCGTTGATTTTTCAGATGCAGGCTGAACTTTTAATTTTGCCTTTACTCTTGAAAAAACTTCAACTTGACTTGAAGGACTTTCCTCATCAGAAATAATTCCGCCTACAGGACTTTTTGGATCTTCTTCAACTTCGAAATCAAAAATAACTTTATATTCTCCAAGTTTTGAAAGAATCTGCTTTATAGAAAGACCTTCAATATTCGGAACTTCTGTCTTTGGAATTTCTGTTCCGCTGCTTACAACAAACTGAAGCTTGATTTTTTCTGAAACTGGAGTTCCGGCTTCTGGATACTGCGCAAGAATTGTTCCGGCTGGAAGCTCGCTTTTTTGGTAAACTGGAGGCGGAAGCTGCACAAGAGAATCGTTTCCGCTAAACAAAAGTTCCAAGGTATTCAAAACTTCGTCCACATTTTTTCCAGAATAATCTTCTATATAATCAATCGGAATTCCGCGGCTCACAGTCAAATTCACTCTGCGGTAGGCTTTTACAATCGCCCCGGAAACTGGATCCTGCTCCAGAATAGTTCCTTTGTCGCCCGGAAGCTCCGAATATTTAAGAAGAATTTTTGGGTAGAGTTCCTTCGCCTGAAGTTCCAAAAGCGCGTCTGTAAGGCTTTTTCCTGTAACATCTGGCACAAGAACTTTTTCCGCGCCCTGAACCGCCATGAAAAAAACAGCAAGGCAAGAAGCCGTCATTATAACAAAAGCAAGAAGAATTGTTATTACAACAGTTTTTCCGCCGTTCCTTAAATCGTCAAGCCGGCCGTTAAATTGAACTCTTGCCTTTTGAAAAATGTCCTTGAATTTATTTTTGTCCATCGTTTACTCCAAAACAGTGCCTATAAAATTTCTGGCTCCGTTCATAAAAGATTTATAGTCCATGGCTTTTTTTGCCTGCCACTGAAGCTCTGTAGCAATCAAAACTCCGCTTCCTGTCTGAATAAGAATTCCTCTCTGCTTATTGTATTCAAGAACTGTGCCGGGAACTGCCGAAGTATTTTTTACAACTGAAGGATCTTGAGCCGCAACTTTGCTTGCTGCCCGCGCCTTTAAAATTCTAAGCTGAAGATTTCCAGAAATTGTAAAGCAACCCGGCCAAGGCGTATATGCTCTTATCTGCGCATCGATTTTTTCCGCGCTGTTGTTCCAGTTTATTTTTCCGTCTTCCTTTTTAATTATGGAGCAATAAGAAGCTTTTCCTTCCTGCGGAAATGAATCCGGAAGCTTTCCTGTTTTTGCAATCTTGCGTAAAATTTGTGTTATATTCATTCCGCCGTAAAGCGCGCTGTTCTTTAAAACCTGCTCAGCTGTTTCTGTTCCAGTCAGGCGTTCTTTCTGCTGATATAAAATGTCTCCTTCATCCATGCCCAAAGCCATTTTTTGTATTGAAAAGCCGGTTTCATCATCGCAGTTTAAAATCGCAGCATTCACAGGAGTTGCGCCCCGGTATTTTGGAAGCAAGGACGGATGAAGATTTATTCCGCCGAATTTAAACAAAGAAAAAAACTTAGGACCAAGAATATGTCCATAGGCAAAGCAGACAAAAACATCCGGCTCAAGGCTTGCGATTTGCTCACGTTCAGTTTGCTTTATATGTTCTGGAGAAAAAATTGCGACATTGTCATTTCTTGCACGGTTCCAAATAAGCGCGTACTGCTCAACTTCTGTCGGAATAAGCTCTTTATGCCTTCCTTGCGCAGACGGCGGATTTGTAAGAACCCCGACAATTTTATATTCTTCTTCCGGAACTGAATTTGACATTGCGCTGTCTTTTAAAATAAGCTCCAGTGCTTTTGCCGCACAAGCCGGACTTCCGCCAAACAAAACTTTCAGCATTTATTTTCCTTTCTTTGCATTTTTAGCCGCAAGTTTTGCTTCCAGGCTGCGTTTTTTTGCTTCTTTTTCTGCAAGTTTTTTCTGGGCGCGTTCTGCCTTTTTCTTAAAAAGCTCTACAGTTTTGTTTTTAAATTCCTCATCGCCTCTGTCAATATAAAGAATTCCGTCCAAATGGTCATTTTCATGCTGAATGATTCTCGCAAGAAGTCCGTCGGCATCGTCAAGAACAAAACGTTTTCCATTTTCGTCAATTGCGCTGACAGAAATTTTTACAGGGCGGACAATCTTTTCAGACACACCCGGAAGAGAAAGGCATCCTTCTTCATATTCAGAATTTTCCGCAGAAGTTTTTATAATTTCAGGATTGATAAAAACACGGCGCACATTGTCATCCGAAATAACTACAAAAAATCTTTTTGAAATTCCAACTTGAGGAGCTGCAAGACCAACGCCGTCCGCGCTAATCATTGTTTCAAACATTTCATTTAGAGTCGCGCGCAATTCATCGTTTATCTCATTAGATTCAACGGGAACACATTTCTGCCTTAAAACATCTTCGCCAAGTTTACATATTCGCATTTTTTCCAGCCTTAAAGTTTTTTATTCAAGTCTTAATCTTGCTGCCTTTGCATGAGCCGCAAGTCCTTCCGCATCTCCCAAGTAGCCTGCAGATTCAGCAGATTTTCTTGCGCCGGATTTTGTATTGTCTGTGCGCAAAGTTGTAACAGTTTTTATAAATGAACGGACGCTTAATCCGCCTGTGAACCTTGCGCTTCCAGAAGTCGGCAACGTATGGTTCAGTCCAGCGGCATAATCTCCAAAAACTTCCGCGGCTCCGTGTCCAATAAAAAGCGAGCCATAATTATGAACCAGCGACTGGATTTTTTCACGTTCAAGGCTAGCATCAAGCGCAAGCTCCAAATGCTCCGGGGCTTTTTTATTTGCAAGTTCCGCCGCCTGCTCAAGATTTTCAGTAACAATTATGCGGCCAAAAGTATTTATGCTTTGTTCCGCAGTCGCTTTTGTAGGCAAAGATTCAAGCTGCTTTTCAATTTCCTTGGAAACTTTTTCTGCAAGCTCCATGCTGTCTGTTGCCATTACCGGCTGAGCCACAACATCATGTTCCGCCTGAGCCAAAAGATCCGCCGCAACCCAAACAGGATTCGCAGTTTTGTCAGCAATTATAAAAACTTCTGTAGGACCTGCAATCATGTCGATTCCAACAGTTCCGTAAACAAGTCTTTTTGCTTCTGCAACATATTTATTTCCAGGACCTACAATAACATCCACGGCAGGAATTGATTCAGTTCCAAAAGCCATTGCCGCAATTGCCTGAGAACCGCCGCAAGCAAACACTTCTTTTATTCCGCAGATATAAGCCGCCGCCATTATATTTTCGTCAGCATAAGGATCACCGCTTCCATCTGGATTTTTCCGCGGAGGAGTGCAAAGAATAATTTCATTTACGCCGGCAGCAATTGCAGGAGAACTTGTCATTACAACAGTTGAAACAAGAGGAAATCTTCCTGCAGGAACATAAAGCCCGGCTTTTTCAACAGGAATATTTTTCTGGCCTGTAAAAATTCCAGGCTCAAGTTCAATCTCAAAATCATCAAAAGATTCCCTTTGCTTTTTTGCAAAACGCACCGCCAAATCTCTTGAATAGCACAGCGAATCATAAAGCTTGGGATTTTCAAACTGCATTTTTTCTGCGGCGGCTTTTAAAGTTTCCTCTGGAATTTTTAAATTATAAGGAGAAGCCAAATCGAATTTTTTGCTGTATTCGCGCAAGGCTTCATCTTTTCTTAGCTTTACATTTCTTAAAATATCGCGGACTGACTCTATGGATTCTCCGAAATTCCGGCTGCAAAAAAATTCTTCTTCAACTTCATCAGCTTTCTGAATTCTTATCATTAAAATAGCCTCCTCTCCATTTTTAGCTGCTTTCCAAATACTGAATGTCAAATTCCACAGCAATTCAAAACCAAGCCTAAAAATAGGATTCAATTATACCAAAAAGATATGAACTTTACAATTAAGGCAAAAACCAAGCCGCAATTTGACAGCTAGCGAAATTCGATATAGTATTTGAGTATCTCTAAAAATACTGTTTTCTGGAGCGCATGACATGGATAACAACGACTTAATTCCAGGCTTTAATGACGAAAAAGACGGAAGCCTTGAGATTTTCCTTAGCAAAATTGAAGGAGCCTCAGATTCTATCCTTGTAACGCTTAGCGGATACATCGATACATACAATTCAGCGTATTTTCAGACGCAGACAGCAAAAATTATTTCAGCGGGATTTAAAAACATTGTTTTTAACTGCCAGAATTTGACTTACGTTTCTTCAACAGGAATCGGCTCGCTTACTTCAATTGAAAAAAATGCAAAATCAAACGGCGGCGAAATTGTTTTTACAGGAGTTCAGCCAAAAGTCTTTGAAGTTTTCCAACTCTTGGGATTCAGCCAGGTTTTCAATATGAAAGAATCCGTGGAAGAAGCGAAAGAATATTTGAAAAAAGAAAAAGACGGAAATGTTTCTACCTTCCCCAAAATTTTTGAATGCCCTGTCTGCTCAAAAAAACTAAAAGCTGTAAAAAGCGGACGTTTTAGATGCTCCGACTGCAAAGCAATTATCGTAATAGACCAGAGCGGAAATGTTTTTTTAGGTTAGCCCGCAAATTTTATGAATTTAGACAACATCGTTATAGTTTTATCGCGCCCGGAAGAACCCAGAAATATTGGAGCCGCTTGCCGGGCAATGGCAAACAACGGAATCCATAAACTGCGGATTGTAGGAAAAAAAGAAGAAATCGACTTGGAAAAAGTCCACGTTCTTGCAATCCATGCGTCATACATTTTTGACAATGCTGAATATTTTTCTTCAATAACCGAAGCCTGCTCTGACTGTGTCTGCTCATGCGGAACAACGCGTCGAAGAGGAAAAAAACGAAAAGGCAAGCTTCTTTTGCCGGAAGAATTTGCAAAAACTGCAAATAGAATTTCAGGAACAGAAAAAAAAGGCGGAAAAGTCGCAGTTGTATTTGGCAACGAAAGAACCGGACTTGACGACAATGAAATCCTTGAATGCGAAATGGGCGTTACAATTCCTTCAAGCGAAGAATTCGGCTCGCTGAATTTAAGCCATGCCGTGCAGATTATGTGCTACAGTTTGTTCCGATACAATGAAAAAAACAAAATCGGATACACGCCAATAGATTCAAAAAGGCTGAAAAAAACCGTAACCACAATTACAGACAATCTTCAGAAAATCGGATTTTTTTCTGTTACAGGACGCAAAGATATGGAAATTTTCTGGCGCGATATTTTATCCCGCTCAGCTTTAAGCGAAGGAGAAGCGCAATACATAGAAAAAATTTTTAACAAAGCAGCAGGTCTTTCTAAAAAAAGATAATATCATCAGCAAAGAGAATTTCTTTTTTTGCGCTGACACAAGAACGCTCAATGCAGTTTTTAAGCTGCCTGATATTTCCCGGCCAGGAAAAATCCAAAAGTTTTTTAACCGCGCAACTAGAAAGTTTTTTTCCAAATAACAAAGCGCACGCCTCCGCAATTTTCACAAGTTCATCCTTGCGTTCTCTTAGCGGCGGAACATTTATAACTAGAACGCTGATTCTATAAAAAAGCTGCTTTTTAAAAAGATTTTTTTCCACAAGCTCTGAAATTTTTGAGTCCGTTGCAAAAATAAGGCGAGCGTCAAGGCCAATCTTCTTGCTGCTTCCTACTTTGCTGAATTCCCTTGAATCCAAAACTCCAAGAAACTTTCCTTGGCTTTCAAGGCTTAGCTCGCAAATTTCGTCAATAAAAAGTGTTCCGTCCGAAGCCTCTTCAAAAATTCCAGAAGTTTCTTCCGCGCCAGTAAAAGAGCCTTTTATAGAACCAAAAAGCGAGCTTTCAATTAAATTCGGATTTATTTCAGCAAGATTAAAAGAAGTAAATTTTCTGTTTTTCCTTGATGAATTTTCATGTATAAAACGGGCAGTGTGATTTTTTCCAGAGCCGCTTTCGCCAAGCAGCAAAACTGTGGAATCGCTCTTGCAGGCAATTTCAATCTGCGAATCAAATCCAAGACACAAATTATTTTCCGCGCAAAGAAATTCTTCCGTTTTTTCAACGCAAAGCAAATCTTTGGCAGATGAAGAAACTTCGTTTTTTAACTTTACCAGCTCAGAAACATATTTCAGGCACTCAGATTCTTTAAAGCAGACAAAAACAGGACGCTCAAGTGTATTTTTGAAAAATTTAGAAATGTAGGAAGATTCGCTAGAAGAAAAACAAGAGCCGTCTATTAAAACTGCCAAGGCCAAAAAAAATTCCGGGCGGATAAAAGAAATTTCTTCCGTATGCACACAAAAGAAATCAAAGTCCCGGTCAAAAACAACTTTGCAAAAAGAAATAAATTCCTTTCTACTTGAAACTATTAAAATTCTCTCCCTTGACAAAAGTCCCTAATCCTTTTTAAAAAGTTTTGTCCAGACAAGAAGAATTATATACCACAAAAATGGAAAAATCAAAAAAATTCTAAGCGGATTTCTGATAAGCTCGCCCCAAATTTCGTGCCCTTTTTCAAAAACTTTTGGATTCACACGCTTGATTCTTTTGCTCAAAATTCCAACTGCGTCCCGGTAATACATAAAAATTCCAGAAGAAAATCTGTCTTTATTTGAATAGCTCCAGAAATCTTTCTTTTTAATTCCTTCGCTCACAAGAACCAAAGACGGAGACGCTTTTGAAATCGCCTGAATAATATTTTCTTCGTCCTGTTTTTGATAATAGCCAACGCATCTTCCCACAATCTGAAGTCCGCGGAAAGTAGAACGCATATTTTTTTCCGCAGCGGCAAGAGCTTTTTTCCTTCCGCCGAAAATATAAAACGACTTATAGCGGCTTTCAAGAATAGAAAGAATGCTTATAAACGCATCAAACGGATTATACCTAAAAGGAACTGTCTTGTTAAGAAATTTCGCCCCGGACAAAATGCTCTTTGAAATAGGAAGAATCAAGTCGGCATTTCTTATGCTTTCCGCATATTCATTTTTGCGCCGGATTTTCATAAAGTCCCAGATTGTTATAAATGAAATTTGAGAAGGACCTTTTTTTTCCAAAAGCTGCAAAATCTTTTCTTCCAAATCCTGCTTGGAACACACATCCACAGGAACTCCGAGTAGTTCTATACGTTGAACCGCCATTTTATTCTCCACTTAAAACAGTCTGCAAAGCCGCAATTCCGTACAAAGAAGCAGTTTCGCATCTTAATATATTTGTATCAAAATGCACGGGAATAAATCCGCTTTCTTTCATAATGCTGATTTCCTGCACAGAAATTCCGCCTTCCGCGCCAACTGCAACTGCAATTTTTGCATTTTCTTTTTTTATAACATCGGCATTTTTTAGCGCATTATAAATGCTCTTTGTTCCATCGCTGCGCTCATAAAAAACAACCGCCGCTTTACGCTCCACCTGCAAACTGCGCCAAAAACTGCAAGCCGCCTCTACCGAAACCGAAGAAAAAATTTTTGTTTCAACAGGAGAACCGCTCTGCTGCCTTGCTTCTGTTACAATTCTTTGCCAGCGTTCATCTTTTGATTCAGATTTTTTCCGTGCGGACTCAATGTTTCCCTTCTGGCAGAATTCTCCTTCCACTGGAATTATTCCGCAGACTCCGCATTCAGTTGCCTGCCTTATAATCAAATCCATTTTCGGAGGCTTTGCTTCAAACTGAAAAAGATAAATCTCAGTTTTAGGCTTTTTTAAAACAGGAGCTGTCTGCGAGGCGGAATCACTGCAATTTAGCTTTCCTGCCAACTGAAGAATTATTTTTTTTTCGCAAGAGTCTATTTTTGCAACAGTCATCTGCTGAAGAGAACCGTCCAAAAGCCTTGCGTAAATCATGTCGCCACATTTAACTCTTAAAACGGAATTAAGATAATGATATTTTTTTCCTTCAATGCAAATACAGCCATTAGAGTCAAGCGGACTTTCTACAATAAATTGCCTCATTGTTCCTGCTGTTCTTTTAAGGTTTTTGTTGAAGCCATAAGCTCGGCAAAGTTTCCGCCTTTAATAACATTAATCGCCGCATTAAGCTGGCTGTCATAATCAAGGTCGTAAAGACGCGGAGAACGTGTCCTGTCAAGCTCATTGCGAATCATTTTTCTAAGAATGCGCTCTTCAAGCTTGTATTTTTTCTGCAAGGTTTTCGCATAGGAAGCAATTTCCGCTTCTGTCATATTCTGGTGAGAATCAACGTAATTTGCAATTGCGCCCGATTCTTCAAGAGCGTGCCAATCTTCTTCCTCTTCTTTTGTAAATTCCGGATAAAGAACTTCCAAATCCGGCTTGATTCCAATTTTGTCAATATTTGTGTCGCTCGGAGAATAATATTTTGCCACGGTGATTTTGAATCCGTCGTTGTTTACGAGTCCGCGCGGAACCTGAACGCTTCCTTTTCCAAATGATTTTTCGCCTACAAGATACGCAGTTTTTGTATCCTTTAAAGCTCCGCTCAATATTTCGCTTGCGCTGGCAGTCGCCCTGTTTATAAGAACAACAATCGGAATGCCGCGCACAACAGTTTTTCTTTTTACAGCATGATAAACCGCATTTTCATAAGCAAGACGGCTTTTTGTGGAAACTATTATGCCTTCATCAATAAATTTGTCCGCAATGTCAACCGCGCTATCCAAAAGTCCGCCACCGTTGTTCCGCAAGTCTATAACAAGTCCGTTAAACGAAGCTTCCTTGAACGAATCCAAAGCTTCCTGAACTTTTGCGGCAGTGTTCACAGAAAATTCAGTAAGGCGCAAATAACCGATTTTTTCGCCTTCAATCATTCCGTATTTTACAGACGGATTTTGAATAACGGCGCGCACAAGAGTCCGCTCAAATTCAAGCTTATTTCTTCTGCGGATTTTTACAGTAACGCTTTCGCCGACAGTTCCGCGCAGCATGCTCAAAACTTCATCCATTGTAATTGTAGAAGTGTCCACGCCGTCAACTTCAATAATCAAGTCTCCTGACTGAATTCCAGCTTTTGCGCCCGGAGTATTTTCTATAGGCTCGGCAACTTCAACATAAGCAGGCTTTTCTTCCGTGGAAACAAGAGGCTTTGTTATGGAAAGTCCCACACCGCCAAAGTTTCCAACAGTTGTGTCGGTAAGGCTTCTCCATTCAGACTGCGCCATATAAACTGAATAAGGATCGTCCAGCGCGCCAAGCATTCCCTTTAATGCGCCTTCATACAAAATCTGCGGATCAACTTCTTCCACATAATTCTGCTGAATAAAATAATAAAGCTGATCTATAACCTTAAGAAACTGACGCTGCTTTGCTGAATCTATGCCTGAGCTTGAAGAATTAGACTGCGAAAAACACTGTGAAGCAAAAATAGAAAACAATATAAACGCTGAAAAAATCCGCGTAGCCTTTAATAATTTCTTTGCGATTTTCATTGCTCCATTTTAAGCCCTTTTAAGGCAGTGTTCAAGGGCATATTCATATTGAATAAAAAAACGCTTTTTTAAACTAACAATAGACTTTAACTAAAAGCTGATATATAATAAGAACAATATTTTTATTACTTTAAAGATGTTTTCACTGTCGTTGCGGGTGGGCTTCGGCAGTTTTTTTGTTTTAAACTGAAAAAAAAAGCCAGCTAGAATCTCTAGCCGGATAATGACATTAAATTATAAAACTCGAAATTAAGGGTAATAACAAAAAAAAACACGCCGAGTTTTCTAAAATTCTCGGCGTAAAATTTAAAAAGTACGGCGTGTTTTTAATAAATTCTCGCCAAGAATTTTTTTTGTTAAGAATTTAGCGAAGAAAGAAATACAAAAACATTCCTACTCTACACATTTACAGTAAGAATGAAATACGATAAACTGGTTATTGGAAGTGCCTTGATTCTAAAGGCGGCGTCTCCCAAACTCAAACTGGCTCTGCCAGAATTTGTATAAGGGAGGCTCACTGAAGATGACGATATACGAAGTTATTTCGTTAGCTATTGATTTAGCCATTCTGATTCTTACAGCCCTTTCTTACCTGAAAGATAGAAAGAGTTAAAAAGTAAAGCCGCCAAAAGTCCTAATCCTACTTTGACGGCTTTATAACCAACATTGTGGAGACGACCGACTAAGAATCGGGCATTTCCTTTCTTTTAATATACAATAATTCTATTTTACCGTCAAATCCAATAATCGATTTTATTTTTTTACAAACATCCAAAAAGCCACAAGGAAAACTGCGCGGATTCGCTCTTCCGCGCAGGCGGAAGCTGTTAAATAATCTCACTTAAAGAACAGCTAGCCCTACTTGGCAGTACGCACCACACGAAAACCGATATACGTGTACAAGTAATACGGGTTATTTTTATTCCGGTAAGACGAATGGTTGCTCCCCCGATCAGCAACAGCGCAGAACCCACAGATGTCGTTCCAACCGCCGCCACGAAAGACTCGGCCAGAACCAGAAGCGGTGCCAGTGCTATCGGTTGAAATGTCTATATTTCCATCCCAGTCCCAGCACCATTCCCATACGTTTCCGCTCATGTCGTAAAGTCCTAAGCCGTTCGCTGCCTTTTTCTTTACTTCATGTGTTTTTGAACTTGAATTTGATGTATACCAAGCAACATCGTCTACAGTATCGCTTCCTGCATACTTATAGCTGTCCTGATTCCGGTTTCTTGCTGCAAATTCCCATTCTGCTTCTGTTGGTAACCGATACCCATCCGCAGTAAAGTCACAAGTTACAGCATTCCATGTTTCGTCACTTGAATTCGGAACTTTTCCCCATTTATCTGGGGCTGTTTTTCCGTCAATCATGTAGCAAGGTGTCAGCCCTTCGTCAATTGAACGCTTGTTGCAGTAAACTAATGCATAGTACCAGCTGACGCATTCAACCGGGCGGTTATACTGAACTTCTCCGGTGGCGGCGTCAGAAGGAAAACTACTTAGATTCCATCCCATTACGGCTTTATATTCCGCTTGCGTTACTTCATGGTCGCTTACATACAAATCTGGAATTTTAATTTCTCTTCCTCTTACAAAAACCTTTGATTCTGGTGTCCAAGTTTCTGTTCCTGTAATTGTTGTGCCTTTAACTTTTACAAACCCATCTGTAATCTTCCCGCTATTGCCCCCCGATGTCTGAACCACTAGATCCATCGGAACATCCAATAAACACAAGCGACAATGCTATCGCAGTCAGAGCCGCAATCCATTTTATTTTTTTCATCTTTTTCCTCCAAAATTACTTTCCACGCCTAGAAACAAGCTCATTTACGCGCTTTATTTCGCCTTCCGCTTTTGTTGCAAAGTCGCCGTACAGTGCGCTGTTTGCCATTTGCATCGCTGTAATGTACGGAATAAGCTTGTCGTTGATTGCAGAAAGAAGAGGCTTTTTTAATGATGAGGCGCTTTCTGTTTTTACCGTGGAAGCCGCATTGTATTCGTCGCTTGCCTTTACAAATGCATCCTGCGCAGAGCGGATTTGCTCCAAGATTTCCTTTATTCCGTCAAGCAAAGAAACCGCCTCTTCTTCCTTGGAAAAATCTTCCAGCAGGCTTTCAATCAGCGAAGACTCGCTTACATAGTTTGCCGTTGTGATTGATTTTCCGTATTTATCAAAAACAGCTTTGAGTTTTTGCGCCGCCTCTTTTTTTGCCGCAACAGGAAAAACTTCATATCCGTCCAAAAGTGTCGAAAGATTTTTTACAGCCTCGTCGCGCACGCTGTCAGCCTCTTCAAGATTGCTTAAAACTTTATCTTTCTTGATTGCAGTTGTAATCGCAACAGAAAGTTTTTCAATCTCATCCATCACGCCTTTCAAAAACACATCTGAAGAAACGCCTTCATCCGCCTTGTAAAGACGCACAAGCGCATCGCTAAGTCCATCAACTTCCGTTACACGAACCTTAGAAATTACCTTATTCATTCAACCTCCATCTCCGACTCTCCAGCCGGCACTTTTATTTATTCCTGTCATTTTCAAACTTGTTCCGAAAACCCAGCTGTATATTCCTGTCATTTTCGGGCTTGGCCCGGAAATCAGTATCAAAGGATTGCCATATCAAGTACGACAATGACAGTTCACATTTAATGCAGAATTTTTCCGAAGGTACTAAACAAAGTCTCCTTGCGGAATTATTCCGAATACTCCCTAAGAAGAAAGCCTGAGCGCGGAATTTTTCCAAACGCTTCCTAAGCAAAAAGTTTGTCTTTGGAATTTTTCCGAAAGCTCCCTAATAAAAAAGTCAGCGTTCGGAATTTTTCCAAAACCTTCCCAGACAAAAAAACTGCATTCGGAAAAATTCCGTTTAAACAAAAAAAAGACCGTCATGCCTAAAATGCGCGCATAATATGCACGTCATTCCGACACAACGGTCTTTTGCTTATATGTATTTTATGTAATTATTTAAATATGGTTCACCTGTTCTGACTTCTGACAAGATTATGGGCATTAATTCTCCTGTGTCAAGTAATTAACTACACTAGTTTATTATAGATTCATTTTACAAATAAATCCAGTCATTAATGTCATTATCGGGCTTGACCCGATAATCCCATGTGTTTTTAGAGATTCCTGTGTCGGGGCACAGGAATGACATGGGGGGGGCAACTGCCATTGCCATAGTTCGCCTTCTCTGTAATTGTTGTTTCGACACGCGATGTTTGCAAAGTAAACTCGGTTGACAATCTATCCAATTGTTTTACGAGAGATTATCCGGTCAAGCCGGATAATGACAACTCTTGTTAAATAATCTCGCTTACAGGGATTTTGTAAACACTTCCGCAGTTACGGCAGACAATTTCAAGCGGGTCAGGACCGTTTTGCCTTATGTCGGCAAGTTCATTCTTTGGAAGAGTCTTTAAGTAGCCGATATATTTTTCCTTGCTGCACGGACAGTCAAAAATAATGTCGCGCTCAACTGCAATCGCAGGCTCAAACTCGCGGAAAAGACCGTGCACAACGTCTTCTGTCTTGCCTTTTTCAGAAAACCACTTGCCAAGCGAAGGGCAGGCAGAAAAAGCGTTTTCAATTTTTTCTATCAGCTCTTCGTCAACTTTCTGGTCTGCGCCGCTTGCTGTATTAGAGCCGGCATCTTTTGTTCCGCCAGTTTCAGGCATAACCTGCACAAACATTCCGCCCGCGCCCATTACGCGTCCGTTTTTGTCCATAAAAATGCTTGTGTTGAACGCCGTGCGAATCTGGTCAGACTGCTGAAAAAACCAAGCCAAATCCTTGGTGATATTTTTATAAAGAATTTCCACAGAACTGGTTTGCGGAGCTTTGTCGCCCGGATGAACTTTTGACATTGTCATTGTTCCGTCCCCAAGAAAAGGGCTTAAATCCCAGCTTTCCAAAGGCTTTTCCACAGGAATATGGTTTTCATACAAAAATCCGCGCACATAGCCGGAAGAATCAGCTTCAACAGAAAAACCTTTTGCAGAGCCGTTTGTATCATAGTGCCAAGTAAGATGCTCCTTTCCTTTCATCGTGGGAATCATAAGAGCGGCACAGATTGAAGCCTGTCCCAAAACCATTGTCTCAAGAATTCCAAGGTTATGCTGAGAACGCATCTGGTTTACAAAACGCGTTCCATGAAAAAGCGCGCCTCTTGCCCGTCCGTCCGCCATTACAAAAATAGAAAGTCCGTCCTTTTCAAGTGAGTCAATATGGCTGTTCAGCTCGTTATCATTTATCTGTGCTTTTATCATGGAATATATAATAGTAAGAAACAGAATTTATGTAAACTTAAATCGGTAGCAATTACAGGGCAAACGCATTATAAATAATTTAAGTAAACTTTGCACAAAGGAACGGTTCCTGGGGCAAAAACACTCTGATGGTTGCGATCGCGTGAGCGGGCAATCCTATAGTTACTTTGCAACAATCAGCGTGTAGCGCATTATTGCGCGATTTTGAACCAGGAAACCGTGTCTGGAAGCCAGTTTTATGCTGAATACATTTATAATGCGTTTGCCCTGGTAGCAATTATTTTATGAATTGAACTGACGGCGCATTTGCATTAAAATGCAAGATCTATGGACAACGAATCAATTAAAAACATGCTTTTGGACATTCAGCCTTCAAACCTTGAATTCACTGTAACAATGACAGGCAAAGAAAGCAGCCGGGTAAACGGACTTTATAAGCCGGAAACAAGGGAAATTCTTCTTCACAACAAAAATTTTAAGACAGAAAACGAGCTTGTCTACACGGCAATCCACGAATATACGCACCACCTTATAAACGAAGAGCAGATAGAACTTTCAGGCGGAAAAAATCCACCTATAAAGTCAAAGAGCCACACAAACTATTTCTGGGCAAAATTCCATGCGCTTTTGGACATTGCGGAAGAAAAAAATTACTACAAGCTGGACGTTTCTCTTTCCCCGGAACTTGAGCAGCTTACAAAAGAAATCCGTGAAAAATACATTGAACCAAACGGACACATAATGCATGAGCTTGGAAGAAGCCTTGTAAAAGCACATGCGCTTTGCGAGCAGGCAAATATCCGCTACGAAGACTACTTGGACAGAATTCTTCAGATTCCGCGGACAACGGCAAAGAGCGCTTCAAAAGTCGGCTTGCTTCCAGACGAAGATTCGGCTCTTGGATTCGACAACATGAAAATTGTAGCGGGCTGCAAAAAGCCTGACGAAAAAGCAAAGGCAGTGGAAGCAATCAAAAGCGGAAAAAGTCCGGACAGCGTAATTGCCATGATGAAGAAAAAGGCAAAGGAAATCGATCCAAAAGAAAAACTTGAAAAGGAACGCGACAGGCTTACAAAGACAATAAATGAGCTTACTCACCGCCTGGAATTTGTGGAGGAAAGCCTTGCAAATCTCTAAAAAAAACATTGTTCTTGCTTTAACTGCCGCCACATTTTTTTATGCCAGCGCGCAAAGCACATCGTTCAGCTCAATTACATCTCCTTCCATGCCCACAGTTTCTTCCCCGGAAATTGGAAACGGCTTTTATTCTCCCGGCTCAGTTTTAAAGCCTGAATACAGCAAAAACGCAAGCCAAAATAATTCAAGCCAATCAGAAAAAACAAAAGCGGAAAATAAAAATGCGGAATCTTCAAATGCAAAAAACGAAATGCAAAAGAAAATTTTATCCGCACTAAGCGCAAAAGATATTTCGCTTTTAAATGAGAAAGGATTTTCCAGCGATATAAATTCCATGATATTTTCACTTTCATCATCAGACAATTCGCAGGAAACAAAAGTTCTTTTAAATAAAATTCTTGCTGAAATTGAAAAAATCAAAGATGAGTCAGGCAAAGAAAACGGAAAGAAAAAAACTGCCGAAGTTTCAGCCGCTCCTGCAAAAGAAGAAAAACTGCCGGAAAAAGCAAAGGCAAGGCTTCTTAGATTCAGCGTAAACGGATACGACATTTTAAGAACCTGCCGCAAAATTTATATTTCGGAAGTGCAGCTGGACGGAACGTTTTTAGTTACAGGCGACAGAGTTTATTCAAGCGACGGAAAAAACAGAACAGAAACTTTCCATATTTTATTTAAAACTTCTCCAAGCGAAAACGGAACTTTAAACTACAAAGCCGCGGCAAATGTAACGCAAGACTACCTGAATGAAAATTCATTTTTATATCAGCTTTCCAAATTTGAAAGTCTTCCTGCAATGCGGGTTGGAAACCTTGTTTCAATGCGCACAGAAGATCCAAACTGGAAACTGGAACTTTTAATTGACCTTGGAGAAAAATAAGCGTGAACGAAAAACTTAATGAAGGCTTAAAAAAACTAGGACTGGAATTTTCGCAAAATCAAATCGCCCAAATTGAAACTTATATTTCATGCGTTCTTGAATTCAACAAGACTTACAATCTTATGAAGGCAGATTCGGCAGATGAGCTTACGGTAAACCACATTCTTGACAGTCTTGCGGCAGCTTCAAGCATTGCATCTATTATCCAAAAAATTCAAGAGAAAAAAAATATCACTTCATTGCAAATTGCGGACATAGGCTCTGGCGGCGGATGTCCTGGAATTCCTTTGGCGGTGGCGTTTCCTGAGCAAAACTTTATGCTTGTTGAGCGCATGGAAAAAAGATGCGGATTCTTGGAAAGCGCAGTTTGCAAAATGAATCTTTCAAATGTAAAAGTAAACTGCATTCAGGCAGACTTAATAAAACCGGAATCTTTTGACATTGAAGTGTTCCGCGCGTTTCATCCGTTTGATTCAAAAAACACAAAATTGCTTTTAAGAATGCTAAAAAAAGGCGGAATTCTTGCGGCATACAAAGCAAGGGCAGAAAAAATTTCTGCGGAAATGGAATCTATAAAATTCCTTGTTCCGTCATATAAAAAAATAAAACTGGAAGTTCCTTTTCTAGAAGACCATGAAAGAAATCTTGTTGTGGTGGAAAAATGATTTTTAATTCGTCTGTTTTTTTTATTTTATTTTTAGCGGGAACTGTTTTTGATTTTGCATTAAATCAGTTTCTTGAAGCTTCGGATTTCTTTTACAGAAAAAAGCACGGAAAGCAAATTCCAGAGCGGGTAAAAGATTTTGTAAATGCCCAGGAACTAGAGAAAACTTGCGCTTATGAAGACGCAAAATATTTTGTTTGGATTCCTTCAAACATTCTGAATTTTATTTTAAAGCTTGCTCTTGTTCTGTCGGGATTCTATATTTTCCTTTATGAAAATTTCTACAATTTTACAGCAAACGTTTTTGCAACAGTGATTCTTTTTTCTATTGTTTCTGGAATTCCGTCTTTTATTTTAAATCTGCCATTTTCACTTTACAGAGAATTCCGCATAGAAAAAAAGTTTGGATTCAGCAACATGAATTTAAAAATGTGGATTCTGGATTTTGTAAAATCTACAGTTTTATCTGCAATTATAGCAATTCCAATTTTGTGCGCCGCAGTTGCCCTTATAGTCTGCTTTAACAAAATCTGGTGGCTTTTGTTTGCCACAGTTTATCTTGCGTTTTCACTTGGAATAAGCTACATATATCCAGTTCTGATTGCGCCGATTTTCAACAAATTTTCTCCTCTTGAAGAAGGCGAAATAAAAGAGCGAATCGAAAAACTTTTTGCAAAAACTGGATTCAAGACTTCTGGAATTTTTACAATGGACGCTTCAAGGCGAAGCAACCACAGCAATGCGTATTTTACAGGCTTTGGGAAAAACAAGAGAATCGTTTTGTACGACACGCTAATAAAGCAGCTTGAGCCTTCAGAAATTGAAGCGGTTCTTGGACATGAGCTTGGGCACTGCAAAAAACATCACATTGCAAAAAGAATGATTGTTATGATTCCGCTTGTATTTGTTTCGCTGCTGGCGGCAAGTTTAATTGCAAAACTTCCTTCCCTTTATTCAGCATTCGGATATGAGCAGTTAGAAAGTGTTGCGCCTTACATTCAGCCTTTGGGACTTTTGTTTATCGGATTAGTCTTTGAAGGCTATGGAAATATTGTTTCGCTTATTTCTAATTTCTTTAGCAGAAAAGATGAGTTTCAGGCAGACGCTTATTCAAAAGAAATGTGCGGAACTTCCCAGCCGTTAATCAGCGCGCTTATAAAGCTGAACAAAGAAAATCTTTCCGAGCTTGAGCCGCCAAAGATTTATTCAATGTTCAACTACAGCCATCCGCCTTTAATGGAAAGAATAAAAGCTTTGGAAAACTAGGCTTTGCGAGAAAGGAACAAAACTGAAGCTGCAAAAAATATAAGAACATAAAAAGCAGCCGCCGCAAAAACAGCGTTTGTTCCTAAAAGCCCCACCAAAACATAGCTAAGCATATTGAAGAAATAAAGCACAATATTAAAGGCAACAATCATTATAAATCCCAAAACAGGAATAAGAAGAGTCCACTTGAATTTAAAAATTTCATCTGGATTCTCGATTCTGTAGTTCCAGCCAATGCATGCACAAAAAACAAACATTATCAGCATTATAAAAGGAAAAGTTCCTCGCTGAACAAGATTCTGTGCAAAAACTTCCTGCGAAAAACCATATCCAGACGCTCTAGGCAAAAGCTTAAACAAAACAGGAAGAGGCATTTCCTTAGCCCCGCAAGCCGCCGCATTTATAAGATTGAAATCAGAAAACTGCATTGGCAAAACCATTGACGAAGCTTTCTTTATGTTCAAAGGAATTGATTTTGCGGAATGTTCTTTTTTCTGCGGATTTTCAATTCCAAGATTTTGTGCGTCAAGCTCTGAAAGCCCTGTAGGCTCATAAGAATAAACCGGGCGCGAAACCAAGCCTTCCGTATTTCGATCTACTGACTGAAGGATAACAAACGGAACATATTCCCACTTTTTTTCAATTCCCAAAAGCGCAAGATTTTCTTCGCCAAATTCAGAAACTGGCTGGGCAACAGCTTTTGCAAACGGAACAAAAAATGAATAGGCAAATTTTCCGTTTTCATCGTAATGCACAACATTGAAATTTTCCATGTAGCGGACAAGGCTGCCTTCTTTTTTTATGTCCATCGCATTCGAAATATAAAAGACATTTTTTGAGCCGTCAGGATAATCAAGTGAAAAATAAACTTTATGGCTGTCAGAAAGCTCTTCTATGTATTTTGTTTCGTCAAAAAAGAAATATTGATTTTCCAAGTCTTCTTCCGAAAGCGCAAGAAATTTCTTTACATCAGGATCATCAGCGGCCTGGGCATAATTATTTTTTAAGCCAAGAAAAGTGTAATAGGCCTTTAAAAAATCTCCGCGGGAAAAAGCAACGTAGCCGTCTTTTTTTATCTTGTAATAATTCCGCTCGGCAGAATTGTCAAATTCAACTGGAAGGCTCAGCATTTTCCAGGCATAGTTTGATTTTTCAACTGCCGCATCAAGATTTGTATTTTTTCCGTCGCAAGCTTCAACTGCAAGATTCGCCCAGTAATGAGCATCGAACCAATGCTTCTTTTGCGCGGCGGAATCAGACTTTTCCAAGAGCTCAAGAATTGTGTGGCCTTTATCTTTTACATGAAGCGGCTTTTGCACTTTTTCTGCAGCAGGCGCATTTTTCTTTCCATGCATTTCATTGTCAATAAGAAGATCAACAGAATCCTCTGCAAGCTTTAAAACTCTTTTTGCATCCGTGTCTTTTGGCGAAATCTCCACTGCCTTTTTTGCATATTGAAGCGCAAGAATCGGCTGGTTCTGCTCCAAAAAATGTCCAGCAATAGAAATCGCATCCGCAAAATCCGACGGAGCTTCCTTTATAAAATCAATTTTACGTTTTGCAGACGGCTTGAAAATTTCTTCATTAAGCGAAAGAAAAAGAATAAACGCAAGCGACGAAAACAAAACAAGCTTGAATCTTGAAAACATTGCAGGAGAAAACCTTGAGCGGCTGTTTCCCGTTTTTTTCTGCCAAAGCACCGCGCAAGAAACTGTAAATCCGCTTAAAAGAATTCCCGGAAGGCAAACTAAAAAAATATAAAGTCCGTAATAAAACACAAATGATTTTTCTGTGCCGGCTATCAAAGATTCAGGGCGCGGAATAAAGAAAACAGAAATTAAAAGACAAAGAGCAAAAATGATTGCCGTATATATTCCAGTAATAAAAATAACTTTTTTCATAAGTCATCTCCGTAGTAAGCTGTCTCTGGTGAATTTTCTTTTACAAGTCTTGAAATCAGCCACAAAACAAATGCCGCCGCAAAAACAAAAATATTTAGAATGCAAACTAAAAGCGATTTTACCGGAACAGATTTTATCAGCGTCGGAATTTTATGAAACAAAGAATCGTCTGCGCCCAAAATAAAAAAGTTCAAAAAGAAAACAAAAATGTAGTCCATTAAAATGAAAAGCACATTTACAAGCCGCCAGGCAGAAATATTCTTTATCCAGACCACAGAACTAAAAGCCAATATAATTGAAGAAAAAATTATCCAGAAAACAAAATTTTCAGAGCATCTTGAATATGAAGCCACTGTAAATTTTTGAAAATACTTTAAAATTTCCTTTAGAAGAACCGGCATTTCAACTGTGTTTTTTATAAGCGGATCTGAAAATTCATCTTGAAAAACAGCGGGCTTTTCCGAAGTGAAAGTAAAAACGTTGCCATTTGACTTTGACCGGTCAATGCAAACTCCAGAAGCATTGTTTTCTGAATCAACTTCTGAATAGTACAAAACATAGCGGTTGTCTTTCGAAGCTCTAAAATATCCGGGCGAAAGAGAAACTGAAGCTTGCATTTCTTTATTTTTATAAACTGAAATTTCAAGTTTTTCTTTTAAAGCTGGAATAAAAAAAATCCAAAGGCACAAATGCAAAATCATGCAGACAAGAACCGAATACCAAGGAATTTCTTTATGACGAATTAAATAGAAAGAAATAAACACAGGACACAATGAAAGCACAGCCGGCAAAACTTCAAAAATTCCCTGTAAAAAAAATCCTGAACTAAATGCAGAAAATTTCTGCCCCGCAACAAGAACTGTGCAAAGCGAATATGTCATATAAAGAAACGCGCCAGTGCAAAGACCAAGCATAACAATAGCAATGTAGGCGGCAAAAATTTTTATGGAACAAATAAATTTCATATATATTTAGAGAATAACACGGATAACTGATAAAATCAAACCAGAAGAGCCATTATGCTAAATTTTAACGCGTCCCTGAAAACTTCTTGCCAATGTGAGCCGGTCCGCATATTCCAAATCGCCGCCAGCCGGAAGTCCAGAAGCAAGCCGCGTAACAACAACTTGAGTGTCCTGCAAAACACGCTGTATAAAAAGAGCCGTTGTGTCGCCTTCCACAGTGGGATTAGTTGCAATAATGACTTCTTTTATAATCCCAAGTTTTACACGCTCAAGCAGCTGGGAAATTCTAAGCTTGTCCGGCGTAATTCCTTCAAGCGGCGAAATAACTCCGCCCAAAACATGAAACAATCCGTGGAATTCGTGGGAACTTTCGATTGTAGCAACGTCCTGTGGCTGCTCAACAACACAAAGAATTGTTTTATCTCTTGCAATGTCGGAACAAATAGGGCAGGGGTTTTCTTCTGTCCAGGCACCGCAAATGGAGCAAGGTTTTATTCTTTCCTGCAACGACAAAATTTGATTTGAAAAACGAATATTAAAAGAGCTGTCTGTTTTTAAAAGATGACTTGCAATTCTAGCCGCGGATTTTTTTCCGATTCCTGGAAGCCTTGAAAAACTTTCTGTCAACTCGTCAAGAGCGTTCATTTTTTACGCGCCCATTCCCGGAATATTCATTCCTGCAACCATAGGTCCAAGCTGATTTTTTATTTCGTCCTGAATTTTTTCAAGGGCGGCATGATGAGCGGCTTTTATTAAATCCTGAAGCATAGGAACATCCCGGTTGTCAACGCAAATAGGGTCAAGCTTTATATCAACAAGCTCAAATTTTCCGTTTACAGTAACTTGCACCATGTTTCCGCCGGAAGAACCTTCAGCTTCAAGTTCAGAAAGTTTTTCCTGCGCCGCCTTAAGCTGGCTCTGCATTCCCGCAAGATTTTTTACCATATCAAAAGGATTCATTGTCTTCTCCAGAAAAGTCTTTAGAATATCTTGAAAACAAGCGGTCAACGGGAGTCGAACCCGCCTATCAGGCTTGGGAAGCCTGTGTAATACCGATATACGATAACCGCAAGCCATAAAAGGATAATGCTATTCCGCTATTTTTTCAACACCTGCCAAATGCTAAAGTTTTTTGACTGATTTTCTTTCTATAAATTCAGCTGGCACACGGACACATTCGCCCACAGGAATTCCAACAAGACGGTTCATAAGAATTTCTGCGGAAAGCTCGCCAATCGTTTTTATATCCTGCCTGAATGTTGTCAAAGATGGAGAATAAAATTCAGAAATCATTTCATCATCAAAACCAATAAAAGAAATATCTTCGGGAATTCTTTTTCCAATCGATTTTACATATTCCATTGCGCCAACCGCCATATTGTCATTTGCAACAAAAACTGCGGTAATGTCGCTATGCCGCTCAAGAAGTTCTTTCATAGCATCATGGCTTTCCGCCCGCGACCATTTATGGCAAAATTTTACATAAGATTCATCATATTTCAGTCCGAAATCTCTAAAGGCATTTTTCAATCCTTCCAAACGGTCAATTGTAGCCATATTATACTGCGAATAAGTTCCGCCGATATAGGCAATTTTTTTATGTCCGTTTTCAATAAAGTATGAAGCCGCTTTATATCCAGCCTCAACATTTGCTGTCACAACAGTTGGAACTCCGGGAATTATAAAGTTTGTTGAAATGCAAGGAATATCAGATTCTGCAAGCTCCATAATTTCGCTGTCTGCGCTTACAGGGTTTATAATTCCAACCGCATCTACATTTCTATGATAGCAATGCTCAACATAAGATTTTTTTTCTCCAATTGGAGCATGGGAAATAAAAAGCAAATCGTATCCGGCAAGTTCAAAACCGTCCCTGAATTTATTAAGGATTTTTCCAAACAAAGGATGGTCGAAACCTCTTTGCATATCGGCATCTTCATAAATTATTCCTATTAGAAAGGATTTTTTTGTAGTAAGAGTACGGGCTGTTATATTTGGACGGTAACCTAACTCTTTTGCCGCATCAAGAATTTTTTTTCTAGTTGAATCGCTTAAGCCGCCAGTTTTATTAAGAGCCTTGGAAACTGTAGGGGCAGAATAACCTGTTTTTGAAGCAATATCATAAATTGTAACCATTAAATTTTCCGCCTCCGCGTGAATTACGATTTATAATCTTAATCTAGGATAAACAAGAATTTCAATATTCTTACAAATAAATTTCTGTTAATCCTAATTCAAACAAAGGCGGAAAATAAAATCCTAAATAAAAATCTAGTCAAGCTTCTTGTAGGAAAAATATTCAAAGTCCGCAAATTTCTTATAAGAAATCAAGTCAGCGCAATACATTCCAACAAATGCTCCTGTAAATCCTTGAGTTCCATATTCATCAGAAAGTTTGCTAGCGTCAAGAAGCGGACGAATCTGCCTGAAATTTTCTCCATCCTGCGACCAATAGAAAAATCCAGTTTTCTTGTGAACTTCAAGTCGTATCCAAACAGGTTTTTCTTCATCAAGCGGACATTCCATTTCACGTATAAATCCTTCTGGCATAATGGACATAACCTGAATAACTTTTCCTTTTTGCTCATCCTGCGTTACAACACAAAGATACTGGGACTTTTCATCATAACGGTAAATCATTCCTGCAAAATGCTGAAAATTTTCCGGATTGAATTCCATTTTAGTTTCTGCGATAAAATCAAAATCAGTCTGTCGGCGCGCTAAAAGGCTTTGATCAAAACAAGAACTAGGAGATTGACCTCCGTGAATTCTTAAAAATCCCGGACGTTCTGAAATTGAAAACCGTTTATCATCAAAAGGAATTCTTAAAGTTTTAAATTCCGCTAGAAAATCCTTATTTTTAAATTCATATTTTTCTGCAACATGGGCAACTCCGCATCCTGGAGCAATAATTCCGCGGCCTTTTACTTCTATATAATCTGGTGGACAATTCTTTAAAGTTCCGTCAGGCTGCTTTACCCAAGGCCATCCATCTTTCCATTCAAGTTCCGCAATTCCAGTTTCACGTCCAAGAACACAACGCTCTGTTCCTTCAAGAGGTCGTCCGCAAAGATAAACAAGATAATCTTTTTTTCCGTCTGGAGACTTGCACCAAGAGCCATGCCCAGCTCTTTTTATTTTGCAGCCGTAGCCATAAGAAGTAATCATCGGATTTGCAGGATGAACTTCATAAGGCCCGAATAAATTCTTTGACCTTGCGCAAGTTATTGCGTGCTCATAGCTAGTTCCGCCTTCCGCGCAAACAAGATAATACCATCCATCACGCTTATAAAGATGCGGACCTTCCACAAGTCCAATGTCCGTTCCTAGAAAAATCTTATGAACTTTTCCAACAAGTTTTTTTGCCTTGCAGTCATATTCCTGAACAAGAATTCCAGAAAACTGCCGCGGACCTTGCTGCCTATAATCCCATTCCATGTTCACAAACCATTTTTTTCCGTCATCATCATGGAACAATGAAGCATCAAATCCAGAGGCATTCATAAAAACCGGATCTGACCACGGACCTTCAATTGATTCAGCTGTAGTTAAAAAATTCGGGCAGTCTTTCCAAGGACCATCGTTCCAGCTTCTTACATTTGTAAAAACAAGATAAAAAGTTCCATCCGAATACGAAAGGCACGGCGCCCAAATTCCACACGAAGCTTTGTTTCCCGCCATATCCAAAAGACGTTTTTCAGAAAGTGGAGAAGGCACAGATTTCCATGTCTTCATGTCTTTAGAACGGTGCAGCTCAACTCCCGGAAACCATTCAAATGTAGAATTCGCAATAAAGCATTCACCATCCGCATTTACAATTGAAGGGTCGGCATGAAACCCAGAAAGAATAGGATTATAGATTTTCATAATGAATTTACCTCTGTCTTTATTTTACTCTTTTACGCTTCCCATTGTAATTCCAGAAATAATATATCTTGACATAAACGCATAGAACACAAGAATTGGAATCAAAGAAACCGCAACTCCAAGATAAATTGAACCGTATTCTGTGCGGTAAATATCGCCCCGCAAAGACTGAACAAGCATTGGCAAAGTATATTTATCCTGATCAGAAAGAAGAACAAACGGCGTCATAAAATTGTTCCAAGAAGCAACAAAAGAAAAGATGCTCTGCGCCGCAATTGCCGGTGTCAAAATCGGGAGCATTATTGTGTTGAAAATTCTAAATTCTCCAGCTCCGTCAATTCTTCCGGCATCAATAAGCTCAAACGAAAGAATTGATTCCATATATTGACGCAAAAACAAAACAGTTCCAGCAGAAGCAATTGAAGGAACAATCAGCGGAATAAAGCTGTTTGTAAGATGAATTTTCGCCATAAACTGATAGAATCCAATAAACGAAAGAGTTCCAGGAATCATAATCACAACAAGAATAAATCCCCAAAGCAAGTTTCTTCCTTTGAATTTATAAACTTGAATTCCATAAGCTGTCAATGTAGAAAAATAAACGCCAAGCACAGTTGAAAAAATCGCAATAACCGCGCTGTTTCCAAATCCACGCCAGATTTTAAAAGAACGGCTTGTAAGATTTTTCCAGTTCTGCAAAGTATTTGTTCCCGGCAAAAGAGAAATTCCAGAGTTAATCTGCGCATTTGTTCTTGTTGCGTTTATAAGCATAAGGTAAATCGGAATAACTGCAAGCAACGCAAAGAAAATCATCAGCACATATAAAATAGTTCTTTTTAATGAAAGTTCAGATTTATATTTCATAGCAAGCTCCTTATACTAGTCTTCCTTGTGGGATTTTGCAGGACGTTCCTTTACAAGGGCATTTATTCCAAGAGACAAAATAATTGTGATAATAAATATAGCAATCGCAATTGCAGCGGCATAAGAATAATCTGTTCCGCCTTGGAATCCCATATTGTAAAGATAAACCGACATTGTTCTAATCTTAAAGTCAGGCTCGCCGTGCATTCCAGTAAGAAGGAAAGGAATTTCAAAAAGCTGCATTCCGCCAATCATAGAAGTAACAAGAATATAAAGCATCATCGGGCGCAAAAGCGGCAATGTTATATAGAAAGTCTGCTGCCGGTTATTCGCTCCGTCAACAATTGCAGCCTCATACAAAGAAGGAGAAATGCTTGTTATTCCAGCCATAAGCATAATCAAAGTATGACCGCACCACATCCACCACTGAATAAAAGAAACAATCAAGCGCGAAGCATTTGGCATTCTAAAGAAATTGAATCCTTGTTTTACAACTTCACCATCAACAACTCCAGTAGACCAAATTCCCAAAGTTCCTGTCAAAAACTGATTTACAGGTCCGACTGGATAAGCAAAAAGGCTTCTAAAAAGAATCGCAATAGATGCAGTTGTCAAAAGATTCGGCATATAAAAAACCGCGCGGAACAATCCTTTTCCCTTTAAATTCAGCCTTACATCAGTGAACCAGATTGCAAAAAGCAAAGCAATTCCAAGCTGAGGGATAAAGTTGCAACCCCACATTATAAACGTATTTTTTACCGAGCCCCAGAAATATTTATCATTTATAAGCTTCTGAAAATTTTTCAGCCCAACAAAACTAAAGTCAGAGCGAAGACCTTTTAAATCGCTGAATCCTAAAATCAATGTATACAAAATCGGCCACAACTGAAAAGCCGCGTAAACCAGTATAAAAGGCAAAACAAAAAAGTATCCGCTTCTATTTGTCTTGGTTTCTATTCCGGATTTTTTCTTCATCTTGAAACCTCCAAAAAGTTCTCCGGCAGAAACCGGGCAAACGAAACCTGATGCAGCAAAAAAACTACATCAGGCACAAATATTTATGTTATTACAAAGAAAGTGAAAGTGTTGAAGAAACCTGAGCCTTGAAATCATCAAGAGCCTGCTGCTTTGTTTTTTCTCCGTTTACATAAGCCGCTGTTTCCTCAGAGAAGATTGACTCAATTGCCTGATCTGTTCCCTGTGAAAGTTTTCCGTTTACAGAGTCAGCCATCTGCGCAAAAGCAGAGTAATGATTTTGTCCTGCAAGGTAAGGATCTGCATAGCTGTCTTTGATTTTTTCAACAACATTTTTGTTTGAAACAACATCACCTGTATCTTTTGCCCAAGCCTCAAGGAAAGCGTCATCTGTTGCGATGTATTTTATAAGTTCTTTTGCAGCATTAGGATTTTTTGTTCCCTTCCATGCGCCAACCCAAGTTCCGCCCCAGCGATAGCCTACAGGACCTGCGCACATTGCCCAGTCTCCAGCAGATTCAGGAGCATTTGTCTTAAGAACATAATGAAGTCCCCAAGTTGGAAGAAAATAGCTGAATACTTCTTTATTCTTTCCAGCTTCATCTTTAAATGTTCCTTTCATTCCTGCGAACCAGCCTTCTGACCACTGACCAACACGGCCTTCATAGCCCTTGTCATGCAAAGTTTTGCACATATCCATGTAATCATACATTTTCTGGTCAATAACAAGCTTGTCATCAACAACCCAAGGAGATGCGCGGCCTGCGCTGTAAGGCTTAAACATATCGCCAGTTGAAGAAACAATATAGCAGTCTCCATTTGATTTCTGCTTTAAAAGTTCTGCTGTTTCAAGGAATTTATTCCAGTTAGCAAGTTGTTTCTGAACTTCGGCAGGGTCGTCTGTTCCAAGGTATTTTTTTGCAAGCGAACGGCGGTAGAAAACTGCGCCCGGAGTAACTTGCCAAGACATTCCGTAAACCTTTCCGTTGTAAGTTCCAACTTCTACAGGATAAGGATAAACTTTGTCTTTTACTTCGTTGTAAATGTCTGTAATATCAAGCAAAAGACCTGATTCAATGTATTTGCGCACAAAAGCATCTTCAAGAGCAAAAACATCAGGGCAGCCGGAACCAGACGCCAAAACAGGGTCAAGTTTATTTGGAAACTGATCTGTCGGTGTAAGAGAATATGAAATTTCATATTTTCCTGCAAAACGCGAGTCTTTCTGGAAATAATTTTTTATCATTCCGTCCAGCTCGTCCGTAAAAGACCAGACTACAAGCTTATTGTTTGCATCTGATTTTCCCTGAGGCGCTTTATCTTTAGAGCACCCCCCCCCGATAAAAGCAAAAGCTCCGATCATTGCCGCAGAAATAACTGCAAAAGTTCTCTTCATAAGTTCCTCCATTTTAACTTTATGAAAAATATTAGCCAGAAAAAAAATCCAGCTTGCCTAAATAGAAATACCGGCCGCCAAGAAGGACGTGTGAAGTTAATCACATGGCAACCGGTTTCCTAAAAATTAGGCTAACATCGTTTCTTTTATTTGTCAAACAAAAAATTCATTTTTTTTATAAATTCTTACGATTTTTTTAAAACTTTCAATTCCACAGAAAATTCTATTCTACTAAATGCAAAAATTCATTATGATTTGAAAAAGCAAATTTTACGGAGAACAAAATGCAATACGGATATTTTGACGATGAAGCCAAAGAATACGTTGTTACACGTCCAGACACACCAACTTCCTGGAGCAACTATCTTGGCTCAACTGAATATGGAGCGGTTATAACAAACAATGCTGGCGGCTACGGATTTTACAAGTCTGGAGCACAGGGAAGATTTATGCGCCTTAGATTCAATTCAATTCCAATGGATCAGCCTGGCCGCTATTTTTATCTGCGCGACATGGAATCAGGCGACTACTGGTCAGCATCCTGGCAGCCTGTAGGAAAACCTTTGGATAAATTTAAAAGCGAATGCCACCACGGAACCGCATACACAAAGATTACCTCTGAATACGAAGGAATCAAGTCTGAAACAAAATATTATGTTCCGCTCGGTCAGACATTTGAATACTGGCGTTTAAAAGTTACAAACACCGGCAACAAAAAACGCAAGCTCCGCGCATTCAGCTACTGCGAATTTTCAAATCAGTGGAACACAACACAAGACCAAGTAAATTTGCAGTATTCAATTTTCATCGTCAAAGGCGAAAAGTCCGCGCCAAATATGCTGCGTTATTCAATCCACGAAAATCTTTACATTCAGCATCAGAAAAATCCAGCAGTCAAAGACTACATGAGCGAATGGATAGCTCTTGCCGGCGCGCCGATGACAGGATTCGACACAAGCCGTGAAGCATTTATCGGAACTTACGGAAGCTACAAAGAGCCAGCGGCAGTTTTAAAAGGCGAATGTTCAAATTCAGAAGCGTTCGGAGACAATTCTTGCGGAACAGTTCAGGCTGACCTTGAATTGAATCCGGGAGAAACAAAAGAAATCATGGTTCTTCTTGGAATCGGAGACGCAAATGTTGAAGGCAAGAAAACTGTAGAAGAATTCGGAACATTTGAACGCGCAGACAAAGAATTTGAAAAGCTTGTAAAAAACTGGCATTCAAAGCTAGACAGTTTTTCAGCAGTTACGCCAGACGAAGATATAAACCACACTGTGAATATGTGGGGACTTTACAACTGCCTTATAACATTCGCCTGGTCAAGAGCCGCATCTTTGGTTTACAACGGAGAACGCGACGGGCTTGGCTACAGAGATTCAGTTCAGGATATTCTTGGAGTAAGCGCGGCAATTCCTCAGGAAGCAGAAGAACGTCTTGTTCGGCTTTTAAGCGGACAGTTCTCAAACGGAGGCGCATTGCCTGTAATCAGCAAGGACTTTGAAGCCGGAAAACAAAAAATGATTCCAGCAGAAGAATTCCGCTCAGACGACTGCCAGTGGTTCTTTAACGCAGTTCCTTGTTTTGTCGCAGAAACCGGAAACTTTGATTTCTTTAACCGCATAGTTCCTTACGCAGACAAAGGTGAAGCCACAGTTTACGGACATCTAAAGCAGGCTCTTTTGTTCAACCTTGAGCGCATGGGAAAAGACGGGCTTCCTTGCGGACTTCTCGCGGACTGGAACGACTGCCTAAAACTTGGCTACCATGGAGAAAGCCTTTTTGTTGCATTCCAGCTTAGACTCGGACTTACAACTTACGCGGATATTTCAAAACGCCTCGGAAAAAATGACGAAGCTGAATGGGCTTTGAACGAGCGCAAAAAGCTAGATGAAAATATCCAGAAAAAGTGCTGGGACGGAAAATGGTTTATCTGGGCAATCGCAGAAGACGGAACAGTTTACGGAACCCAGTCAATCGAAGAAGGACAGATTTACTTCAACACGCAAGTATGGTCAGTTCTTTCAGGAGCGGCAACTCCAGACCAAGTAAAAACCTGCCTTGAATCTGTAAAAGAAAAACTTGCAACTCCTTACGGACTTATGCTTTGCGCGCCGCCATTTATCTATGCAAGCCGCGACATAATGAGCTCAGTTGTATATCTTCCGGGAATCAAGGAAAACGCCGGAATTTTCAACCACACTCAAGGCTGGGGAGTTATCGCTGAAATCATGAACGGAAACGGCGACAGAGCTTATGAATATTGCAAAGCCGCGCTTCCAGCTGCATACAACACAAAGGCAGAAATCCGCCAGAGCGAGCCTTATGTTATCGGGCAGACAACTTATTCCACATATTCAAAGCGTCCGGGCAACACAAGAGTCTCATGGCTTTCTGGAGCTGCAACTTGGAACTATTATTCAATCACGCAGTATATGCTTGGAATTCGCCCGCAGTACAACGGTCTTTTGATTGATCCGTGCATTAAGCATGACTGGGGCGGATTTAAAGTTGAACGTCGTTGGAGAAAAATGAATCTTCACATTGAAGTTAAAAATCCTTCGCACGTTTCAAAAGGAATTGAATATATTGAAGTAGACGGAAAACGTATCGATTCTTCCACAATTCCAGCTGAAATTCTAAAAGACGGAAGCAAAATAATTGCCGTAATGGGTAAAAATGCGCTTCCTGTAGAAAACGAGCGTATGTAAAAAGTAAACTAACGATAGTTTTTTGACAAAACTATCGTTAGTTATTAGCATTAATTTTCAAACTAACCAATTCAAGGAAATTTATTATGGAACAATACAAAAAAGACTTTATAGATTTTATGGTTGAATGCAACGTGCTTAAATTCGGCTCATTTACACTCAAAAGCGGAAGAAAATCTCCATTTTTTATGAACGCAGGAGCATACACAACAGGAAGCCAGCTTGCTCGCCTCGGAGAATTCTATGCAAAAGCAATCCATGATAATTTTGGAGATGATTTTGATGTCTTGTTCGGACCTGCATACAAAGGAATTCCTTTAGCCGTAACAACAGCAATTGCGTACCACAGCCTTTACGGAAAAGAAATCAAATACTGCTCGGACAGAAAAGAAGAAAAAGATCACGGCGCAGACAAAGGCTCTCTTTTGGGATACAAAATTAAAGACGGCGACCGGGTTGTTATAATAGAAGACGTTACAACTTCCGGAAAATCAATTGAAGAAACTTATCCAAAAATCAAAGCACAGGAAACAGTTTCTGGCGGAATAAAAATTGTAGGCGAAATCGTAAGCTTAAACCGCATGGAAAAAGCTCCCGACAGCACAAAAGCCGCCCTCGATGTCATAACAGAAAAATACGGATTTCCTGCACGTGCAATAGTTTCAATGGCAGATGTTGTTGAATGTTTATACACAAACGGCGACAAAAAAATCATCACTGACGAAATAAAAAAAGAAATTGATGCATATTACAGTGAATGGGGCGCAAAATAATTGAATTTTCAAGTTAAAAAATTAAAATTCTTTGCATTTTTCGTTGTAATTTCAATCTGTACCCTTTTATCATTGGGTGCAGAAGATAAATTTTCACCGCAAAAAATTGTATGTCTTTCGCCTTCGGGGGCAGAAATATTATGCGCCTTAGACAGTTTTGACAAAATAAAAGCACGAACAGACTACTGCGACTACCCGGAAGAATTAAAAAAACTGCCTTCGGTTGGCGGATTCGACGGAAAAACCTTAAGCATTGAAACAATACTGTCATATTCCCCGGATTTTGTTTACGGCTCGCAAGGAATGCATGATTTTTTAAAAAAGCCTCTCGAAAATCTAGGCATAAAAGTTTTTTTAAGCAACGCCGCAAATGGAATTTCCCAGACAAAGCAAGAAATCCTTTACATTTCAACTCTTCTTGAAAAACAGGTTGAAGGAAAAAAAATCGTCGAACACATAGAACAGCAGATAAATTCTGTAACAAAATCTGCACCCATAAAAACAGTTTACTATGAAGCCTGGAATGAACCTTTTATGACAGCAGGAAAAACTTCCTTTATAAATGAGCTTTTGGAAGCAGCAGGCTACAAAAACGTATTCGATTCAATAAAAGAAAGCTATCCAATGGTAAGCGAAGAATCAATTATTGCAAGCCAGCCGCAAATAATAATCTTGCCAAATGCAAACGGTATAACCCCGCAAGATATAAAAACACGCCGAGGATGGAACAAAATACCGGCTGTAAAAAACAACGCAGTTTTTACTATAAATGCTGATTTAGTTTCAAGGCCAGGTCCTAGAATAGGCGAAGCTGTGCTTGCATTAAGCAAACTGACAAATTAAAGCATTAAATGAAAAAAGCCTCACTGTTTATAATATTAGCATCAAGCATATTTTTCTCTTTAATTTTTGGAGCTGAACAAATTAAGGTTACAGAACTATTCTGTAATGGTGACAGTTTTTCCAAAATAATATTTTTTAACATAAGACTTCCACGCACAATTCTTTGCATTATCGCAGGCATAACACTAGCCGGAAGCGGATCTGTATTCCAGCTGTTTTTTAGAAATCCGATTGCAGAACCTGGAATAATGGGAGTTTCATCTGGCGCAACATTGGGCGCAGTTTTAGCTTCTTGCGCAGGAATTTTCAACACAACTTTTTTTTCGTCCTTGCAGTTCGGCTCTTTTTTAGGCGCGCTTATATCTGGAGCAATTGTAATAGCCATAGCCGGAAAAAAATCACCGTCAACACTTTTGCTTTGCGGAACTGCACTTGGCACATTGTATTCCGCATTCAGTTCAATTTTACTTTCTTTAAATGACAGGCAGCTTCACTCTATTTATATATGGATGCTAGGAAGTTTTAGCGGAAGAGGCTGGGAAGAAATTTTGTTTATTCTGCCTCCATTTTTGGGTGCACTTGCAATTTTCTGCCTTTGCATATTCAAGCTGGACATTCTTTCCTGCGGAGAAATAAATGCCATTTCATTGGGGCTTTCTGTAAAAAAACTTCAGCTTATAATTTTAGTTTCTGGAGCATTGGCAGTTTCTGCGGCAGTATGCGCTGGCGGCACAATAGGATTTATAGGCTTGATTGCGCCGCATATAACACGGAAAATTTTTGGAGCAAAGGCAAAAACTGTAGTTCCACTTTCAATGGTTACAGGAGCCTCAATCCTGCTTATTTCTGACACCATTTGCAGAACTGTAATTTCCCCGGCAGAACTGCCAATGGGTACAGTTACAGCAATACTTGGCGCGCCATTTTTTATTTCACTTTTGTTTTCCAAAAAAAGAGGTACAGAATGGATGAACTAAAAGTGCGCAATCTCAATGCCGGCTGGAATAAAAAGCAAATTCTTTTTAACATAAATCTTTCTATAAAAAAAGGAGAATTTATCTGCCTTTCAGGGCCAAACGGAAGCGGAAAATCAACCTTGCTTTCAATAATGGCAGGGGTACAGACAGAGTCAGTTTTTGGAAACATAAAAAAATCTGTACCCATTTCTTGCCTTACCATAAAGCAAAAGGCAAAAACTGTATCCTATATGCAGCAAAAAGAATTTCCGGCATGGGATTACAGTGTAAAAGACATTGTCCTTACAGGAAGATTTCCGCATACAAACTTCACTGGATTCTATTCAAAAGCTGACTTTTATGCGGCAGACAAAGCCATAGAACAGCTTAACATAGAAAATTTGGCAAACAAAAGCATACTAGAACTTTCAGGCGGAGAATTTCAAAAGGCCAGAATCGCAAGAGCCATTGCACAGGAAACAGATTTCATGCTCTTAGACGAGCCAGTAGCCGGACTTGACTTTACTTACCAAGAAGAACTTTTAAACCTTTTAAAATCAATTGCAAAAGAAAAAAACACTGGAATTCTTATTTCAATTCACGACATAAACACAGCCGTAAGGTTCGCACAAAAAATCGCGCTGCTCCCAAAATTCAAGCCTTGCATCTATGGAACTCCAGAACAAATAATTACAAAAGAAAATCTTTCCGCGGCATATAATGCAAACATAGAAATCTGTACCCATCCAGTTTACAAAACACCTTTGGCAGTCTTCTAAAATACACACTTGGTAAAAAACAAAAAATCAGCTAAAATACTTTTATGAAAATAACTCCAAGCTACACAGTAATTTACAGCGACGATGAAATTGTAGTGCTGAATAAAAAAAGCGGACTTTTAGTTGCCGCAGATAGATACGACGCAGAAGCTCCACGGCTAGATCTTCTTGCAGAAAAAGAATTCGGAAGCCTTTTTGCAGTGCACAGAATTGACAAGGACACAAGCGGAATTGTAATTTACGCAAAAACTCCAGAAGCCCACAGAAATATTTCAATGCAGTTTACAGAAAGAACTGTAAAAAAAACATATCATTGCCTTGTAAACGGGCATCCAACTTGGAACAATTTCACTGTGGATCTTCCGCTTCTTCCAGATGGAGATGACAGGCACAGAACTGTAATCAACAAAAAATTCGGAAAGCCATCTGTAACTTATCTTGAAGTTGTGGGAAACTGCGGACCTTACACTTGGATAAAGGCGTTTCCAAAAACTGGAAGAACTCACCAAATCCGCGCGCATCTTCAGTCCACGGGATTTCCAATTGTATGCGACCCGCTTTATTCAGGAAATCAAAAACCAGTCCGGCTTAGCGACATCAAGCGAAAATGGAACGGAGATGTTTATGAGGAACGTCCGCTTTTAAACAGGCTTGCGCTTCATGCTTATTCAATTGAAATTGCGCATCCAAAAACAGGCGAGCAAGTTGTTTTTACAGCTCCTTATCCAAAAGACCTGGACGCAGCAAGAAATCAGCTTGCAAAAATTTTCAAAGTAGATCCTCTGGCATAAAAAATCTTAAAAAAAATTTATGCGCTTCCTAAAAAACTATGATAAAATATAAAAAATAACAGGAGGACAAAAATGAAAAAGTACATAACTATAAGCCGCGAATATGGCAGTGGCGGACATACAATCGGAAGCATCGTGGCAAAGGAGCTTGGAATTCCTTTTTACGACAACGAAATAATCGACCTTGCAGCAAAAGATTCCGGGCTTCATCCTGATTTTATAAAAAAGAATGAGCAAAACATTTCTTCTGGCTGGCTTTACACGCTTTTGCTTGGAGCAAGTTATGCCACACCGGGAACAGGCACAATGCATCTTGGAATGAACTCCGCAACATCAGCCGCACCTCTTGCCGATCAAGTTTTCAATGCGCAAAGAAACGCAATAATTCAGCTTGCAAAAAAAGGGCCTTGCGTTATTGTTGGACGCTGTTCAGATTATGTTTTGCGCCACTGTGAGGAAATCGACAGAAAAGACATTTTGAATATTTTTATTTATGCTCCGCTTGCTGACAAAGTTCAGTATGCAATAAAAACAAAAGGACTTGATCCTGCCACAGCGGAACGCGATGTAAAACTCATAGACAAAAGAAGAGCAAACCATTACAACACATTTACAGAACGAACTTGGGGAAACAGAGCACACTACGATATGCTTATAAACAGTTCTCTCCTTGGAATGGAAAAAACTGCAAAGATGATTGCACAAATCGCAAAAGAATCATAACTTGATTCTTACAGTCTGAATACGACGGGCGCTTTGATCTTCAACAATGAAAAGTGTTCCGTCTTTTTTGTATACAGAGCCTACAGCCGGAAGCTCGTCAAACCGTTCAAGAAGCCAGCCGCCTAAAGTATCAAAATTTTCACTTGAAAGATTCATGTAAAGCACATTGTTCAAGTCGTCAAGTTTCATGTCTCCAGGAACAAGAAATTCATTCACGCCAACAAGCGTTATGCGTTTTTCTGGAGGAATATCTGCCATTCCATGCTCATCTGTAATTCTTCCAAAGACTTCGTGCAGAATATTGTCCAAAGTTACAATTCCAGTCATTTCGCCATATTCATTTACAGCAACTGCAAAATTGTTTTTTTCCGCCTTGAATTTCTTTAAAAGCTCAATTGCGCTTAAAGTTTCCGGCACAAAAAGAACTGGCCGCATACACTGGCGCACAAAATCCTTGCAAGAACAAATTTTTTTATCAGCAAAAAGAACATCCTTAAAATAAAGCACGCCTACAATCTCTTCACTGCTATTTTCATAAACTAAAATTCTTGAGTAGCCGGTTTCTTCAAAAATTTTTATGACATCTTCAAAAGAATCCGTTTCATAAATATGGCGCACAAGGGAACGATGCCGCATTATATTGTGAACTCGCAAATCAGAAAATTCAAAAATCCGCTCAAGCATTTTTCGCTCATCCTGTTCCAGCGTGCCTTCGTTTTCTCCGATTGCAATAAGCGCTTTCAGTTCTTCTTCTGTAATCAGCGGACGTTTTGCCTTTATAAGTTTTTTTTCAAGAAAGTCAAGAAGCTTTGTAAACTGAAAGAAAAGCCAGATTACAGGAAAAAATATTTTCTGAATAATCAGAATCGGAACTGCGGAATTTTGTGCCACAATTTTTTGGTTAAAGCTCGCAAACGTCTTTGGAATTATTTCAGCAAAAACAATAACTAAAATTGTAATTGCGGCAGTGGCAAACGAAACATATTCCGCCCCGAAAACTTTTATTGCAAAAGCCGTAGCAATCGAAGAGTTCAGTGTGTTTACAAAATTTGTTCCTATTAAAACTGTTGAAATAAGCTGGTCAAGCTCAGATTTTATTTTGTAAACTCTTATTGAATTCTTTGCGTTTTCCTTGAGCATTTGTCTTACAGAAATTCTTGAAATGCTGGTAAACGCAGTTTCTGTCGCTGAAAAAAATGCGCCTAAGAACAAAAGAAATGCAATTGCAAAAAGATTCACAAGAATATAAGGCACGCTCATTTTTGCTCTCCCTCTTTTTGCATTTTGATTTTTTTTACGCGGTTGTCTTCCATTTTTATTACTGTGAATTTATATCCTTCCGCAACAATGAAATTTCCTTCCTGCGGAATTGAGCCAAGCTTTTCGCAAATAAAGCCGCCTATAGTTTCGCAGTTTTCAGAAGAAAGATTTATTCCAAGTTTTTCATTTAAATCAATAAGACGCGCAAAACCATCAAGCTCGCATTCATTAGTATTTTCAATTATAAGATTTGCTTTATGCGCACGGATATTTTTTCCATCTGTAACAGGTCCGAAAATTTCACGGACAATGTCTTCTCTTGTTAAAATTCCGTAAGTTCCAGAATATTCATCAATTACAACCGCCATGCTCTGACTGTTTTCCCAAAGCATTTGCTGAACGCCGGACATTTTTTTTGTTTCGAGAATGAAAAGGGGAGGACGCATTGTTTTCTGCACGCTAAATTCTGAAGTTCTGTTTTTAAACGACAGCATATCTTTTATATAGATAATTCCCACAATGTCATCAATGTCTTTTTTGTAAACAGGAAACCGGGAAAAACCAGAACGCTGGGCTTTTTCAATAATGTCGGAATAAGAATCATTTACACTTACGGCTTTGATTTGCTTGCGCGGAATCATAATGTCTTTTGCTTCAAGGTCAGTGAATTTGAAAACCTGCGACATCATGTTTTTTTCATTTACTTTTAAAATTCCCTGCTCGCATCCAACGTCTAAAAAAGTTTTTATTTCTTCTTCAGTGTAAGAAACTTTTTTTGGCTTTACATTGATTTTTAAAGCTTTAAGCACAAGCCTCGAAAAAGAAGTGAAAACAATTACAAGCGGAAAAAGAAGAGTTTCAATAATCTGAACAAAAAAACTAAAGAAAAACGCAACAGCTTCCGGATGATGAGTTGCAATAATCTTCGGCGTAATTTCCCCAAAAACCAAAAGCAAAATTGTTACTGCAAAAGTCGCAAGCCCGATTCCAGCCGAACCAAAAAGTCCGACCGCTATAAAAGTAAAAACCGCAGAAAGGGCAATGTTGACAATGTTGTTTCCAACAAGAAGCGTGTTTATAAGCCTGTCTTTATTTTTAAGAAGATTCCATACACGGATTGCGCGCTTGTCTTGCTTTCCACGCAAAAGCCGCACACGGAGCTTGTTAACTGAAAAAAATGCGCTTTCCGCAGCAGAAAAAATTGTTGAAAGAACAATAAGAACTACCGCAGTTACCAATAGCGCAGGCAAAGGAACAGCCAAAGAATCCACTACTTTTGGTTCTCCTGACTTTCTTTTATTGCTGAAAATTTACGCACAGTTTCCAATGCCTTTAAAATTTCCTCTGAATATCCGCCTTCAGTTTTTATGCTGTAGGCTTTTTCCAAGCACTGCTGAACACGCTCAAAATTAATATCCGGCAAATTTACAAGAACATAAGCCGCCATGTACATAGCTTCCTGACGCTGCAAATCTGAAAGTGAAGTTTTTTCTGCAATCTGCTCAAAAGGCTCGGCGGGATCTTTTCCTTCTGCAAATGCTTCAAGCGATTTATTGTAAGCGTTGCGGACTTCGTAAGCTCCCAAAAGCCCTGTTGAATCCTGCTGGTCAAGCACAATAAATTCCTGAATCAAATCTTTTAAAAGGAAGCAATGCTCTTGCCTTGTATTTTCAACAAGTTCATTTATAGCCTGAGCCTTTTCTATTCCAGAAGATTTTTCAATTTTTTCAATCAAGGATTTTGTCTTTAAAGCTTCCTGCTCGGCGTCTTTCATTTTTTCAGAATACTCTTCAAATGTGCTTTCAGGCTTTTCATCAAAATCAACATAAGCCAAAACATATCCGTCTTTTGAAATAAGATATGCACACGGCCATTTGCGGACATTGTAATAGCGCGCAAAAGCTTCTTTTTTTTCATAAGACTTTTTGATTTCCGCAGCAGTTTTCAATTCTTCTTCGGAAGCATTTTCTGGAACATTTGTCTTTGCATATTCAGTCTGAGAAAAATCCAAATTTACAAAAACATATTTTTTTCCGAATTCATTTGAAAAGGCTTTTGTCAGAACAATGTTTTCCTTAAAAGACTTGCTTGTTTCTGCCCAGTCATCTCCGCTGAACAAAAGGTAAATATCCTTCTTTTGCTTTTTTGCAGCTTCCTTTGCAGAGTCAAAATCTGAATACCACTTTGGCGCGCCGCATGAAGCAAGCAGAAATGCCATTGCAAAAACCGCAATAAAAATTCCGTGTCTTTTCATTTTTCTCTCCATTAAATTAGTTGAAATATCTTATTCCCGCAGCAAAAATATTCTGGCAAGAACTTTCATTTGAATCCATTCCCGCAATATTTTTTATGAGGTCAATGCTTGAGCCGCCTTTGTCTGTGCCCATTGTGCGCTCGTTGTGTCCCATTTTTCCAAGAACACGGCCATCCGGACTTGTAAGACCTTCAATTGCAAAAAGGCTTCCGTTAGGATTGTCTGGCTCAGTTATTGAAGGAATTCCATTTTCGTCAACATACTGAGTAAAAACCTGTCCGTTTGCAAAAAGTTTTTCGGCAAGCTCTTCGCTGATTACAACGCGTCCTTCTCCATGGCTTACAGGAATAAGGTGAATCTTTGAATTCAAAACGCTGGAATCCTGCGCCCAGGGGCTTTTTGCGCTGACCATTCTTGTGCGAACAACCCTGCTTATGTGCCGTCCGATTTTATTATAAGTAAGTGTCGGCATATCGGCGGAAGGCTCTCTTATTTCGCCATAAGGAACAAGTCCTGTTTTTATAAGTGCCTGGAAGCCGTTGCAAATTCCAAGCACAAGCCCATCGCGGTTTTTAAGCAATTCCATTATGCTGTCTGCAATTCTGTGCTCGCGGATTACATTGGCAATGTATTTTCCAGAACCGTCCGGCTCGTCTCCTGCGCTGAATCCGCCTGCAAAAGCAAGAATCTGAGCCTTGTCAATTTCTGCCTTGAACAAGTCCAGGGATTCTGCCAAATCTTTTGGAGTTCTGTTGCGGAACACAACAATTTTTGTTTCGCCGCCATTCAAGTTAAATGCGCGCGCCATGTCGTATTCGCAGTTTGTTCCAGGGAAAACAGGAATTACAACTTTTGGCTTTGTTTTTCCGGCTGAATACTCAAAGGCAGAGGATTTTTTTCTAGCTTCCTCAAGCGACTCGTGTTCTTTTAATGCAAAAGAAGGCAATGGAGGCTGAAGTTCTGCACCTGAAACTGGAGGGAAAACTTTTTCAAGTTTTGATTCCCATGCGGATTCAATTTCATCAAGAGAAATTTTTACATCTTCAATTTCAATGCTAGGCTCGCAGATTGTTTCACCAATTTTAGAAACAGTTCCTTCAGCAAAATCTTTTTCCAAGTCAAGGTCAGAATCGGATTCAACTAAAATCGAACCGTAAAGCGGAGTAAACAAATCGCTAACGTCAGCTTCTTTTATTCCAGAGGCAGCTGTGCAGCTTAAAGGAACTGTGTCCAAAGAAACTCCAATTTTATTTCCAAGCGACATTTTGCTTAATGCTTCTGCAATTCCGCCTGCGCAAACCGGATACATCGCATTTATTTTTTTCTGGCTGTTAAACTTGTAAAGGGCAGCCGTGTTTTTCTTGAACACTTCAAAGTCTGGCACAAGATCAGCAGAATATGGAACGCTCAGAAGGAAAACTTTGCTTCCTGCTTTTTTGAAAGAAGCGCTTACGACGTTTTTCACATCGTCAACATTCACAGCAAAAGAAACTAATGTGTGCGGAACGTTAAGATTTTCAAAAGTTCCAGACATTGAGTCTTTTCCACCAATAGAGCCAGTTCCCATTGCAAGCTGAGCGTCAATAGAGCCAAGCAATGCGGCTGCAGGATAGCCCCAAGTTTTTTCTGTTACAGCGCGTCCAAAAAATTCCTGAAATGTAAGACGGCAAGTGTCAGTTTTTCCGCCCAGGCAGGCAATTTTTGCTAAGCTAGAAAGAACTGCAACCTGCGCACCGTGCCATGCCGACCACTGGGAAACACGAGGATCAAACCCGTAGCTCATAAGGCTGACCGTAGAAGTTTCGCGCGGGGAAACAACTGGAATTTTTGCAGCCATTCCAGCTTCTGGCGTTCCCTGATATTTTCCTCCGTAAGGCATAAGAACTGAACTTGCGCCAATAGAACCGTCGAACCGCTCGCCAAGCCCACGCTGACTGCAGCAAGCCAAGTCGTTCATATTACAAAGCCATGCTTCTTTTATATCCGGATTTTCTGAATCTTCAAGAAGAATTTTTTCAACTGATTCAAGCGGATGAACCAACGGAGAATTTTTCTGCTCAGCAGGACTTTCTATTGAAGCAACTGCATGATGTTCCGCTCCGGCTGTATCAAGGAAAGAGCGATCAATGTCTACGATTGTTTTTCCGCGCCATTTCATTATAAGCTTATTTGTATCTGTAACAACAGCGACTACAACCGCATTCAAATTCTCTTTATTGCATTCCAGAATGAATTTCTGAGCGTCCTCCTTGCGGACAACAACTGCCATTCTTTCCTGGCTTTCTGAAATTGCAAGCTCTGTTCCGTCAAGACCTTCATATTTTTTTGGAACAGCATCAAGGTTTATATCAAGTCCAGGAGCAAGCTCGCCAACCGCAACAGAAACTCCGCCCGCTCCAAAGTCGTTTGAACGGCGGATCATGCGGCACACATCTTTATTTCTAAAAAGACGCTGAATTTTACGCTCTTCAACAGCATTTCCTTTTTGAACTTCTGCAGCAGCAGTTGCAACAGATTTTACATCGTGAACTTTTGAAGAGCCAGTAGCACCACCAATTCCATCGCGTCCAGTTCCGCCGCCAAGAAGAATTACAACATCTCCAGTTTCAGGCTCTTCGCGCATAACCTGATCACAAGGAGCAGCTGCAATAACCGCGCCAAGCTCCATACGTTTAGCAACATAGCCAGGATGATAAACTTCAGCAACCTGACCAGTTGTAAGTCCAATCTGGTTTCCGTAAGAAGAAAATCCCTGAGCAGCTTCGCGTGTAAGCTTCATCTGCGGAAGTTTTCCAGGAAGAGTCTGGTTTAAAGAAACTGTAGGATCGGCGGCTCCAGTAACACGCATCGCCTGATAAACCCAGGAGCGTCCGGAAAGAGGATCACGGATTGCACCGCCAATGCAAGTTGCAGCTCCACCAAATGGCTCAATTTCTGTAGGATGGTTGTGGGTTTCATTTTTAAACTGCAAAAGCCACCGTTCATCAGGCTCGCCGCTTGTATAATGAACATCTATAAAAACAGAGCAGGCATTTATTTCCGCGCTAACTTCAAGGTCATCAAGTTTTCCGTGCTTGCGAAGATACTTTGCGCCAATGCATGCCATGTCCATCAAAGTAACAGGCTTGTCTTTGCGATCGGCATACAAATCCGCACGAACAGCTTTATAATTTTCAAGCGATTTTTTCAAGGCGGAAGCATAAGGTCCGTCTTCAATTTTTACATCGTCCAAAACTGTAAGGAACGTTGTGTGGCGGCAATGGTCTGACCAGTAAGTGTCCAAAACGCGGATTTCTGTAAAGGTCGGATCGCGGTTTATTGACTTAAAATAATCCTGCATGAATTTAACATCAGCTAAATCCATGGCAAGACCAAGTTCTTTTCTATATGAATCAAGCTCGCTTTCTGACTTTGAAATAAATCCAGACACAACTGCAATATCAGCTGTTACAATAGAAGACATTTTAAGAGTTGCGGGCTTTGAACTGTCTGTAAGCCGGCTGTCAACTGGATTTATAAGGTACTTTTGAATTTTTAAAACGTCATCCGCGCAAACACTTCCTTCAAGGAAAACAATCTTTGCGCATCGCACAGCAGGCGGCTCTGTTCCGACTTTTGTGGCAGACTTCATTCCTTCACGCAAAAGTGTAAGGCACTGCTCTGCGCTGTCCGCACGCTGGTCATACTGCCCCGGAAGATATTCCCATATAATCTGGGTAACATCAGCAGGGACTTCAAGTGAATCGTAAATAACAAAATCGCTTTGAGGCTCAGAAAAAATTCTTACAGCGGAAGCCTTTGCAACTTCATCTGCGACATTTTCTATGTCATACCGGTTGAAATAACGGACGCCGGTAACTCCACCAATTCCTAAAAAACCTGTAATCTCGGAAAAAATCCGCGCCGCTTCATTCTGAAAACCGGCCTTTCTTTCAACATAGATACGAAACATTCGCATATTTTATAGCAAAACCGCCGTTTGTTCAACGCAACTAAATTTTGAAGTGCAGTTTTAACTTTTTTAGAAGCAGATTCCTTTAGCAAAAAAAAGAGCTCCAGATATTTTACCTGGAGCCTGATAATGACAATAAAATTTAAAACTCTAAATTGAAACTACTTTTTATATGGTTCTGTTGGCTTTGAGGCAACTTTTGTATACTTAGTTGTTTCACTATCAGTTTCACCTTTACTTGTAAATGTAAATACTTCAGTCATTTCTGAGCCAGAAATTGTGTAAGTCAATGACCAGTCTGTTAAATCAGACGAATCATTAAAATTTTCATAAACCCAAACACCTTTCTCATAACGAGAAAATTTGCCGTCTGTTACAGTCAATGTATTTCCGCTAGTTTTAAAACTAACTTCAGTATCTAAGAAATATCCAACAGAAGGAGCTTCCTCTTTAATATCAACATCATTCTGGTCATAATATTTGTAGCTTTTTGCAGTTGTGCCGCTAGTAAATTCGATGTAGGATTTGGCGTATTTTACAGAACCATCATCTTTTTCTTCTACAGAAATCCAGTACGCTTTTTCTGCTCCGCTAATACCCAATGTCGAGCTGGACACATCATCGTCGTCGTCATCAGACTTGCAGCCAGCAAATGCAAGCGCAAGGACCATAGCTGCCAATACAGCTGAAATTTTAGCAAACTTTCTCATAAGTTCACTCCTATGATTA
>JAUNWH010000020.1 GCA_030540405.1 Spirochaetales bacterium
TTCACACTTTCTGTAATTTTATCAGAAAGAGTTTTTACATGCGTTTGCCCTGTCCCTAAAAATAGACATGATTAGTTATTTTCCTTTATTCTCTTTTTTCAAAAATTAATATTAGTTTATTTCTGTTCCTGCTGAATGTCTGTGTTATCGTCATCTTTTGTGTAGATGTTGCTCTCTTTTTATTGTCTGTAAAGTTTCTTCTTGCTCCAAGGGTATTTTTTTATATATACATTTTCAAAAACTGCATCATCTGAAAAATCTGCATATATGCGAAAAAAATATAAATCTTTTGAATATATAATTAAAGGTTCTTTTGTAAGAGTACATAAATTAATATCTTCTTCTTTTGCTTGTTGTTTAAGAAGCTTTTTTGAAACCTTTTCTGAATATCTTATATTGGTTATTTTTCCGCCAATTGAAATACAGGATATATCCTTTAAACAAAATAATGGAAAGAAAAATTTAATATTTCGTTTATCCAATTTATAAAATGTTTTTCCACCTTTAAGGTATTCAAGCATTTGCTTTACAGTTGGCTCTCCTTCCGGGGTATATCCATCAATAAATTCTAACACATACCCATATTCAATTATAGAATCTGTATTTGCTGAAATTTCAACATGTGGCAATAAAAAATAAATAACAATAATGCCAAATACAAATAAATACTTTTTTTTATTTTTCATAAATATGTGACTCCATCTTCACTTGTATCAAAACATTTGTGTAATAATCTTGAATTTCCTACTGTCGTCAAAGACTCAAGCTCATCCAATATAACTTGATAATTCAACTTTTCCATTTGATTTGAATATTTTTTATATAAACCAATTCCAAGGTTCATAGTAATTTTATCAGCTGGATCATCTCCTGAAAAATCTAAATTCATAGCATTAGAACCAAACTGCTGAACATCAGAACCAAATAGCAAGAACTTATCTGAAAAGCCACAAAACATTCCAACAAAACCATAATGAATGTTTGACCATACATCTAAAAAATAGTCATGATATTGATATTTATGATAAGACAATTGAGAAAGCTTCAATTGTTTGTTTTTTCCTAAAAAAGGGCGATCTTTCACTGCTATCATGCCAAATCTTTCTTGTATCTTTCTCTTATGATCCCAAGGTTTATTTGTATTCACCATGCTAATCCACTTTGTGATTCCAATTCCTTCTACGGATATTGGATCTGGAAGTGATGCCAAACTATTTTTATTATAGTATTTTTTTATATATCTTTCATAATCTAAACAATCTGCTATATAGCTCGCTTCTTTGCTTTTTACATTAGTCTTTATTTCTTCAACACTGTATTTTGCAACTTCAATAGCCCCGTCAACTTCGTGGTCGCATTCCATTAAATCAAAGTATTCTGAAGCATTTTTATTCAGTCTTAATTTTTTGCAAAATATTTGTAAAACATCAATTTTAGAGGATGGAACTTTTACTTTGGAGTTTCTTTGTATGGAATCATTTTTTATTACAAGACCGTTGTTGTTCTTTAGCCAGCACATTACCACATATTGGTTGCCACCTGTATTTTTTATTCCGTACTTTCTTAATATTTCTGCAGCAAAACACCAAACACCAGTTTTATTAACTACAATTTCATCTTTTACTTTTATGTCAGACATAATCTATTCTCCAAATTCTATATAGTATCCACCATGCTTCAAATCTTTTTCATAGACAAAGCCATCTGAATCCGTAGTACCTGTTTTTGTTGTGCCATCTGATAGATAAATCGTATATTTTCTGTTGGCTATCGGCTTTCCAGTTCTTCTATCCCTAAATTGTGTTTTTATCCATCCCATAACATCCAGCTGTCCGCTTTCATTGCTTTCAGCATCATCGCACTTTACAGTGAATGCATATTCAGGCAGAGTATAGCCTTTTTCTTCTAGTTCCTGCTGGCTGTCTGTGTCGTCGTCATCTGCCATGTAGACGACTTTCCATTTGCAACGGATTTTACCGTCATTTACGGCTGCACTCAGTTCTGTAACAAAGTCATCGTTGCCGTCGTTGTCTTTTTCTACAATCTTGATTTTTGCGCTTGCGCTGATGTTCCTGTTATTACTGCCGACTCTGCAATGTCCAGAAGTTTAGATTTCAGATTTGTTTCAATCAAAAAACTATTTGCTCCAATTATAATAATTATTGATATAAAAATCATACTTCTCTTGATTGTATGGTATTCCCAATCCTTCATAACAAGAATAGCTTGTTTCCTTTGGAATAATATTGTAATAGTTTTTATATATCTGCAAATTTTTATCAGATAGATAAAAAATTCCTTTCGGAATATACACAGCAACTTTCTTCCATTTTTTTGCCGACGGTAGAAAAATTTTATAAAAGTCTGCATTGAAGAACCCATCGAAATGTATAACAGAGAAGCTGTATTTTATATTTCTTCTAACATACTCTAAGTCAATTGATTTTGAAATTGTATCGGAATAGTTTATATAGTTTTCTTTTAGCCAATTAGAGTTATTTATTAATGAGCATATTGCTTTGTAATCTTCTTCAGTAAGTTTTTCAGGATTTTTATTTAGTAATTTATGCGGATTCAGAACTTTATATTTTTTGTACTCTGCAAAATCCCGAATATCTTCAACGCTTTCTTTATTGCCCTCAAATTTATAGAACTGAGTAAAAAACAGCGAGCGGACAAAAATACAAAATTGAAGAATGACAAAACAGCACAACAAAATTTTTCTTTTGCTGAATACTTGATTGACCAAAAAGAAGGTTGACAAAGAAATTGGAAAAATCAGCAGGCATAAATAAAGTTTCCAGCCTATTCTGTAAGGGCTATAATGGCATTTTATCAGAGCATACCAAATAAAAATCGAGCCTAATTGAAGAAGAGCTAGGTGTAAGAATCGCTTTTCCTTTTTAACGAAAAGAATCACAAGGATAAGCACAAAAGCCAATATGCTCATTCCCAAATTAATTGCATAAATATATAAGGTATCAATAGGCAGAAATAGACTTGCCAATGATATAATCAGGAAAATAGAACTTATCGTAAATAATACTTTGTTTTTCATATAAGCCACTGTCATTATCTTGTATATATCACCATTGTATTTGGCAATCCTTTCGGGGAAGTATCAGCTTTTACAGGATTAAAAGCACCTTTTGGATAAAAAATGGCTCCATCAACTTTATATGTGTTTTCATTCCAAATTTCACGCAATAATTGATAATTTGGAATATCATCTGATTTACTATATAAAGCTTCAATTCTTTTTCGATATTCAGGCTTTACAAGAGTATCTTCATAAGAGGTTCTTGTTTGATACGCATGTACAGTAGCTCCTGTTGCATTTGCAATTTTTTGAGCTATACTTCTTTTACAATTTGTTTCTTTACCATTAGTAAAATCCTCTGAATTACTGCCAATGCCTGTTCTACAGGAATAACAATATATTTGTGAATTCCTTGAAAAAGCAGACTCTTTTAATTTTAGTATTTCGTCACTATCAAAAGCCTTTTGATAAGGCCAAATATCATCCATTCACAAATAAATACCGTCCGGCAATCCGTGTGAATAAATTGAGATATGAGAAATTTTTATTTTCTAAGCAATCTGCTTGTTGGTTAGAAAGCATTCCTTTATATATTCGCGGCTTTGATAGTAAAAGTCTGTGTTGAATCTGCTTATGCTGTCGCTGACCCAGGAGTTGTAAACTTTGAACAGGGTTTCAATTATGCTGTCAATATTTTCATCCGGCTGAACATCTTCGATAAGGCGCTCATACACTTCGCCTATTGTCCAGTAATCAGGAACGGCGTATTTGCATTTTGAAACATTGTCAAAATCGCCTGTTTTTATGGAGCACATATTTATAAATTCTTCCGCAACGCTGTCTACCACCTCGCAATGCAGAACATCTGAATGGGTATATATTCTTTTTACAACATTCTTGCCCAATGCGTTTACAATATATGCTCTTTTTTGCTTTTGTCTGCGTCCGATAAATTCAATCAAACTGCAAGTATAAAACAGCGCGTTGTCATTCTTCATCGCTAACCTCGTATGAAATAGCATTGTATTGCCCATGGAATTATTTTAACATGACTTGAAATATATTTAAAGCAAAGACAGCAACGGCTGTGTTCTTGTAATCCTGCCCTTTTGCGCTACAGAACTCTTGCTGCATAGACATCACAGTAAAAAATGGCTAACCTGTAACAAATTCCATATAATTGTTTTTTGTCACTACAGAAAAAGGAATTTCAGGATAATTATTTGAGAATGTCAACGGGCATTTTACATTTGACTTTGCAGGATTGCACTTAAACTCATAAGCGGAAAATTTTCCGTCAATTTCTTCTATAAAGTCAATTTCCTGTCTTTGTGTTGTGCGCCAAAAATAGTATTTCGCTTTTCTGTTATGGAAGGCGTTATTTTTTACACGCTCGCTTATCAAAAAATTTTCCCAAATCATGCCAATATCAGAACGCAAGTCGCAGGGAGAAAAATTTGAGACGACAGCATTTCGCACACCGTTATCATAAAAATAAATCTTTATGCTTTTCTTTAGTTCATTACGGACATTGCGGCTGTATGAATGAAGATGAAAAACAACGTAAGCCTTTTCAAGCAAATCCACATATTTTTGAACAGTAAGAGTATCAATTCCCAAAAGATTTCCAAGCTCATTGAAAGAAACTTCACTTCCAACCTGCAGAGCAAGGGCTTGAACCAGTTTTTCAATTACAGCAGGCTTCCTAATATCTTGAAATTCAAAGACATCCTTATAAAGATAGCTCGAAACAATATTGGAAAGGATTTCTTTTTCTTCCCCAGGATTATTTACAACATCAGGATAAAAACCATAGACGAGCCTATTTTCAAGCTGCTTCATTTCATCAAGCATATTTGAATTTAAAACAAGCTCGTTTGTAGAAAAAGGAAAAAGATTATATTCAAACTTTCGCCCGGTCAAAGGCTCATTTATGGTATTTGACAAATCAAGCGCAGAAGAGCCGGTTACAGCAATTTGAACTTCCGGAAAGTTATCATGCAGAATTTTAAGTTTAAGCCCAATATTCAGAACACGCTGAGCTTCGTCAATAACAATAAATTTTGAATTTCCTATAAGCGGCTTGAACCTGGCGAAAGATTCTTCTGATAGAATCTTTCTGACTTCAACTTCGTCACAGTTCCAATACTGAACGGAATTGTTTTCAAAATTTTCAGAAAGGACTTTTCTTAACAAAGTAGTTTTTCCTACCTGACGCGGTCCAATCAGAATCAGAACCTTGCCGCTCCCTATTTTTCCCTCAAGAATTTTCTGCAAATCACGCTTGATTTCTTTCATATTAAAGATTATACGACAAGCAGCCAACGTAATCAACAAAAATTATAATATTTATTGATTATAATCGAAAATTGTTATGATTTTTGTTGATTTTCTTTTACTAATAGTTCCAGCACAAGCCGGACCTATTCACTTTTGCTGAAAAATGCCGCTAATTTAAACCAGCTTTTTGCAGAAAGAATGCTCCAGCCTAGCCGCTTCGCCCGCTGCCGCGGCTCCGCTTGCAAGGCCTGCGCCTTCTTTCTGCACCCATATAGGGTTACTGCGCGGATTCGTACTTCCGCAAAAGCGGAAGTTGTTTAATAATTTCCTTACAGAACTAGCCAACGCTAGTTGGCGTTGCGAACAAGGCGGAAGCCATAGTAGCTGCAGCGGTAGTACGGGCCGTCGTAGTTCCGGTTGGCAACCAGCGCGCCGCTGCCGCTGTTGTACCAAGAGCCGCCGCGTCGACAGCGGTGGGAACCCGAAGCCAGACCTGAGCTTGCCGTGTCGCTTGATATGCTACCATACCAGTCCCAGCACCATTCATATACGTTTCCGCTCATGTCGTAAAGTTTGTAGGCGTTCGCCTTTTTGGTCTTTACATCCCTTGTTCCGTCCGTATTGTAATACGCCACATCATCTATGGTGTCGCTTCCGGCATAAGTGTAGTTTTTGCCGGCGCGTGCAGCCCATTCCCATTCAGCCTCTGTCGGAAGGCGGTAGCCGTTTGCTGTAAAGTCGCAAGTTGCGGCATTCCATTTTTCGTTCCTGTACTCTGGAACTTCTCCCCATTCGCTTGGGTCTGTTTTTCCGTCAATTTTATAGCAAGGATCTAGTTTTTCCTTTATAGAACGAGTGTTGCAATAAACAATCGCGTCATACCAGCTGATATTGTTTACTGGGTTGTTTTTTGTGGCGTCGCCTGTAAGCTCTTTTCCGTCCTTGTCGTAAGCGTCGGCAGTGCTTGGGTCGCTTCCCATAACAGCCTTGTATTCTCCGCGCGTTACCTCATGGTCGCTCATGTAGAACGAGGCGATTTCAAGCTTACGTCCGCTTACAAATACCTCAGATCCTAGAGTCCAAGTTTCTGTTCCGTCAATTGAAGCGGCAGGGATTTTCACAAAGTTTTCCGCAACTGGCTCGATACTGCCAGAAGTTGTACCGCCGGTACTACCGCCTTCTGAACCAGTTCCGCCACCAGAAGAGCTTGAAGAGCCAACTTTTGTAAAAGTTACCCCTATATCATCTACCGTGAATTTTCCATCTTTTACAGTAATGTCGTTATCTTCTACTTCTTCTACCCATTCACTAGAAAGTGTGCCTGACGAGTGGGTCTGGTGCTGATGAATTGTGCCGTTCTCAAAAGTGCCGTCCAGTGTGTAAGTGCCTTTTCCTTTGTTTGTAGCACTTGCCGCAGAATAGTCGCCATAAGACCAAGTCATTAAATAAGTGCCGTCAGCTTTGTATTCAATCTGAATTGTTCCTTCATAGAATTTGCTTGATTGAAATACTGCAGATTCAGAAGTTGAACTTCCAGTGTTACTGCCTTCTGAACCGTCGCTACTGCCATTGCTGCAGCCAAAGACTGCAAGCCCCATTACCATTGCCGCGAGCACGGCAAAAATCCTAGATTTTTTCATTTTTATCATGCCACCTTAAAAATTAGATATGACGATATTTTACAGGGCAAGGGGGGGGGAGCGAAAGTGCGTTTTACGCACCGATTTTGCCCGGGCGCAGTTTCCGCTGGATTTTCTAAATCATTTTCCAAACCGCCTGATGAATTCTTTTTTGTCGTTGATGCCGGTTTTTTCGTAAATGCTTGAAATGTAGTTTTCTACGGCGCGCTGTCTTATCTGCAGTTTTTCCGCAATCTGCATGTTGGAAAAGTTCTGCAGGATTAAAGCCATCACCTGTTTTTCTCTTTGCGTAAGAGCGTCTGTAAATGAATTGAATTTAAAAAGATTTTCCCGCAGTTCTTTTTGAACAAAAGTTTTTCCGCTCAAAGCGTTTTCCATGCATTCTATAAGCTCGTCCGACGGCGCGTTTTTTGAAATATAGCCCGCCGCTCCGTTTTGAATCGCCGTCTGAACCATTCCTGCCGAAAAGAACATTGAATACACTATGATTTTTAATTCCGGATAAAGCGAGTGAAGATTTGCAATAAAATCAAAGCCTGCCTCGTCGCCAGAAAAATTAAGGTCAGAAATCACAAGGTCTGGAAGTATGTTTCCGCCCGACAAAAGCGCAAGGTCAGAAAGCGCCTGTTCGGGGCTGGCGGCATTTCCTCTGCAAAGCCAGTCAGATTTTTTTTCGATGTAAGAGATTGTGCCAATGCGCAAAAGCTCGTGGTCGTCAACAATGTAAAATGTTTTTGCCATTTTTTCAAACCTCCACCGTTATATGCGTTCCGAAATCCGGGGCAGAAGAAAACGTCACTTTTCCATTAAGAAGCTTTGCCCTCTCGCAAATATTGCGGACTCCAAAATGGGATTCCTTGGACTTTTCAAAAATGGCGGAGTTTATCTCTTTTACAAGCTCCTCGTCCATTCCGCAGCCGTCGTCAGAAATTATGATTTTAAGATGGCTCCGTGTGTTTTTTGCGCTCATCGCCCGTGCCGAAATGGCCTTTGGCAATGCCGCTTTTTGTCTGGCGGTTTCGAAAGAATCTGCCGCCGACGGGTTTCTCTTAAAAAACACCGTAACTTCGCTTGCGCCCGCGTGATTTTTTATATTCTGCAGCGCTTCCTGCACAATCCGGTAAATATTCAAAAGCTCGTCGTCATTCAGACAAGAAAAATCAACACCGTCTTCCGCAATCAGGCGGAACTGAAAAAATTCGCCGAAAATCTTTTGCGCAAAAACATTCACCAAAGAAAGCAGATTGTCTTTTGTAATGCCCGGCGGAGTCAGGTTGTAGCAAAGATTTCTGATGTTCTCGATATTTTGATTTTGCGTTTCAATAATTTTAGCCGCCGTGTCTTTATCAGAAATATTCTCTGCAAGAAGAGAAACATACCGCAAATTCTGCGCAACGCTGTCGTGAAGCTCCCGGCTGATTCTTTTCCGCTCAGCTTCCTGAATCAAAATCGAATGTTGCAGAAAGGCCTGCGAACTGTAAAGCATCTTATCTTTTTCAAGCCCTTCTTTTATGTTCAAAATGACAAGAACAGCTCCTCCAATCAGAATTGTAAGCGTAAAATAAACGAAGAATGTGTACAACTTTTGGTGCGTTTCTTCAAGAGATTCGTTTTTGTTTTTAAGAAAGCTCATAAAAACCTTGTCCATTTCGTGAACGGCAAGCAAAATCTCTTCTTTATGATTTTCTTTTTCAAGCATGAGCGGCCGCAAGCCCTCTGCCAGGGAAATGCATAACGCAATCTGTTTCTGCGCCGACTCTTTTAATTCCATGTCGTTATTAAAAATTTTTGTGTCAAAGCGTTTAAGCGTGTCGATAAGCTGCGAAAGCGAGGAAGCGTCCTGCATTGCGCAAAATTCGTTCCAGGAACCGCAGATTACATCCGTGTCGTAGATTTTATCCGGAGCTTTTTGCGTGCATGAAACGAGAAGAGTGATAAATATAATAAGCGAAAGGAGTTTTTTCATATTTTCTATACCGAATCAAAGCCAGCATCCTGCCGTCGCTCCTTACCCCCCCCCGTACATAATTTTACTATACAATTTGCTGATTCCAAAGCCCGAAAAGGTCGTAATCACCCTGTCTAAAATGGTAACTGGAATGCGGCCTATAATTGCGGCGGGAAGGAAATCCATATATTCGCCGTTGAAGGCAAAAATAAATGTGTTGAAATTCCAGTCTTTTTGGAACAAGTCGTTCGCAAAATAATTTACAAAGCCCGAAACGACGCTGCACGAAAGCCCGGCGACAACCGAAGCGGTAAGAATGTACAGAAAAGTCAGGTTCACACCCTTCTTGAGATTTTCCTTTTTGCGGATAAAAAGCCAGGTAACAAGAATAATCGTAAATGCAGAAAGCGTGTACAAGAACACAAAATCAGTTTTTCCGCAGAGGATTTTAAGTTTTATGCAGGTAAAAGAAATGAACAGAATATATTCGGCAAGAGAGGCAACCGGCCCGAACAGAAACAGGGCGGCGGTCATAAAAATGGTGTCAAAGAAAAACGGCGATTTCAAGACGTCCTGAAAAAAATAAGCCACAAGAAAATCGCACACGCTGAAAATGAGGATTGTGAGTACAACAATAAAAAAATGCTTTTTGCCGAATTTTGCGCCGTTTTCGTTCATTGCCTAAAAGTATAGCAAATTCAGACGATTTGGTTCAGTGCGTTTTACGCACCATTTTCCCAACTTCCAAAGCAATATGACGACTGACGAGCCATTACATCTCCCCCCTCATCTCCATATTTTTTGAACGATTCAAAAGCCGCCTTTAGCTGATTCTCGTTTTTTGCAATTTCATGCGAGCCGTGTATCATACAGAAATTTTCTGTTCCGAATGAAGTTCCAAAATTCTTTTCATACACATCCTTAAAAGAAAAAAGCTCGTCCTTGTCAGAAAAAACTCCGAAACGAACTCCGCAGTCTTCACGGTCAAGAAGCTTCCAGTTTTTCTTGATTTTCTTCCATGCGGCAACCGATTTTTCTTCATCAAAATCATTTTTCTGCTCAGGATACAAGATTTTTGGAATTGCAGTCTCAGGCTCAAGACACGGATTTAGCAAAAGCATTTTTGTGCAGATGAAAACTGAAACGGCATAAAATGCACCGAGAGAAGATGCAATAACAAAATCAGCATTTTTTACATCAGTGGAGATTTTCTCAAATGATTTCTCTGGCTTTAAGAGGTCGTAAGTATTGGCAGAAAATTCATATTTGCCAGGCCACTCATCTTCAAGCATTTTTTTGACATTCTGTGCCGATGAGCCGTTTCCGCTACCGCCAAGACCGTGAATGTAGATTGCTTTTCTTTTTGTTTCCATTGATTTGCTCTTCATTTTCCTTCTGACTCATATCTTTTACTTTAAAAGACTTTCTTGAATTTTATATTCTTTGCACGGCACCATTCCTGATATGCAAGTAAATCTTCGCCCTGTAAAACCCGATTTCCTGGTCCTAGTGCCTGACGGATGCTGAATTTTGGTGAAACTTCAATGCAAATCCTATACTTATTCTTGTATTTTGCATACACGATTGTGCAATATTTTTTGCGAGCCAGTTCTGTATAACACCAGCCCACGCAATTGTGCATTTCACTTCCGACTGTCCTCAGTTCTGTGGAGCTTTGGGCCACATAAAAGCAATAACGGTCTTCATCTTTTACTTCGACAGTTTCAATTTTTCCGTCACCTGTGCGAATCACAGTCCTGTTTTCGCCACATTTATAGGCAAGGTCAAGGTGAGGCTGCTCGATTTCAAATTTTTCATCTTTTCCTTGATTTTCGTCAAACATCCTGGTAGAAAGAGCATTTGCATTCTGTGCTTGTACAATGTCGGCACGGCGAACTAAAAAATCATGCGTATAATCATTGAATCCTTCGTGAAGCACATCTTTCTTTTCTTTATCACTCAAAGCATCAGCGCAAATCGGATAAGAATTTATTCCATCAATAATGACATTGTTTGGAATCTTTTCATCAGCAAAAAAATTGAAAGTTCTTTCTAGACTATTCCAAACTGTTTTTTCGGAAGAAATTGCAAGCATATCCCCGACGAATTTTTTAAGCGAAGGGCGAATGCTGTAAGAAATCTCGCCGTCAGAAAAATTTACCATACAAAACTCGAAGAAAGAATAGCAAAGAGGATTAGCGCTTTTTAAAAGAATATTCACATCAGAAAATCCTAAATCCTTTACCGCCGCATACGAGATGACACCTTCAGGGAAACTCTGGTACAACTTTCGGACAGATTTTGAAGGCTTTATTCCGAGACTGTGAAACATTTCGTTTTCGGCGGTCGGAGTGTTCCCAGAAGAAAGAGTTGAAAAATCCTTATCATACGGATTTAAAGCCCAGTGATGAGAAATTTTATAGAAATTGATGTTGAACGGACTGAGCATATAACCAATGATAAGATTGAAGCCGCGAAATTTTGAAGTAATAGTCGGGACTATGCCAAATTCTTTTTTATACCGCTCGCCTAAATCCTTTAAGATTTCTCCCGTGATTTCAGGACAAAGACCAGCTGCCAAATCTTCGCTCTCAAAAACAGATTTCCCGTTTTTGGATAAGACTTTACGCTCAAGATTAAGCTCATAAAAATTTTCGATAAGACGGCGGTTCTGCTTTACGACAGTCTGAGATTTTACAAGAATGAGATAATTATTTTCTGTTTTTGCCACATGATAGCCATAATTAAAGATTGAATTTTCATAAGCAAAAGGTCCTTCATACAAATGTCCGCACTGACTTTTAAGAATATTATTTGAAAAGGCGGCAATATATTCCCAGCGATGGCACGAACGACAATATACGCTTTTCTGTTTTAAATTTACTATGGTCGGAAAAAGAGACATCGGCTCACAAGAAATTGGTATGTACTTATTAATTTTTGGACTAAAAGCCCAGTAGCTGCACTGTGTTCTCATTTTTTTTCTCCAGGTCGTTTAAGATTTCACAGTCATATATATCGATTGCCCAGCCGTCTTTTATAGCCCGCTTGATGTCCGTGTAATGAGCAATCACTTTTTCTGTAGGAATAGGAAGCGTCGTGGTGATTTTAGGAACCGTAACCGTCAGTTCCATTCTTTGTCCTCTCTTCTTCTTTGTACTCAAAGAAAAGTCATACATCTCGCGCATTTCAAGCTCGTTTATTTGAAGATGATGAGATGAAACAACTGATATAATTCCGTACCTGCCATCAAGATTTCGTATTGTGACTTTCGGCTTTACATTTTGAATCGTTTGTCTTCTGACTTGTTGATTCCACTTATACTCACCCGATTCCTTGTACTCAACCAGTTTTTCAAACTCTTCCTCAGAATAAAACAGGTGAGTTACATAATAAAGTTTTTTTTCGATATATCCTTTAATTCCTTCTCCGTTATCACTTCTGCAGCTAAAGGAAATATCATAGCCAAAATGCTGGAATCTGAAGTTGAACTCATAAGGCGGTTCTTTGGTCACAAAACGAATCGCATCATTCTGAATATCGATGAAAATCTTTGTACCATCGTCGAATTGACCTTCAAGCAAGTCCTCGTCTTTTAGTCCGAAATATTTGAAATCAATTTCTTTTTTTTCATTTCCGAATTTTTCGACAAACCTAAGGAACTGCTCGTGGTTCAAAAACTTTATTTCACAATGAGTTGGATTCATTCTGCGCTCTCCATTTTTAGAAACGCCGGTTTCGTCTCTTTGGGAAACCGGCAAACCCGAATCTCACCGGCAAAATATAGGCGCCGGATTTAGCATTTTGCGATTCAAACGCAAAACACAAGAATAATATATGGAAAATTCGCAAAAAGTTCAAAAAAATCAGTTTTCTGATAAACTGTTGTTAAAAACTACTTCTTTCAAAGAATCCATTATCTTTTTTTGACATTCAACGAAAGACTTTTTCATCTCCAGAAGCTCCGCTTCAAGCTTTTCCTTCGTCTCTGGGCTAACACTAAAGATTTTGCTCTGGAGCTCATAATCAAAAAATGCGATTACTTGTGCAAGAATATCAAATTTTTCTTCGTTACCGCATAGTTTTTGGGAAGAAGCGATTGTATAGAATGCGATTTTCTCAATATCGGGTATTTCAACACCGTCACAAATGTTCATAAAAAGATTTCGTATAAAATTTCTACCATCTAAAGAGATTTTTTCCGGAAAATCCTTTCCCGCAAAATCATTGAATGTCTGCTCAGTATCCATATCCGCTTGCAAGGAAAAGAATTTCCTTATAGCAAGAGCGTTCAGCTGTCTTTCTGTTGAGTAATTTTTGATTTAGAAAAGCGACAGCATCTTTTTTCCTGATAATTCGGAAAAAATGCTGAAGAAATTCTGAAAAGAACCTTTCTATCTGCTCATCGGAAAAACCTTCTCAATAAAGCCCGAAAAGCGATTCTTGCCGTTCCAAAAGAATTATAGAAAATTCGTCAAATTCTGGAAATCCTAAACGAATAAAAACGCATGAAATCTTTATTTAAGCGTTATAAGGAATAACAGAGTAAGAAATAATATAGCTGAACAAGGCATCTAGAACTTCACGGTTTACCACAAAAACTGTAAGATCTGCGGTTATTTTTGCGGAATCCTTGATACTATATTTTATGCTGATAGCACAAAAAATTCATTCAGCATTATTCATTTAAAGCGTTTGCCAGTGCATAAGTAATTCCAACAAACAGAAGTACAAGTATTCCATTCACTATTATATATGGAGATTGTCGGAATGGTAAAAAAGTAAAAAGCACCTGTACAATAAGAGCAACTATTGTAAAAACGATAGAAAGGGCTGTTATATTACCGCTTCCACGCTCTGCATAGCAAATGGCAAATCCTGCAATCAAAAAAATTGCGAACTCAATTGAAGAAAAAGCAAGCATCAAATAATTTTGACTTTCATGTGCATTTGCCGCATAAAATCCATATCCTATCAGAAGAGAAATACCGGCCGCAATGAAGGTAGGAATAAATTTAAATCTTATATGCATATCAACCTCTTTTAATTTTGTTCTGGCAATTCAGGCGGAACTAACGCAATAAGTGCTAGTAATTCAGGAAAATCTACTGCGGTTTTCCATTCCTTCATTCCTGCTTTCCAAACGAGTGTTTTAGATGTAACTTTTTTTTCAGCTACAAGCCGTGCAATTTCCGTTCCAGAAAATGGACCTTCCATCTTTTCTTTCTCATGTGAAATGAAAAACACTTCAGAAAAAGGCGGGATAGTTCCTGTGACAGAACCAGTCGATTGTGATACAGGAGGCGGAACTGAATCAGAAACTGACTTGCCTGCATTTGCAAAAGCTGTAGAGTTTTGTGAAACCTGCTGTGGGGCAACAGACCATGCCTTTTGTGCAGGCAGTTTCGTTACTCCCGCATACTGCTGATATACAGAAGTCTGAGGCATAGAAGGATTTACGCCTTGCTGTACAGGAAGCCCCTGATAAACTGCTTGAGCCAAAGGTGGTTGTCTCATTGCTCCCATCATATTGTTCATGCTCTGTACAATTTGTTGGCTCATTGCCATTCCCATGCCAAACTCAACGAGCCTGTCCATGGAGAAAAAACTGTCTTTCGTACTTTCCATACACTTATCCTAATGACGGAGGCACAGGCGGTACAGGCGGTACTCCTGACTGGAACAGATGTGCAAGCTCTGGTACAGAAGAAGCTGTAGCCCAGCCGGACATTTCTGCTGTCCAGACAAGGCTTGCACTCGTAAGCTGACCACTTGCAGCCATCTGCTGAAGTTGAGCAACGCTGAACGGTCCTGTAGAAGATCCATTTACAGCAACATTGTACATATTGCTAACAGGTGGAGGCATAGCACCACCAGCAGGAGCAGCCATGCCAGGCATTACGCCTGCGCCAAGACCTGTTGCGGCTCCTGTAAAAGAGTTTCCAAGCATATTTGCCATACCCATTCCGACAGCCTGTCCCATTGCCATGTTTGCCATCATAGCTCCTGGGTTCATGCCACCGACTTCGGCTCCTGACCCGCCAAGGTTTATGTTTCCAACACCATTTGCCCCTTGCTGAGCCATTGCATCCGCAGCGGCAATGCCAACCTGCGTCTGATTCTTGACCGCGAATGCACCAAGATTTTGCTGCTCTGCCCCAAGTTTTGCGGCATACGCATTTGTCTCGCTTGCAAGGTGCTGTGCATACTGACCTTCTTCACGATTAATGCGCATGGTCTCCTGCATATTTTCAAGGTTCATTGCCTGAGACTGCTTCATAGCATCCATCTGCATTTGGTTCATTGACATCTGATTTTCAAGATTAATCTGCTGTTGCTGCATAATAGAAGTAACAGAATTATCAGCTGTCAACTTTTTAATCTTCTGGTATCCTTCACATTCCTTGTCAATATCGAGAACAGAGATATTGAATGTCTTTATCGTAACACCAAAAACATTAAAAAATTCTGGAACAATTTTCTGCTGAACGATATCACTCAGCATTTCAATCTTACGCTCCATCTGAATAAGCGGAATCGGAACTCCCCCATAACTGCCGTCAGGAATATTAAGGACTGTACCTTTTACACGCTTTACAAGATTGTCCTTTACCTGCATCTTGAAGTCTTCCATTGAGAAATTAGTAAGCCTGTGAAGCTTTACGAATGCTTTGTAATCAGTTATTCCGAATGCAAGAGAACCACGGACTGCCATCTGAATTGGCAAATCAGGTTGACGTGGATCAAAGTTATCAAAATACGGTACAGCAAATGGCATCTGCACAAGTCCCGCAAGATTGATGTAATAAACCTCAGCCTGAAACGGAGTCGCCCCACCAAAAGCAAGTCCAACAATGCTTGAAAGCACAGGGAAGTTAGCCGTTTTAATAGTACCGTTATATGGACCTTCGATAAAATCCTGCATTGTACCGTCTTTCTGATGATAAACAAAAACCGCAACCTCACCATCTTTTACATTGAGTGAAGAACCATAGCGAAGTGCATTTTCTTTTTTTGTTGTGTCAACTTCCTCATTTCCAGCTGGACGCCACTTCCAGATGACATAATCAGTCTCATCGCAACGAATTGCGTCCATAAATCCGCCTTCATTTTTCTTAGAAAACAATCCCATATTTACAGTTCCTTTTTCGTCCGTTCCAAACAATTATCCAATACAACTTTTTATTGAAAAAACAATGAAAATAATAATACCAATAATTATTGCCAAAGGGACTCCACAGACAAGCAAACAGCCCTTCGTGTCATCCCGATCAGACTTTTTTATTGCCTTCTTCTCTTTCTTTTTGTATTCATCAAACTGCTCTTCGGTTTTGCTCTTTATATCAGAAATCTTTTGAGCAATTTCGTCATCACCCTTTTCTGATGCTTTTTCGTTTATCTCGTTGAGCAAATCTAGCCATGCCTTTGATTCTTTAAATTCATTATCATAATAAGTATCCAGTGGCTTTGTTACTTTTCTCCCAGCAAACTTAGCAAGTTCCAACAAATCTTCTGACTTTGACGGAAGTTTATAAACTGCCAATGCATCGATGATGCCGTCAGCATAGTAGCCACCGCCGCTATAAGCTTCTTCCTTAAGAGTCTGAACCAATTTGTCAACCGCTGTGTTTTCGTCTTCTGCCATATTTTTCTCCTGTTATTTTATCAGTTTCTAAAGTTCTATTTGTAAAAACCTGTATAACCACCGTTCTTTTTCTTATTCTCATCTGCTCCAACAACTTTCAGTCTTTCATCTTTGACGTTCTCGCAGTACTTAATTCCAGCTTTCTTATATCGTGCAAAAAAGTCCAGAGCCTTTAAGTCGGGAGATTTATCATAGTCAATGTCAACAGGAAAACTCCAGCCGTCTGGCATGGTTGTAACGAGCTTATATTTAGAAAGCTGCCTGTTCTCTTCTGCTGTAACAAGGCAGGTATAGCTCAGAAGTTTTGCACAAAATAAAATTGCCTCATCAGAAAGACGATTTTTCTTTTTAAGAAAGAATAGATGATTAATAACAACTTTCTTTGGAATAATGTGCTCATCAGTAATCTGCACTTTTCCGCGGAATGTCTTGTTTATACCGCCTTTTTTGTTCGCATGTTTTATGGTATCTGAAATAAAATACCCAGGGAATACACGGCTATTATTCCCCTTTTGCCGCATTTCTATCGAGGCATCAATTGAAATGTCAGGGTGAGCATACGAGAGAACTTCAGAAAGAAGTTTCTGCACACCAGACTTTCGTTCTGGCGTAACTTTTTCATAAAAGTCCATCAAATCACATATATCTCTGCAAAATGTTTGTGCATTCGAATTTGTCATTTTTTTTCCCTATTCTGCTGAATCTTATTGGAATAATAGTCTTTCTTGCTTTCAATCTGACTATTCTCCTCTTCTGTCAGTTTTTTACTTGTTTTATAGTCCAAAAGAAAACGTTCTGCCTTGTCATAATCACCAGCATCAATTGCAGTTTCAATATTTTTTTCGATTGACTGAACTTCATTGTTTGCTTTTTTATGAGAACAACTACGAACAAAAAATGCAGGAACACCTATCCACAGAGTCAACAAAACTACCCATGCTAAAACAGTTCCAATATCAAGTTTTTTTGAGTCTTTAAATTTATCCTCTGCCTCTTTCGTTAATGATGCAATTTGGTTTGTAACTTCTTTATTTTCTGTCAGCAACTTAGCTTTCTCATTTACTCGTTTTAACAGTCCAAGCCAAGCTTCAGATTCGTATTGATAAGGATTTGAAACCTTATTATTTGCAAAAATTGCAACTTCAAGCAAATCCTGAATATCAACTGGAATATCAAAGCCTGCGATGATATCCGCAATCTTATATCCATCCCAGCCCTCTACTTTTCCAGTATCTTCATTTATAAGTTTTCCACTTTTCTCAATAAGGCTCACGAGTTTTTTTACAGACACACCTTCTTCTTTGAAATCAATCTTATAGCCACATTCAGGACACTTTGTAGCAGTTCTAGAGACTATTGCACCACAGGACGGACATTTGTACTGAACACCGCCACTTAAAAATTTCAGACTTCTCTTTGAACCATCCTCGGCAACAACTCCTACAGGTTTACCACAACCATCACAGAACTTTGCACCATCCGCAAGTTCTTTTCCACAATTCTGACAAAATGCCATTTTTTTCTCCATTAAAGTTAAAGTCATCTACCACCACCAAAGGTGGTGGTAGATGACTTTAAGGCTATTTTATAGGGCAAGTGGGGGGAGCGAAAGTGCGTTTTACGCACCGATTTTGCCTTTATTTGCCTTTCCTTTTCAAAAAAACACCTTTCTACTGAAAACTTTATTGTTTATGAAAGCGACCTCATAAAAATCATTATGGGAATTCGTAGATGCGGAAAATCCGTAGTTATGGAGCAAGTTCGGGACGAAATCAGTTTGCAAGGGAAAAAAATCATCTATCTTAATTTTGAGCTTCGTTCGGTTTCTTCAAAAATTTCTAATGACATTGAGCTTATTTCTTTTATCGAAAATGAAATACAATCTTTTCCAAATGAAAAATGGTATGTTTTTTTGGATGAAGTTCAGTCCGTAAAAGACTGGAACATTGCATGCCGTTCTCTCCGGCTTAAAAACATTTCGATTTTTATAACCGGCTCAAATTCAAAGCTGCTTTCAAAGGAATTCACCAAAGAGCTGAGCGGGCGATATGTTTCTTTCACGATTCGCCCTTTTGTGTACAAAGAAATTTTGGAATGGTCAAAAGAAATCGGGCGGGATGTCTCTGTCAACGATTATCTTATTTACGGCGGTTTCCCGAAGCGATTTGAATTTGCCGAAAAAGAAGCAATGATTCGCTATCTGAACGATTTGGACGAAACTATAGTTATCAATGACATCATTAACCGCTATAAAATCCGTAAGGAAGAAGTTTTTAAAAAGCTCGTGAATTTTGTTCTTATTTCAAACGCACGGATTTTCAGCTCGAATTCAATTTTTAATTATCTAAAAGGACAGAAAATTGACTGCTCAATAAACACGGTGATGAAATTTCTGGATTATCTTGAAGAAGCTTATGTTATCCGAAAAATTCCGCAATATTCGACAAAAGAAAAAAAACAGCTGGAATTTTACGCAAAACTTTATGATGAAGATGTTTCGTTCAATTCAATCAGGCAAATGTCCGGCAGATTCGACCTAACCCACAATCTTGAAAATGTTGTCTATTAATGTAAACGGAAAAGAAATCGACTTTCTGGCATCGAAAAACGGCAGGGAATATCTTATTCAGATTGCTTATGATGAACGATTAAAAAAAAATAAAACTCCTTCGCCGAAAACAAGACATTTTACAAGCGAAGGAGTGGCTTTTTGCCGATAAACTTCTATGATATCTTCTATTTTTTTAAATGGGTGAATTGCAAGCACATAGGCGTATTCGTCTTTATCGTAACAATTCACTTGATTAGTTTCATCCGCATAACAGTAATAACTGTAATATTTTTCTCCAGAAAATTAATCGCCTGCTATCGAAACAAGTTCAGGTACATAAAAAAAAACTTAAAAATTCGATATAACAATATTTTACAGAGAATAAAGCGGGCGCGGAAGTGCGTTTTACGCACCGAAATATGCTATGTTGTAAAATCTTTCTTATTTCCCAGAATAAAAAAGTTGGTTTTGCAAAACAAGACAAGGGAAATTATATAAACTTTTCCCCTAATTTCCTTGTTAATACAACAAATATATGTTAAATTCAAATTATGATTGAAGATCCGCCAAAGTCTGATTTTAACCCCGAAACATCTGTTTCTCTAATAATCAATCCCGAATATCAAAGCTATTTTAAAAAAGCAGACGAAAACTATTATTATTGGGATAAGGTAAAATATAATTCACCAGAAGGAATAAATCCAAAGGATTTTTGGGCGGCAATTAAATTATCCCGCATGTCAAATGTTGTTTCGTTTGGTAAATATATTTTCAAATACAAGATAAATGATTATATGCAAAAATATCTTCATGATTTTGATATGAATTTTGGAGGCGCTCTATCTTCTGATAATTTGATAACTGAAAAAACAAAGCAGTATTATTTGCTTAGCTCAATTATGGAAGAAGCGATTGCATCCAGCCAGATGGAAGGTGCGTCCACAACGCGAAAGGTGGCCAAGGAAATGCTTCGCAAGCAAAAAAAGCCTAAAGATTCAAGCCAGCAAATGATATTGAATAATTATAAAACAATTCGATTTCTTTCTGAAAAGAAAAAAGACCCCTTGACCAAAGAGTTGTTATTGGAAATACATAGACAAATAACAGAAAAAACTCTGGAAAATTCAGATGAAGAAGCCAAATTCAGAAATAATAATGATATAGTTGTTTCAAATAATATAACTGGTGAAATAGCTCATAATCCTCCGGACTACAACGAAATTGAAACTGTCTTAAATGATTTATGCGATTTTGCAAACAAAGATGAAACTTTCGTTCATCCAATTATAAAGGCAATAATTATTCACTTTGTGATTTCATTTCTACATCCTTTTACTGATGGAAATGGCCGGACGGCCCGCTCGCTTTTTTACTGGTATATGCTTAAGAAGGGTTATTGGCTTACAGAATTTCTATCTATTTCAAGAATCATATATGCCTCAAAAGATAAATATGAAAAAGTTTTTTTATATACTGAGCATGATGATTATGATTTAGGATATTTTATAAATTATAATCTTGTGGTGCTGAACAAAGCGTTTATTGACTTGACTAAATATCTTGAAAGAAAAGCCAAAGAACGCTCTGCTTTGTTTGAATTCAAGACAATAACAGGTATTAACGAACGGCAGGCTCAAATCATTAAAATTGCAACCGAAAAACCAAGTACAATATTCATAAGTAAAGATTTACAGACAGAATTGGGAGTATCTGTTAAAACAATTAGATCTGATTTGGAAAGCCTTGTTCAAATGGGACTGCTAAAAACATATCCGCTAAACAAGCGTCTTGTTGGATATTTAAGAGCAGAAGATTTTGAAGATAAAATAAGGGAAATTAGCGGAAATTAAGAGAAAATTTCCCCTATTTTTGAGCAAATATCCGGTTTAAGCAAAAAGTTGCAGAGGAATATTTATTCTGAAGGCAAGAAAGTTCTATTTCGGTGTTTTATAACATTCACTCTTCACTTAGTTTTTCCAGATTATCCGCCATCTAGACAGTTTTTGCCTTTCCGCTCACCATTGTTTCTCTTAAAAACTTAATTCTCCATCAGCCAATCCAATGCGTTCATTCTGGTTATTCCGTTGTAGTCGCCCGGCGGGTCATCGTCCAGCGTCAGAATCATCTTCGGGTAGTTGTCTTTTACCGCCTTTAAAGGGCGCAGTTCTCGCTGCAAAGTCTGCTCGTCTCGCACGCTTGCAGCAACCTGAATGTAGGTGTTTCCGTCCTGCGTCTGCGCCACAAAATCAACTTCCGCATCGTCAATCTTTCCAACGTACACGTCGCAGCGGCGGCGCAAAAGCTCAAGATAGACTATATTTTCCAGAATATGCCCAACGTCCATCGCCTTTTTTCCGAGCATGAAATTCCGCAGGCCGATGTCGGACACATAGTATTTTTCAAGGCTTTTCAGATATTCCTTTCCTTTTATGTTGTAACGCCCCGCCCTGTAAACGATGAAGCTTTCTTCAAGTGCGCCCACATACTTTTCAATTGTCTTCGGGTCGGATTTTCTGCTGTTTGACGTGAGCGTGTCCGCTATTTTTTTTGATGAAAGCTCAAGCCCGATATTGTCGAACAAAAAGCGCGTCACACTTTTGAGCACCGTCGTGTCGGAAATCTTTTTTCTGTCGATTATGTCCTTTACAAGAACAGTGTTGTAAATTCCTTCAAGATACGGATTTATCTCAGTCGGAGCCTGCAAAAGCTCAAGCACATACGGAAACGAGCTTGTGCTTACATACTGATTGTAGGCTTTGGAAAGATTATTCTCCTGTTTTGTTGCAACAACAAATTCTTTGAAAGACAAGGGAAGCATTTTGATTTCCACATATCGGCCGCTTATGAGCGTTGCAATCTCGCTTGAAAGAAGAGAAGAATTCGAGCCTGTCAGATACAAGTCCACATTTTTTTTGACATAAAGGCTGTCCACAACATCAGGGAAACTTTCCACGCGCTGAATCTCGTCAAGAATTATGTAGTTCATTTTTGAAGTCAGCCGTTCCTTTATGTAGCTGTAAAGAGCGTCCGGATTCCGCAGTTCCTTGTTTTCATATTCCTCAAGATTCAGAAAAATAATCTGATTTTCCTCAGCTCCTTCATTCAGAAGTTGAGAGCGGAACATTTCCAGAACCGTGGATTTTCCGCAACGCCTGATTCCAGTGACAATTTTTATGAGTTTTTTATGCTTAAGATTATTCAGCCGCTCAAGATATTCCCTGCGCACAACAAGTTCTGTCTCAAAACTATGTTTTTCTTCCATATTTCAGATTATAATCCCAAAAGTCAGTAAAATCAATAAGTTTTTGGATTGTATTCCTAAAAGTTAGAAGAGATTAAGAAGTGGGGTATATTTTTATTTTATTAAATCCTTTCCCATAAAAAAAGCCCTGTTTCACATCAGCAAAACAGAGCTTGTCAGTTGCAGTTTGTCAATTCAAGCCAGCAAATCAGACATTGGCTAGTTATCCCCTGTAAAAGTTAATTAAGCATCCTGCCTGAATAATCTTTCGGTCGTCGTCGGTCATGTCGCCGGTTGCAAGGTCAAACTCGGCGGTTGTGCCGTCGGCGCGGACTGCGTAGGCTTTTATGCTCGGAAGTTTTTCCGCAATCATTTTCTTTGCGCCCGGAACAAAAATGTAGTCGCCGTTCGCAAACGGAAGATTCTCTGTAGCAGCGGAATCACCTTGTTTATAAAGGAACGGAATCATTCCCCAGTTGATCAGGTTCGAGCGGTAGCGTTTTGTGGCGTAGTCGCTTGCAATGTTCGCGCTCGCTCCCAGAACTCTCTGGCAGCTTGCCGCCTGCTCGCGCGCAGAACCGTCGCCAGGCTTAACAGCGTAGATTGTAGAGCCAAGCCCCGCCTTTTCAATTCTTCCCTTGAACTCAGGATATTTCTCCTCAAGGATTTTTTCCGCGCGGCTAACTTCCGCCTTGACCTCTTCCGACCTGTCGCGCACAGCCTTTGCACGTCCGACGTAGGCAGGATCTTTCCGGCTCAAAGTGAACTCGGCAAGTCCGAGAGGATTTGAGCGGAAGCTTGAAGTCTCGCCCGAAGGAATAAGCTCGTCCGTAGTTGTAACCGGGTCGTGGATTTCTGAGACAACCTTTAGCAGAATGTCGTCTGAAAGCGGCTGCATTTCCGGCCAGTCCTTGATGTTCGGTCCGAACTGAATTTGGACTTCAGGATGAGCAACGCCTTTCGAGTCGTAAACGCGCTTCTCGTAGATTGTCTTGTCAAAGAAATATTTTTTCTTGCTGAACTCGCCGTCCGCCAAGTCCGTGGCAGCTGTAAGGAAGCCCTTGTTCGCGGCAGTCGCTGCGATTGAGCGCGCGTCCATAAGCGCAACCGAGGCAAGCTGTCCGTTCTGGATTTTCGAGCCCTCGCGGTTCGGGAAGTTTCTTGTCGAGTGTCGGATAGAGAACGCGCCGTTTGCAGGAGTGTCTCCCGCGCCGAAGCAAGGCCCGCAGAACGCAGTCTTGATGATTGCGCCAGCGTCAACAAGCGAGGCGAACGCGCCGTTCTTCATAAGCTCCATGTAGACTGGCATGGAAGCCGGGTAAACGTTCAAAAGGAATTTTCCGTTTCCAGTGTCCTTTCCTTTCAAAATGTCGGCAGCCGCGCAGATGTTCTCAAATCCGCCGCCGGCGCAGCCTGCAATAACGCCCTGATCAACGTAAAGCTTTCCGCCAATCACCTTGTCTTTAAGGCTGAACTTCACCTTGTCGCCGAACGAGACTTTCGCGCGTTTTTCAGTCTCGTCAAGAATATCCATAAGATTCTTGTTCACTTCTTCAATTGTGTACGCGCAAGACGGATGGAACGGCATCGCAATCATCGGGTGGATTTCGCTCAAATCAAGCTCAATCGCGCCGTCATAATAAGCGTCCTCTCCCGGATTCAGCTCCTTGTAGTCGCCTTCCCTTCCGTGGATTGAATAGAACTCGCGGATTTTCTCGTCAGTTGCCCAGATTGAAGAAAGACAGGTTGTCTCAGTCGTCATAACGTCCACGCCGATTCTAAAGTCAGCGGAAAGATTCGCAACTCCAGGACCCACAAATTCCATCACCTTGTTCTTTACGTATCCGTTCGCAAAAACAGCCTTGATAATCGCAAGCGCAACGTCCTGAGGACCAACGCCCGGAACAGGAGAACCGGTCAGGTAAACCGCGATAACGCCCGGCATATTCACATCGTAAGTCTTTCCCAGAAGCTGCTTTGCAAGCTCGCCACCGCCCTCGCCAATCGCCATAGTTCCAAGCGCGCCGTACCGGGTGTGGCTGTCTGAGCCCAAAATCATGTCGCCGCACTTTGCAAGCATCTCGCGCGCAAACTGGTGGATTACAGCCTGATGCGGAGGAACGTAAATTCCGCCGTATTTCTGCGCGCAAGTCAGACCGAACATATGGTCATCCTCGTTGATTGTTCCGCCGACCGCGCAAAGCGAATTGTGGCAGTTCGTCAGAACATAAGGAATCGGAAATTTCTCAAGCCCAGAAGCCCGCGCCGTCTGGATAATTCCGACATAAGTAATATCGTGTGAAGTGATTTTGTCAAATTTGATTTTCAGCTTGGAAGCATCGCCCGAAGTGTTGTGTTTCTGCAAGATAGAATAAGCGATTGTGTTTTTCGCACATTCCGCAGGATTTTTGCCCGGCACGGATTCAGCCAATTTTCCGCCCGAAAGAAAAGCGCCTTTTTCCCAAAGTTTCATAGAGCCCTCGAATAAATAAAAGTAATTATATAGAAGAGATTATCACAAAACGCGGATTTTCTCAACGCTTGTTATTTCTGATAAAAAATCTGTCCAACCCTTTTTATGTGGTCAATCAAATCTTGGTTTATGAGTTTTGTAAAAATCGATATATCAACTTTTATAAGCAACAAGGAATCGTCAAAATCGTTTACAAGTTTTAAAAGAACAGAAGCCGGAATTTCTTTTTCTTCAACTATTGTTAAATCTATATCTGAACCTTCGCGGAAATTTCCTTTTGCGCGGCTTCCGTAAACAACAACTTTTTTTATCTGCGGATATTTTTCGAATATTTCATTTATGATTTTTTCTTGTTTTAAAGTCAGTCCAAAAGCCATTACAATTTTTTTTCCAACGTTTCTTTTAAATCCAAAAATTCCTTATGATAATCCATAACGCACTTGTCAATTATCTGCTGAACAGAATTTTCATCATAAGCGTGGCTCGGCAAATTTCTGCTGGCAATCATATCCATCCAGATGTCGCCGTTTTTTATAAGCCCAACAGAATAAGCGCTTCTTATCGCATCTTTTGAGCCGATTATCTGAGAAGCCACGCCTTTGTATTCCAAATAATCCTTTAAAACTTTCCATGAAAGTTCCTGCGTAAATTCAAAACTTTGAATAAGGCCTTGTTTTTCAAGCTTAGACAAATCTCTTTTAGATGAAAGCTCTATGGCTTCTGAAAAATTTTCCAGCGCATTGCAGTAGTTCTGAAATCTCTGTTTCCAGCGAATGTCCTGTTCCATGAACATAATTTTAGCAAAAACATTTTTTTTCTTCCATAGAGATTTATCAGTTTAATCTTAATTGTCGTTTACATTCTATGACCCGATAATGACAACTCAAAATTCAGGTAGTTTAATTTTTTAAATTTAAACTTTACTACGTTAAAAACACATGTTATCATGTTATTCAATATTTTATAAATATTTGACTTTAAAAAGGAGATTGTATGAAAAAGAAATTATCCCTCAAATTCACTCTTGTATTTTTAAGCATCATTTTTTCAATTGTAATTTCTGTGGCGGTAGGTTCTGTAGGAATTCATTACATCAATAAAACTTCCAAACTGGCATACACTGACTACGAAGGCGCGATGGATTACGGCTACAAGATTGAAATCAAATCGCAAGTTCAAGCCGCTATTTCAGTAATAAAAAAAGAATACGACAGATTCAAGGCTGGAGAAATTTCAGAAGCGCAGGCAAAATACAACGCAAAGGAAACCGTCCGCGCAATGAGATACAGGGATGATGCCACAGGATATTTTTGGATTGACGATAAAGATTACATTCTTGTCATGCATCCGATTCTTGTTAAAAATGAAGGCGCAAACCGGTTCAACCTTACAGATTCCAACGGCGTAAAAATTATTCAGGAAATTTTCAAGGTGTGTTCTTCCGGCGGCGGATTCAATCAGTTTATGTTTACAAAGTCTGACGGCGTTACAGTTGCTCCAAAACTTGCATAGTCAGGAATTTTTGAACCTTGGGGCTGGATGATTTCAACAGGAAATTATTACGATGACATTCAAAATCAGATTTCCGGCAAAAAAGACGAAATTCAAAATATGTACCGATCAATGATAAACATGATGATTATTGTAACATTGGCAATTCTTGTTGTTGTGGCAGTTATTTTCTATTGCATTGTATTGAAAGCAATAATTAATCCTCTGGACACAGTTGACAAATCTGTATACGACATTGCAAACGGAAATGCAGATCTTACAAAGCGAATCAAGCCTTCAAATCTTCTTGAGTTCAACACAATCGCAGAAAGCTTCAACAGTTTTGCAGACAAATTGCAGAACATTGTTGTTGAAATAAAAAATTCGAGCGAGCAGCTTTCCGAGGCAGGCATAACGCTTGAAAATTCTTCATCAGAAACAGCGTCTTCCGTTACAGAAATTCTTGCAAACATAAACAGCGCAGGAAATCAGATTGACAAGGAATCTGAATCGGTAACAGAAACAGCGGCTGCAGTTCAAGGAATTTCAGAGGACATCAGCAAGCTTGAAAAAATGATTGAAAACCAGTCAAGCGGTGTAACTCAGGCTTCGGCGGCGGTTGAACAGATGATGGGAAATATTAATTCCGTAAATTCTTCAGTTGAAAAAATGGCGGAAAGTTTTAATTCGCTTACGGAAAATATAAGCACAGGAATTCAGCGTCAGAAAGAAGTAAATGAAAAAATCGAGCAAATCGAAAAACAATCTGAAATGCTTCACGACGCAAACACAATAATCGCTTCAATTGCGGAACAGACAAATCTTCTTGCCATGAACGCGGCAATCGAAGCGGCACACGCAGGAGAAGCAGGAAAAGGTTTCAGCGTAGTTGCAGACGAAATCAGAAAACTTTCAGAGACTTCTTCCAGCCAGTCAACGGCGATTGGAAAACAGCTGAACAACATAAGCGATTCAATCCAAAGCTGCGTTTCAATGAGCGAAAATTCAAACACAGCGTTTACGGCGGTCGCAGAAGAATTGAACGGAACAGACCAGCTTGTGCGCCAGATAAAAAGCGCAATGGAAGAACAGACTTTAGGTTCATCGCAAATAAGCGAAGCTCTGCATTCAATGCAAGACAGCACAATTGAAGTGCGGGATGCGGCAGGATCAATGACAGAAAAAAGTGAAAAAATTCTTGGCGATGTTCAGGTTCTTCAAAACGCAATGACAATGATAAAAAACAGCATGGAAGAAATGGCACAGGGAACAAAAGCCATCAACTCAACAACAAGCGCGCTGTCTGATGTTTCTGGAAAAATGAAAGCGAACATAAGTGAAATTGGCGAGCATATAAATCAGTTCAATGTCTAGCCCGAAGATGACAATATGTTTGGTCAAAGCAGTTTTATTGGATAAACCGCAAATGAAAAAGTACATTTTAATTTTTATTACATTGATTGCAACCGCAGTTGTCTTTTCCGCCTGCCACTTTGGAACAGATGAAAGCTTTGAGCTTAGCATAAAGGACACGACAAAAGACACTGCATTTGTAATCGGTTTTACATTTGACGACTCAACAAAATCGTATGCACGGATTAATCCCGGAACAATCGCAACAATAAAATGCGAGCAGGAAGTTACAAAAATCGAATTTTTTTCAGGAATAAATTTGCAGGCTAAAGAAATGTATTTGAAGGCAACCTACAGCCACAGAATAAAACACACAACCACGCTTACAATTTCAGAAACTTCCGACGGAAAGTATGTTGTGAAATAGTAAATTAAAACCGCAATGTAAGCGAGGCTGTAACAGGCTGGTCAAAAAGATTTGAAACTGAAATGTTCGGAGCGTCTGTTTCATAGTCTTTAGGCGAGCCTGTTGTGTTTTCTTCTGGATTCAAAGAAAGCTGCCTGATATATGAAGAGCCAATTTGGAAAACCGCATTTTTGTTCATTTCGGCTTTAAGTCCAAGAGCAAATCCAGTTTCGTTTACAGTTCCGTGCAAGTTTCGTCCGCCAGTATGGTTTTCGCTCATGTGATCAAAATTCGCCCAGTAAAATCCGCACTTGAATCCAACTATAAGCTGAACTTTTTCTGCGACGTTATAAGCAGCTGAAAAAGGAACGCTAATGCGCCACTCTGTGTTTCCGTTTTCTGGAATCCATTTAAGATTTTCAACAAGGCTTCCAACTCCGTCTTGGTCAAGTTCTGACATCCGTTTGTTTATAGAATAGTCGGCAGTGTTTATGCAGTTGAAATTTATCATAAATGATGGACGCAATCCAAAACTCAAATTGTCAAGAATATTCCATTTCCAGCCAGCCCAGACAGAAAATCCCTGCATAGGATCAAGCCCCGAAACTTTATTCACGGCGGAAGGATATTTTAAAGTCGGCATCACGGTGTAAGTTCCGCCCGCTCCGCACATTCCGTCCGGTGAAAAATCAAATTTAAAAATAAAAGGAATTTGCGCCACATCAAGACAAAGAGATTTCCAGTATCTGAATTTTCCTTCCGCCTCAAATCCAAGCTTAATAGGAACTGATTCAAAAGTTTTTCCGATTTCAACTTTAGGAGCGGCAGTGCCAAGACCCTTGTAAACATTTTTGTCGTAATAGCTTGCGCGCACTCCAAGTCCAAGAGACGGAATGCCTGCCATTATGCAAACGTCCATATCGGTCAGATTGTGAGGCCACGCCTTGTGATTCATTATTTTTGCATTGTAGCCTGCGCCCCAATAAATTCCAAGGAAATTAACAGTCCAAGCAAAATTAATCGCATCATCATAAAGTCCAGTGTGAAAATAATAATTGTCATCAAGTTGATTCTGCCAATAGCGCACATCGAACATATCGCCGTACTGCGAGCGGAAAACACCAAAGGAACATTCTTCTACAGTTCCAGAAGCTTGCGAAAAAACTTCAGTTCCCAAAAAAACAAATAAAAATGAAAAGACTCCCGCAGCCTTCAAGTTTTTTAATCTCAATCCAAACATAAATTTTAAAACACCGAACCTTTTGTAATTTAGAAAAAAGTCCAAAACAAGCCGTGTCAAAACGAAAAAAAATCAGCACGCATTTCCGTCATAAAATGAATGCAGTTCATGGACAATTTATTCGCTCAATATACTACACAAGATTTCTTTCGGCAAGCACCTTCGGATTTGAAGAAACTCATTGGGCACGACGCAACTGCAAAAAATTCATCACAAAATGCGAAAGCGCAATCATTCCGGCGGTCATTCCCAAATATTCCGCCACACAAACAAAAATATTAGGCGCGGAAAGTTTCCATGCGTTCTGCCAGAAAAGATAAACGTAAAGCTGACTATGAACAATGCAGAAAATTCCAAGCGCGAAAATCAGAATCCACAGGAGTTGAAGGATTACAAAACACGCTGATTTTTTTCCGCTAGCAGATTTTTTGCCATTTGCCGCCGCCTCAAGTTTTTTCAGTTTTGAATGAAGGTGAAGACCCAAGTGAAAGCCCATCAACAAAAATCCCCACGAGCATGAAAAAGTGTGCAGCGGGCGGCTCCAAGAAGTCATATTAATAGAAGAAAACGTAAAAACCGCGCCACTCATCATCACCGAGCTGAACGCCATCAAAATCATCAGAACGAACAAAATCCATACAGTCGCGCTAAGCAAAATCCGCACAGAAGTATATTTTCCGCGCAACGCAGCACGATAAAATCCGCCGTTCAAAATATGGTGCAGAATAAACAGCGCAAAAAGCGCAATTCCAAAAACACCATGCGCCGAAAGATTTCTCACAACCTCGTGGCTCATCAAAAAAATAAAGTCCACAAACATCAGAATGTCGGTTATGATTTTCAATATTTTTTTCACGTGCATTTTTAGCTCCCATAAAAAGTCAACGAGAAAATTTCAATTTTCGATTTGACTTTTTATGCCCATTCGCAATGAAATGAGAATGGGCAGTTGATAAGAAAGTTTGCAACGCAAACTTGTGAATAAAAACTTTGACGCTATCTCAGGCAAAGTTTTTATTACACTCTCCTTTTAAGTTGCCGGTTTCAAAAAGAATAGCAGAAAATGCGGAAAAGCAACAATATTTTGTTGGAATATCATGATATGCAAAATAAGCTGCATTACAATTTTTGAGGCATAAAAATACTTCAGCTGTAACAGACAATCCAAGCAAGCATATTTTTTAAGATTATCAAACTCACTCTGTTTCAAATGATATTTCATTCCAATTCACATCTGTAACTTTCAAATTGCATACAATCATCGGATTACTCAGTTGCCTAATTTTTAGAATATCACCTTTTTTTATGAAAAACTCAAAAATGACCGGAGCATTTGTATTTGCAGATTTGGATGCAACAATTGTAAAACACCATAAATCAGCATCCGCCTTTTTTATAGATGTGACTGTACATTTTGAAGCCGTAAAAGTAATATCCGTAGGGAAAAAGTAATCCGTATTTGAAAGTCCGAATGCCTCGCCAGTATGAAAAGTAAGTTTTTCCGCACAGACTGAAGTAATCACTATAAAAAACAGCAAAAACAATGTAATAATTTTTTTCATATTCTCAAATATCCTTAATTTATATGCTCGTGAGCCTGCATCAAACTTTTAGGAATAATAATTTTCCTTTTCTGACTAAGTTCTATCAATCTGTCAAGAAAAGCATATCGTTCTGTTTTTGTCCAATTTTTCCAGTTTTCATTCGCCGTATCAACTAATTCATATAACGCATAATATTCAGGAAAAAGACTTCCCAACGCTTCGTCTTCAAAATTAAACAGCTCAAGTCCATCTTTTTTATATAATTTTGGTGCACTTGCCATTTTACCAGAAGATGTATCATTAATCCAAGATACATTCATTTGGTATGAGTCTGAGACAAAAACTTCCTTTTCTATGATTGTCGGAATCTGCTTTGTATATGGAACAGGAAGCTTCAACAATGAATAATATTCTTCTATTGATTTGTCATGCAAAACAGATGACCTTGCATAATTAAAAAAATCAATAATCTGTTTGTCAGACAATTGAAAACTGCCTTCCGAAAAAGAAATATAGCCAAAATTCAACATAGCATTGAACAGCATAAACTGCTCAAATTTATTTGACTTGTATTCGGAAATCAATTCATATTGAGAATTGTCCTTTCTTTGAATCCTATATGGATATTTATAAATTTTTATCTTCATATTTTTTCATGACATCCTTAAAATATTTTGTCTGGAGTAAGTTTTCGCTGATTCCCAGTTGTTTTAATTTTTCATAACAACTTATTGGAATGTTATTTTTTATATTAAAGATAATATCTCTATAATTAAAATATAAATTCACATTCTTAGAATAACGGATTCGCTTCAAATAGGATTTCAGAACATTTTTAAAACGCGAAGAAGCCGTTTCATAGTGATTCAAATAATTCAGCAGCAAAGCGGTGGACACTTTTTCCGGAGCAATTCTTCTTGATAAAAATAGGGAAAAGATTCGATTCGTTGCAGTTATAGGAATCAATGGATTTGGTGAATATTCCAAAAAACTGACATTATGTACAATTCCACGTTTTTTTACGGGAAGTATTTTCAGCTCGTGTATATGCCACGCTAGTAGCTGGATGTAATGAGAATTAAAAATATTTTTTTTATTTATGATGAAATCAGTAATCATCCCAAATAAGTTAGCTTTTTCAATTTCTGTCATAACCAAAGGTTTTGAATAATCTACCAAGAAAGATTCTTTTATCTCTTCGATAGTATTTTGGACAGTATTAATTTTTTTTTGAGACAAAAAATCGTTGTAAGTGTTTGCATAAACAAAAACTTCATTTGTGATGTTTTCCAAATTTTTAAGTTCAGTTATCGACTGCATAAAACTCACTCCTTTACATTCTGAAACTGCTGGACAATTTTGTCGGAATTTGTTTTTATGCGGAATTCAACCCGACGGCTTGCAGCCTTTTCCGCATCGGTGAGTTTGCGTTTTTCTTCTATTAATTTTCCATTATCTCCAAGCGGACGAGAAAGAGAATAACCATTTGAGACAATATGTTTACGAATCCATTCCTTCTCCTCTTCCTTTTTTACAGAATCTGATTCCTGCGAATAATTTGTATGTTCCAAGCAATAAAGAAGAACGTTCATGGTTCTTTGCTGACTTAATTCGATGCCGGAAGTATAATCATGCTCGCTGCCTTCCCCATAAGGGTCAGATCTGTCAGGAGCTGTAAATCCTTCTATTCGGATTTCTTCAATTTCATTCTTATATTTATCTTGTTGTAACACACTTACCAATTTAGGGAAAAATTCCTGCAGAACTTTTTTGTATCCAGATTTCAATTCTGGACTCCGTGCATCAAAACCATCATCGCTTGAAAATCTGATTGTAAGAGTTTCAGGATCAATAGTTGCACCCCATTCTTTCAAATCATTTCCCATTTCTTGTGACAAATCCAAAAACAAATCCTGCTGTAACTCCTGATATTTATCTGCAAGCAAATTCTTTTCTTTTAATGAAGCCACAATAGAAACTGTAACGAGTATAAAAATACAGCAAAGGGCAGACATCAAGTCACTTATTGACAAATCATATCCACCTTCGCTTTCAAAATATCTGAATCTCTTTGTTCTCATATATTATGCCTTTGAAATTTTACTAGAACCATTCAGCCTGCGGACTTCTTCGCTTAAAGCAAGCGTTGCATCCGCAAACTGTTTTGACACGTCTTTTGTCGCATCTCTAAAACCTTTTAAATACTTTCCAAGGCTATCAGCAACTATTTTTGAGTAGTTCTCTGTGTTCTCATTTATATTCAAAAATACTTTTGAAATCTGCTCATCAAGACCTTTATACCCTGCCAAAAGCTCCTTGCTTTCTTTACTTGTCTCTTTGTATTCCATTAGAATGTCGGAAAAGCGGGAAATGGATTCATTGATTTTTCGGCTTTGCTCATCATAAGAGTCTGAAAGCGATTGGCTTATTTCTTTTGTTTTTTCAAACGCACTTGCAGATTCAGAAAGAGCTTCTGAGAGCATATTTTGATTTTCTGAAAGTTTTGTTATTGTCAAACTAAGAGAACTGTTTACAGAGTTAAAGTCTTTAGGAAGAAGAGCAAGCGAATTTTTTATATCAATCAGATTTTCACAGAATTGGTCAAATACGGCAGATGAATTTTTAGATGAATTTTCAAGATTTATAGAGGCTTCCTTTAAATGTTGCGGTGCGTTCTGCAGGGTTGCCTGACATTCTTCAAGCAGACTTATAGAAGATTTTATGTCCGTTTTTAATTTTTCTATTTCCTCTTTTATGATTTTTTCGATTGTCTTGTCCAAGGTCTCTTTTACAGATTTTGTAACTTGGTCTCCGATTGTAAGCCCCATTTCATTTATGTTTGAAGAAACGCCTTCTAGTCTTGAAAGAATTTGTGTAAGCACGACAGGAAACGGTATTTTATTATTATTCTCATCAACAATCGCCATCGCATCAACTTCTGTAACATAAAATTTATTGTCAAGATAATCGCAGAAATTTTTAGACGCAGAATCAAGTTTATTGAATAGCGGATGGATAAGCACAAAATTGCAGAACATGGAAGCAAGCATTCCTACAATCGAAGTGTTGAACGCATTTCTAAGTCCGCTTAAAAGCTGCTGAATACTGTTCAAAAGACTTTGTGAATCAGAAATGTTAATTGAACTCAATCCGCCTGCAAAACCTATGAATGTTCCCAAAATTCCAAAACCAATAAAAGTTCCTGGAATGATTTTAAGAAAAGCCTGAATTGGAAACTGATTTGTATCTTGAAGCCAAGTTTCCGACCCAAAGTATAAATCAGAATTGGCTCTAGTTTTGTGATAATCTTCATCATCATTTACAAGGAATGACTTTTTGTAAGCATTGCAAATATCGTTTACTTGCTTATTTCTGGAATCAAGACTTGAATATCTGCCATTACTTTTCATAACATTTTCTGCAAGATTTTTCAGCAAAGTAAAGCTTCTATTCGCAAACCAATAGCACAAAAGAACACCAATATCAAAAACTATAAACAGAATCAAATAGAAATTGTAAAATACATCGCTGTTATCAGCCGGAAACATATATTTTATTGAAAAAATCGAAAGAACAACTGCAACCGCAAACTTGGCAATAAATGCGACTGGATAGTTCATTATTTCTGACTTGTGATTAGTGTTCTTCTCTGGTTTTTCAGTAGTATCTATAGGTTCTTCTGAAACAATTTCTTCATTAACAGATTCATTTTCAAAAGATTCGTCGATATTTTCTTTCTCGTTCATACAAACTCCTATTTATTTAAAAATTTGAAAATTGATTTTTTCGGTTTTATATTTTGATTTTCCAGAAATGAATTTTTATACTCATCAAATTTCCTGCTCATTGAAAATTTCTTTTCTTCATAGTCTGTCAAAAATTTTTCCGACAACACTTCTGAATTTTTTCCTTCCACAAGAACCGGTTCCAGCACATTGATAAAAGTTACAAAATCATTTTTGTTAAATAAAAAATCAAGAACATACTTCGCATAGACTTCATACATTCTTTTATAGGCTTGGGCATTATTCTCATCTGAAAACTGATGAAGATAGTTCATGCATATTTTTTGAAGAGAGAATCCATTTTGCAAAAGATAGTGTTCAAGCTCTTTATGCTCTTTGGAATCAGGGGAAAGAATTCTTTTATTTAAAGACTCAAACTGTTTACGGCGCAAAAGATATGCTACAATTTCACTAGGGGAGACACCTGCTTCAATCAAGGGCAAAAGGCTGTCCGTTGACTTTTCTTCTTTACCTTCATTCTGTTTTGAAAAATCAACTCCACGCAAAAGCGCGACAGTTGTCTGAACCAAAATGTCTGTGTCATTTTTCAGTTCCTCCCGTTTTGAAGAAAGAGTTTCTGCCAGCCCTATTTGTCCGATATGTCTAAGATATGTTTCCAAGTCGCCTGCTCGGATTCTTGACAGAGCCATATTTGGGTTGTCTTCAATAAGATTAGCAATACCGGCAATTGTGGAAGCCTTTTCCGTTCCCATTATAAATGCAACCGGGGCATCATCATCTTTTTTTATATTTTGAATGCGGATAAAATCATTCCACTGGCTATCTGAAAATTGATAAGTATGAATGGCGGTTCCTTTTAGATAATAAAAATATTCATCATTCAACGGCAACGCAAAATTATACTTGCCAGAGTTTTTCTCTTTGCTGAAAAAGTCATTATCATAAAGCCGGACATTGTCCACGAACAGATTCCCCTGAACCAGCAGCTTATACATTTCATCATAAAGTTCGGAATCTGTTTTTGACGCAGAAATATCATTTACACGTTCAGATAGTTCAAAAAGAATTTTGTATTCGTTAAATAAATTCCGTTTACATAAATCTGTGTCAAAACGTTCAAAACTGCTTTTATGCTTCGTATTTCGGACAAAAGTTTCCTGAAAAGACTCAATTTTGAAGCCTAAGTTTTCCTGCTTCTTTTTTATCCAGTCTAAAACTGATTTCATTCCTCGGGCAGAATCAGATATTAAACAATCTGAAACAGCAATGTCATAAAGCTCAAGGACTTCGGAAAGTTCAAGAATTCCATCTTTTACCTTTTGCTTTAAGACTGAAGAAAGCTGGCTGGAAAGGTTTTTCTTGATTTCCTTTATATAATACTTCGCATAGTCTGGACTACCTGAAAGTTTTTTATAAATATTAAGGACTTCCTGCAATGCTTCAGTAAGATTTTCCGTTTTATGTTGGTTTTCTGCATCAATCCAGTTTTTGTGAGCTGAATTAATCCATTGCTCCATCTTCTTTTTGAAATTATTAATTTCTGAATCTGTCGGAATTTGAAAATCCTTTTTGCCCAATAAAACAAAAATTCCAGCATTCCGCTTAAAAAAATCCTCCCAACTAAGTCTTGGATCTTTATCTTTTATTTGAAGTTTATCGTAAACTTTCTGCAAATCAGACAAATCAGTTTCATTATATTTATGCTCATCAATTCTTTGTTCTCCTAGAGAAAAATCTCCATTTTTATCATCTTCAATGGATAAATCACCAAGAGAAAATTCATCGTTTTCAAAACTGTCGCCTAAAGAAAAAATCTCATCATCCATTTTTTACCCCAAAGAAAAATTTTCAAATTCCTCAAGAGTATCATTAACTTCCTGTTCAGAAAGCGAATTTTCGCGTACAATCTGAGCCTTCATATATACATTTGTCTTTTGATTTTTTGCTTCAACCTGTAAAATTCCGTTGTTATCTTTTGAAAGTGTAATATCAAGTTTATCCTGACGAGTAAGTTTTCCGTCTAATTGAACAACAGCAGAACCTATAAATTTACAACTTGCAGGAGTATCGCCCTCGCCTTCATAAACATCAATTTTCAATTTCTCATCTCCGTCCCGGAGCGGCGGAAAGCTATGAGAAAATTCTATCGGGTAAGCTGAATTTTTCTTAAAAAACTTATAAACAACATCTTCCCCAGTTTTATTGTTTATCACCTTTATTCCAACTGATAATGGATTTACCCCGGATTTTATTTTCTCATTATTAAAAGCTGTTTCCTTGCGGACAGCAGAATTTTGCAGTTTTTCCGCATTTTCAACGACAGCTTCAGTCTGTTCAAACGATGCAAAATCTGCCTTTATATTTTCCCCAAGAACTTTTACTTTATCTCCGCCTGCAAGCAGATAACCTTTTATGGCAGCCCCTTCACTTACACAGGTTTTTGGATTGATAACTCCAAAATCAATTTCTTTTCCAGACCACTCTTTTAGAGCATCGCGGACGGTCGTACAGTTGCTCATATTTCCAATCATAAGAGCTGTGTCAATATCGGACCAGGACAAACTGCTGTCAGAAAGAATATTGTTGCAATAAATCTTGCATTGATCCGTCCATTTTTCGGTCTTCTTGGCATATAAAGAGCGGCTTATATTTTCCGTATGAGATTTTCCGCCATACTCAATGGTTACAGGAACTGAATCTATTCCATTTTTAAATAAAGCGACTTTTGCCTTTTCCACTTCTAGGCGAAGTTTTCCATAGGCAAGTTCTCTTTCATTTTTCGGACCGAAATCTATATCAGCAGTTGGATAGCGTTTTTCAAAACTGTCTATCATATAGTCAATAATTGAAGAATCCCAGTCAATTCCACCAAGTTTATGGTTTCCATCCGTTGCCAAAGTTTCTACTTCACGCCCATTTTTTCCATCTTGAATTTTCAGAATTGTAACATCAAACGTTCCGCCGCCTAAATCAAAAACAAGAATTGTTTCACTTTGCTTTTTTGAAATTGCGCTGTATGCAAGAGCCGCAGCCGTTGGCTCTGGGATTACTTCCAAAACTTCAAGTCCCGCAAACTCGCCTGCAAGTTTTGTTGCATTTTTTTCTGTATCTCCAAAATATGCCGGACAGGTAATGACAGCCTTTTTGATTTCTTTTCCTAATTCTTTTTCCACATCTGTTTTCAGCTGCTTTAGAATCACTCCCGAAATCTCTTCCGGTGAAAAAACTTTTCCCCAATACACATAAGGATGGTAAGTTTCCGTCATTCTATCAAACCGAACTTTGTTTCTGTCTTTTCCCATCTCCCGCTTTACATAGAGAACAAGATTCTCCGGATCTGTGCTTGATTTTTCTTTTGCTTTTTTCCCAACAAGGAATTCATTTTTATTTTTGCAAAAATACACCGCAGAAGGAGTTATGAATTCATTCTGACTGTTTTTTATAACCAGCGTTTTTCCAGCTTCATCAATAGCGGTAACAGAACAGTTTGTCGTTCCCAAATCAATTCCAATAATTGTTTCCATATACTTATAGTTGTCCTTATAAAAATTCATGTAAAATCAGTTTTATCTGTTTTTCTTTGCTGGATTTAACCGGGATATTGTTTTCTTTTGCAAATTCTGCAAGTTTTTCTTCTGAAACTTCACTTAATGCGTCTTCAAAAGAAATTTTTGCGGCTAAATTATCAATTTCCTCATCAGAAAGATTTTCTTTATCTGCTTCAAAAGTTTTATTGTATAATTCCACAACTTTTTCTGGCTCAATATAGAAAAGAAGAATACTGCGTGTGAATTTCCAAAAATTTTGATTTTTTGTTTCTGACTCTTTTACATCCTCTGTTTTTTCTGTAAGAGCATTTTTTTCATCTATTTTTATTTTTTCAGCAATAGAAGCGTCATACTTCAGGTCAGAAGTTTTAATATTCTTGTAATTTTCAAGAAAGACCTTTTTCTTCATGTCTTTTTGCGACATATAAAGATAGTCCTTGAAGTAAACAACACCACCAAGCGTAAAATCTTTTGGAATTTCTAATTTTTCCAATGATGAATCAAATTTTTTATTTATTTCCTCACTCAAACAGTCTTCAGCAATATTACCAGGGACAAGCATAATCTCATTCTTAAAAAGAGATGTACCTGATGTTTCAAAAGAAATTGCATTGATATTTTCAGTTTTATACTTTGATTCCTCAACCGCACGTCTTGAAAAATCATAAAATTCATCTATTTTATCTTCCGTTTCTGAAAAAATCTTTTTATTTTCTGATATAAATTTGTTTTCGATAAAACTAATGAATTCCGTAGGATTCTGTGTAATTGCAAAAATATCCTTTTCAGAAATCCATTGCTTCAAAGCGCTAGAAACACAGTCCTTTATTTTCTGCAAGTTATGCGAACCAAAGTTTCTGTTTTTGATTCGTTCCAATAGTTTTGAATAATCGTCAGAAACTTCAAACATTGGCAGAATGTAATACGAATCATTCATAGTTTCGATAAAGTGAATTTTATTCAACAAATATTTTTCTTTATCTTCAAACGCTTTTTCAAGATTTTTTAAATTCGACAAAATTTTTTCACATTCAAACAATGGTGATTTTCCATCATTTTCAAGAGAAATCCAGTATTCATAAAACGCCTTGGAAAGTTTCTGAGTTATAAGGGAATCAAGATATTCTTCAACAGGAAGCGACAAAATTGCATTTTCAATAAGTTTCTGTCTTATTGGCCGCAATGGAAAAAATGAAAGCAACTTGTTTTTTTGAAGCTTTTCTATTTTCTTGCCTGCATCTCTCAATTCGCCTTCAATATCATGAAGTTCCGAATTGTCAGATTGATTTTTTAAGGATGCCCTCCAGTTTTGAAATTTATTCTTTAATGCTTCTATAAAAGTTATATAAGTTTTAAAGTTTCCATTAACTCTGTCAACCTTAAAAAGATTTTCAAATCCGCTTTTTAAAGTTACAAAAAGATAGTCAAGCTCTTCATGCGCAAAACTGTCATAACATGAAATCATATCAAAAACTGTTGATTCAAGACGTTTTTTGCAGTCATCAATATATCTATTAAAATCAGAATAAGAACCGCTGACATAATAATTTAGAATACGCGAAAAATTTTCCTTATAGCGGTTTATAAAAAGTTTTACAGCTCGCTCCATTGGAAATTCATCCGTATTTGAAGGAATATCAATCATGTCAAAAAATTTTGAAAGATAATATTCCAAATCAGTACCTTTTATTGGCTCTTTTAAAAATGACGATACTATCTTTTCTTCAAAAAGATATTTTAAGTAATATTTTTGGACTTCATTAATTCTAGGAATCTGCACCATAGAAAAGCATGAAAGATTCTTATCAGAATTTTCTTTGTCATTTATTTCTGCCAGATAATTATGACTGTTTTCGCTCATTTTTTTTGCAAGATAGAACAGTTCATAAAATATTCGCTCCGCAAAAACAATTCCGGTTTCATTTTCTACCGCAGTTGACTTGCCAGGTGTCACAAGCACATAATTTCTGTTAAACGGACCGGAAGCAGAATCGATTTTTTCAAACGACTTACCATTTACGTCTGTATAAGGAGCAGAATAAAAATTTTCATGATTTACTTTTTCCAGTCTTCTAAAAAAATTATAAATCAGACCTAGATTTTCATCAGAGATTTTTTCTACCGCACCAAGTTCGTCTGCAAATGTAAAAAATCCAATTACTGAATTGAAATTAAGTGCTATTCCTTTTTGATGCATCAAATACGGCAGATATGCAAAATCAACCGCATATTTTGAAGTAGATGATTCAAACAAATCTCCTACAAAAATAAAACAAAACGGCTCGTTGTTTTTTCTTGCAGAACTACCTTTCACAGCCTCAAGGATTCTGTCCATATATTCGGTTGAATAAAAGACATCGCTGCTTTCAAAATTTACAGTATGAAGAACAACGGAATTCGCAATCTTTCCCAACTGCACACGGCGTTCTTCTATAATATGAACAAGATTATTCGAAACCGCTTCGCCAAATTTTCCGAGACCTACAAGGATTACTTCTTGCTGACTTAACATTTATCTATCCCCAAAGTGTATCAAGTTCCTTATCTTCAAAAAGAGTTTTATTTGTCAGTTCTTTTACAAGTTCATTCATTAAATCCAAGTCATTTTGAATGAATCCAGCAGGCAGTTCCTCTTTCATGGATTTATAAGTTTTTTCTGCTTCCGAAAAGAATTTCTCTTCATTGCCGGAAAGTTTTTCCATAAAATGTACTGTTTCCTTTTTGAACTGCTCAATGTCTTTTTTGTCTTTGAACCTTGAGCTTTGAAACCGAACCATAACTTCATTCATTGAATTTCCCAAGTGCAGACCAGGCTTGTCTTTTCTGTTCTGCATTAAATCCCGTTCTGTAACAAAATCAACAGACAACGGCTGAACTTTCAGACGCTTTGCAATATATGCAACAATCAGCAGCTTGCGGAATTCATTCTGCAGCTTTCTAGGATCAACGGACTTCTCATCCAAATCATCAAACTGAAGAGATCCGAACATATTTATTTCTTCATAGTCTGTTCCGTTTTCCTCATTTTCTTTTTGCTGTTTGAGTTTGGAAGCAGCATACACGCTTTTGCAGTTATTCATAACAGATGACAACGAATACAACGGATAACCTGCTATAGAATGCATAATATTCACTTCTGAAATTTCAGAGGTCGGTGTAATTGCAACATTGCTTGGAGCATGGTGAAGTAGCTTCTGTTTTAAGCAGTGGTTAAACATGTGACATGGCTCTTTCTGATATTTTTCAGGGTCTTGCTCCATAGGACAAATTCTATTTATGCCATTTCCCCGTACAACTCCGGAAATATCCTTGCATGGCTTACCTTCATATTCATCAGGAATGGAAATTGCAAAGAATGTAGAATCCTTAAAAGAAAGACCTTCTCTGTTCATCACTGTTTCTTCCACACCTAGATAAATCGGAGATGTTTCAAAATAAGTTCCCTGTTCTAAACGTTCACAAACATCTGGAGTATCAAGAATTCTGTCTGCAATATTAACTTTATTGACAGGTTCAAAAAAGAACTTTTCAGTCGCATTCAAAATATCTATATTCACAAGAGAGACTGTTTTGTTTGCAGCATTAAGATAATCTTTTCCAAAAGCATGAGCATCAGTTACGGAGTCGCTAAGTTCTCCAAAAATATATTCTTCTGGTTTTTCTGCAAGAAGTTTTTTATAAGCCTCTTCCACATCTTTTTCATAATCAAAAATAACCGCAAACAGCGGATTCGGCTCGAAATGCCTGTTATCGTCAAGAAATTTATTTATGTCCTTATCAATTTCCTTAAATGTCAAAATTGCTTTTCGATATTTATTTCTATATTGTTCAAGCTCTTTTATAAGCCCATCATATTTCGGAACATCATTCCACAAAATGTCCGTAAACAACTGATAGCACCAGTCTGCAATAAAATTTTGTTTTTGAGCATTAAACAAATCCCTGCATACATCCAAAACTTTTTCTTTTGCGGATGCGATTTTCTTTTTTGTTGCAAAAATACTGTCTGTTATTTCATCAAAATCAGAAAGTGCAGTTTCAAAATCACCGTTCAAATTCTTCATTGTACTTTCGGCGTCATTTCTTGTTCTGCGGTATTTATCTTTTGCCTCCGTAAATATCTTTATAAGAACTTCTACAAAATTTTCGGCACGGACTAAAGAGCCTCTGTCGGCAAGTTCCGTTCCGTCAGAATTTTTCTTGACACCAAGTTTATGTTCATGCAAATCAAGAAGAAGCTCCAATTCCTTTGAAAGCCGAGCAAGAAAACTTTCGCGGAGTTTTTGAGCACGTGTTGAGTTGAGATTTCTGAATTCAACTATTTTTTCATCGATGTCATTTTTCCAGTGTAATAATTCCTCTTTTAAATCCTTTTTATCAGTATCTGAAGACTGTTCTTCAAAATCTGAAATGGAATTTTCAATATAGTCCTTAAAAGAACCTTTATAATCCTGTGTTTCAAAAACGTCAAATGAATCTTCCAACTGAGTTGTAAGACAGGGCAAACGCATGTAAAAATTTTTTGTTTTAAATCTCTAAACAGCTATT
>JAUNWH010000082.1 GCA_030540405.1 Spirochaetales bacterium
AATCGAGGTTAGCAAACTGATAAATTCTCGTCAAGTACATAATAGTATTTTATTACAAAAATATCTCAATGTCAATTTTTTACAACTTTGCACAAGATTATCCAGTCAAGCAGGATAATGTCATTAAATTATAAAAGCCGAAATTAACCGTCGCCGCATTTTCACAAGTCTTGCCAAGCATTTTTCTCGCTGATATTATAGGCGCATGGCAGAGCGGAACAAGAGAATGAAATCTGTAATTCTTTCACTAAAAGAGTCCGGGGAAAACAACAGGCTTGTAAAAGCAATTTCCGCGGAAAACGGAATTTTCAACGCAATGCTCTACGGAGGCCCAAAAAGCCGCCTAAAATCCTTGGTTCAGCCGTTTTATTCAGGAATCCTCTATATATACAGCGACGAATCCCGCAATTCCATAAAAATAACCGACTTTGACGCGCAAAACTGCCACCTTTCGTTCAGGACAAGCCTTTTAAAATCCTGGGCGGCATCATTTGCCTGCGAGCTTGTGCTAAAGACAAAATGCGCCGGAGATTCTGAAAAAGCATTTGTGCTTCTGTGCGCCTTTCTTGACGGAATAGACAGCGTGGACGAAAACGAGACCCGGCTTGGAATTCTGCGCTTTCTCTGGAGATACCTTGGACTTTTGGGACTTCAGCCTGAACCTAGAATCTGCTGCGGCTGCGGCACTTCACTTTTAAGCCATGAGCAGAACGCAAGCTATATAGAAAGGCAAAACGGATTTGTCTGCGCCGACTGCGTTTCTTTCGCCCCGGAAAACAGAGCACAGGGAAACTTTAGAATCGACCTTGACTCGCTCACCTACCTTACCGCCATAAACGAGCTTCCGCCCGGACAAGTAAGAAAACTGCTTGTTCCCTCGGAATCCGTTTACAACATGAAGCGGCTTTTGTACAGCATGATTGAAAAAGCCAGCGGACTCCAGCTAGAAACCTTAAAAAGCGGAATCGGAATACTGTAGCGCAAACTGCCATTCCTCAACCCTAACCGTCATTCCCCCAACTTGATTGGGGAATCCATGCATATAGAGATTGCCGTGTCAAGCGCGGAAATGACAAGAAAAGCAAACATACCAATGGCAAAGCAGCAAGCTGTTCAGCCTGCTTACTCAATCACTTCTATTTCATCAGTTGTGTTTTCAACTGGATATGAGCCTTCGCCGTTTTTCTTTACAAACGAAACCGCATAGACGCCTTTTTCCATGCCTTGCGGAAGGATTGCGTCAATTGTCCTTTGTGTGCGCCTTATAAAGCTTGTGATTCTGACGGTCTTTTTCCTGTCGCCTTTCAATGCAAGGAACACACCCTGCTTTTCGTCCTCAAAGTCAAAGCCCAGGTTCTTTCCGCGGATTCTAAAGCACATTCCAGGCTTTACAACACGCTCGCTTGAATAAGCCGCATCTTTTGTAATTGAAAGGACATAGAAAATCTTAGGATCCATTTCCGCCACGGAAGACTTTGTCTTGTAGGACACTTTCTCTGCCGCCTTTGCCTCGAATTTCTTGTTGACCAAAGCTTTTAGAACGAACCTGTTGTCGCCTCTCTTGTTCTGAAACTTCGCTGAAATGGATTCCGCAGTTCCGTGAGCCGCAAGCTGCAAGTCCACCCAGGGAAGCCGCACCTTGCATCCTTCCTGAAGAAGCCTCTCCACAACCGCTTCTAAAACAGAAAGAGCCGCGCGTGTGTCCGCCTCGGTAAGAGTTGAATTATACCCGACCATCTCCTTAATGATTTCCTCAACTCCTGCGTCTGTGTCCGATGTGCTTAGAAAGCAGAACCCGGTCTTGCCGTGCCCCGTATTGTTAGCTACTGTCTTTACGCTGATCATAGTGCCTCCACACTCTTACATACTGCTTGCGATGACATTCTCCACTGCTTGTAAAGCCGTGAAATTAAATTAATTACAATATAATTTTAAGTTAAAAGTAGTCATAAATCAACTTAATTTTATTTTGATTTTAAGTTAATTTCATT
>JAUNWH010000052.1 GCA_030540405.1 Spirochaetales bacterium
AATACCTTAACACGTTCCCCGAAGAAAAACAGAACGCCGCGCAGGGAATGTTTGAGTTTTAGAAAACCTTTCAGATTTTATGTTCAGAAAAATTTCTTGGTAATTTTTGCGCATTTCTGTTCTTCCGCTGATTGAATTGCGAACGCAAACTTTATAGAATTGCCTTATGATTTTGAATATTTTGGCTGTTGCGGCAGGCGGAGCGGCGGGAAGCGTTTTGCGTTATCTTTTTACGCTGATTCCGATGAAGAGCGTTTTTCCGTTTCAGACTTTTGTTGTGAATATGCTTGGCTGCTTTGCGATTGGTGTTGTTACTGCGTTGGCTTCTTTGGCGGCGCAGAAGGTTTCTGTTAGGTTCAGTCCGCTTGTTGTGCTTTTTCTTAAGACTGGCGTTTGCGGCGGATTCACGACTTTTTCTACATTTACGTTGGAAAGCGCGAATTTTGTTTCTGGGAAGAACTTTTTTATGGCGGCAGTTTACGCTTTTTCAAGCTTGATTTTGGGAATTCTTTGTGTGATTGCCGGGCAAAACTGTATCCGGTAGCTAAATGAATTTTAAAATGTGGCAGGGGATTTAATCCCGGTTTTTGTGAAACGGAACGAAGTGAAGTGGAGCAAAAAGCCACCCAAATTTAAAAAAATCTGAAGATTCGACACTTTTTTTCTTTTCTGCTATGATTTTGGTATGAAAAGCGATTATCTTACTTCGAAGCCGGCGTTTTATGCGCTTTTTGTTTTTTCTGTTCCGATTATAATTGGCAATTTGTTTCAGCAGCTTTACACGATGGTCGATTCGGCGGTTGTGGGGAGGTTTGTGGGCGAACAGGCTCTGGCGGCGGTTGGGGCTTCGTATTCGCTTACGGTTGTTTTTATTTGCGTGGCGATTGGCGGCGGCGTTGGTTCTTCGGTGATTGTGAGCAAGTATTTTGGCGCGCGCAATTTTTCTGCGATGAAGACTGCGGTGAGCACTGCGTTTTTGACGTTTTTGGGAATTAGCGTTTTTCTTGGCGCGGTGGGAATTGTTATAAACCGGCCGCTTCTTGTGCTTTTGAAGACTCCTTCTGATGCGCTGGACATGGCGCTTGTTTATCTGCGGATTTACTTTTTGGGTTTGCCGTTTTTGTTCATGTACAACGTGATTTCTTCGATGTTCAATGCGCTGGGAAAGTCGCGGATTCCGCTTGTTTTTCTGATTTTTTCTTCTGTTCTGAATGTGGCGTTGGATTTTGTTTTTGTTGCGGTTTTTAAAACTGGAGTTGCCGGAGCTGCCTGGGCTACGCTGATTGCGCAGGGGCTTTCGTGCGTTTTGTCGTTTTCGGTTTTTATGAGTACGCTTGGAAAGTTCAAGGATTCTGGTTGTGTTGAGTCAGGCGGAGGAGTTGCCGGCGGCGTGAGTTGCGGCGGAAAGTTCCGGTTTTTTGACGGGCGCGAGCTTGCTTCAATGGCGAAAATTGCGATTCCTTCTATATTACAGCAGTCCACTGTTTCAATCGGGATGATGCTGGTTCAGTCCGTTGTCAACAGTTTTGGCTCGGAAGCTCTTGCCGGATATTCCGCGTTCAGTCGGATTGCTTCGATTGCGATTGTTCCGATGGCGGCAATAAACAACTCGATGTCTTCGTACACGGCGCAAAATATCGGGGCTGGAAAACCGGAGCGCGTTGTAAAAGGTTACCATGCGGCGAATCTTATGGTCGCTTTTTTTGCGGTAACGCTCTGCGTATGCATTGAGATTTTTTACCGTCCGTTGATTTCTCTTTTTATCGGTGCGGGCGGAAGCGAAACTGCGCTGCGGACAGGGCAAGCGGCTTTGCGTTTTGAAGGATTTTTTTACTGCTGGATAGGATTTAAAATGGCCTGCGACGGACTTTTGCGCGGTGCGGGCGACATGAAAGTTTTTACGCTGGCAAATATAATCAATCTTTCAATCCGCGTTGTTGTTTCGGTCGTATGCGCGCCCCGGTTTGGAATTGAATGGGTCTGGTATTCCGTTCCGATGGGCTGGTTCATGAACTTTGTGATTTCATTCGCAGAATACAAGACGGGGAAGTGGAAAAAAGGGATTGAAAGATGAATGATAAGTTAGCGGAATATCAAAAAATTCAAGCGATTGCAAAAATTGTTCTGGAGGAAATTGAAAAATTCATAACTGAAAATAGCACAGAAAAGGAAATTGCAGAGCAATGTAAAAAACTGCTGGAAAAACATGGAATTCAAGAAACTTGGTATTACAACTGTCCTGCGTTGGTTCTGTTAGGAACTCGAAGTTGTGTTTCAATTTCTGGGAAAGATTATTTTCCTTCTGAAGAAAAAGTCGGCACAGAAAATCTTATAACAATAGATTTGAGTCCTTTGAAAAATGGAATTTGGGGAGATTGTTCAAGAACGCTTGTTTTTGAAAATGGGAAAATTCAAAAAAAAGAAAATATCAAAAATGCCGAATTTGCAGAAGGCCTAAAAATTGAAGAAAACTTACATAATCATTTTAAAAATTATGTAAAACCCGGAATGACTTTTGAGCAAATTTATTTTGAAATGAATAATGAAATTCAAAAACTCGGATATGAAAACCTGGATTTTTTAGGCAATGTTGGACACACAATCGAAATAAAAAGAGAAAATCGCCTATATTTTGAAAAAGACAATAAAACAAAATTGAATGAAAATATGCTTTTTACATTTGAACCTCACATCAGAAAAGTTGGCAAAAAATGGGGTTTCAAATTGGAAAATATATATTATTTTTCTGCAAGCTGTATGGAAGAATTGTGAAAATGCTGGAAAAAAGAATTTTTGGGAAATAAGGTGAAGGAATGTTTTTGTTATGAAGATGTCTAGTAAGTTTTAAATGACATTGACAAATTTGAAAACTTTTATTGTCGATTAAAAAAATGCCATTGACAGGCTAAAAAAAAGTGTCATCTTAGGGCTTGACCCGAAGATCTGTTGCAACAGATTGCCCGGTTATGCCGGGCAATGACAATATGAATGAGAACTTCTGCTGTTTAAGTTCTACTGGACACTTTTGTACCACTCAAGAACGGATTTCAAATTTTCTTTCCGTACATTTTCGCCGCCGTGAAGCATAATTTCAAGCATTTCGTTTTCGCGCTGTGTGCGTTCTGGCTTTGCTCCGAGCTGCTTTGTAACCATTTTAACCATCAGGCTCATCATGATGCGATAGAATCCGCGCAGTTTTTTCACGTTGAAATTTCCTTGCAAGGTAAAAAGCGGAACTTCAGCTGGAACACAAGTTTTTTCGCGGATTTCTTCTGTGCGTGTTCCAGTCTTTTCCATTCCGACTGCGCAAACGGCACGGATTTTGTATTTTTTTGCAGCCGCCTTGCAGCCCTTGACTTGAGCTGCCATTATCCAGCCAAGATAAATGACTTCACTTCCTGCCTCAACTTTTGACTTTGCCTCTTCCATCGAAAAGGCTTGAAGTCCAGTTTCTTCCGCGAGCATTTTTGCGTATTGTTCTGCGCTTCCTGTGTTTGTTGTGTAAATGATTGCTTCCATTTTTTTTCTCCTAGATTATTTTGATTATTTTTCAGCCCGGTCTTTTTCGAGCTGCCCTATAAAACTTTTTACATGCTTTTCAAGCTGAATAAAAACTGATTTTTTTGCATTTTCTTCCTCGCCGTCGTAAATGCTGTAAAGAATAAAAATCGGTCCGTAGAATTCAAGCGCCAGCTGCCTTGCTCTCGGCTTTGATTTTGTCATCCTCTTAAAAATCTCCGTCATATACTCGATCGGTCCTGCCGCAAGATAATTATGATAAAGCGCGGACATTTCCTTGCTGCGGAACTGCTCCAGTGTAAGCATTTTTCGGAACTGAGATGAAAATTTTTCTTCCGTCCAATGCCTGAACTGTGCAATGCTGTACTCGCAAATTTTTTCAGCAGGAATATGTGTGTATGCTTCTTCGGAACTGCCTGGCTTGTCATCCGGCATTTCATATTTTTTTGCACGCTCCAAGTCAAGTTCTGCCATGCGTTCAATAATCCGCTCAAAAATTTGCTGTTTGCTTTCGTAATGCTTGTAAAGCGCGCCCTTTGTGATTTTTAGCTTAGACGCAATATCGCTCATCGAAGTTCCCAAAAATCCGTTTTGCGAAAAAAGCTCGAGCGCGGCTTCCGTAATCTGCTCTTTTGTTTCGCAGGACATTTTCACCTCCGTTTTTAGTTTTAATATAAGTAACCATTCGTTTACTTATGATTGCATTGTAGTTACCAAGCGGTTACTTTGTCAAGAGGGATTGATTGTTTTATAAAAACTTCTTAATCTCCTGGAAATCCGCCAGCTGTAGCTGGCGGTCTAGCAAAGTTTGACAGTTCCGGGAATGAAAACAAAAAGAAATGGGCATATAATCGCAGTGTGAACCGATCAAAGCAACACACTGGAGGAAAATATGCCCGACTACGGAAGTCTAAACCATACGACATGGGATTGCAGGTAGTGGGATATATAAAAGGAAAAAACGCGGTTTATGTGGCGAGAAAACATGAGGGAAGGGAAAAATATTTCAGCGGTCAGCATATATGGGCGCGGGGATATTTTGTGTCAACAGTCGGAATGAATGAGGAAGTGATACGGAAGTATATACGGAATCAGGAATCTGAGGACAGGAAAACGGATCAGGATCTGGGATTGTTCTCGGAACTGGGATAGAAACTAACCGCTTTGAGCTGTTCACATTTCAAGCCACCACCTTTGGTGGTGGTAGATGACTTTTTTTGCCTGCCAGAGCAAAGGTCTTTTGTTTTTGGCAGGTTTATTTATTGCAAATATATAGATTCTTCTTCTGTAAAAATATAGAATTGTAATGTGAAGAAACTTTTTATCCTTTTTTCTGTTGCATTTATTTTTGCGTCTTTGCTCATTTCGTGCCATATTTTTGATGAAGATGATGAGCCTGACCGAATCCGCCAGAATTCTTGGGATTACAAAAATATTCCAGACAGCCGGAATTGCGGCGCGGATGAATCGGCGAATTTCACAGTGGTAAACGGCGACACGGAGATTGCGTCCAGCATTACGGTAACTTTCCGCACGGACACAAAACAGTTCAATTTTTCTTCGTATAAAATCAAGGAACTTCCGGACAAAACTAAAGTCAGCAACCTTGATTTTTCCGCCCATGATTTTGTTACGCTCGGAATGGACAGATATAATGGAAGAAAAACGGTTGTTTTTGAAAACTGCAAGTTCAAGGCTTTCAGAAATGATGCGGTCAGCCCGGATTCGGCGGGAAAAGTTTATTTTGTTTTTAACAACTGCTCGTTCGGCGGAAATGTGAGCAGCTCCTACATTACGTTGAACAACTGCAAAATTGGCGGATTCACTTCGGATGCGATGAATCCGCTGCGTGAATTTTACGCGAAAAATCTTTATGTTTACGATTTGGCGCACGGACCGCTTTCCGGTGAGCTTCACTTGGACGGAATTCAGATTTACGGCGACCAGCGTTCCCGGCAAAATGCAGTTGACGGAAAATGGATTTCCAAAGTTGAAACCGGCGAGATTCATTTTGACAATGTGCGTTTTGAAATTCCTTCCATTAATTTCGGTGCGAAAAACAAGGCTTACGTGAATGCGTGCGTAATGTTTCAGCTTGAATTCAGCGATGTTGACAATGTTTCGTTCAAGAATCTTTACGTGAACGGCGGAGGAAAATGGTTTCCGCTTTATATGGACTACGGAAAAAACAACGAACGCTCAAAAAACGGCGTTTCTTGGTCGCACAAAAATCTTGTCATGCAGAATGTGCTTGTCTCAAATAATTTTGGTACGATTTTTTATCATCAGCTGCTTTCCGACGCAAGAATTGAAAGCGTTGACCATCACAACTATCTTTTTGTGACTTCCGTGTGGAAAGACGAGAACGGCAACGCGCATTTTCTTGTTACAAACGACACAAATTCCGACAAAATTTTAACCGTAAAAACCGACAGGGGAATTTTTGAATATGAAATTCCGCACTGCCCCAGCAACTGGGCTTTGGGTGGCGAAATTGACAATGGCTTAAATCCCACAGAATCACTCGTTGATTCCTCCGGAAAATCGTACACAGAATACAAGTTTTCAGACTTGCCGTTCGATTTGGAATACACTGTTCCCGGCTCGCCGAATTTTATTCTCTGCTATCAGGGAGAAGAACAAATCCGCTACGTAAGTCTGGACGGGAAAAAGCATTATTATTCGGAGATTCGGGAAGAATAAATTTCCACGTTTTATGATGAAATCTTGCCCGCATTTTTTAAGTTCGTTATAATTTTTCGTGCCAAGGAAAAATCATGAGCAAAATTATTGTAAGAAAATACACGGAAAAGGACATTCCCGCAATGTGCGGAATTTGGAACGAAATTGTTGAGGAAGGCGTAGCTTTTCCTCAGGAAGAATATTTAACTGAAAAAACAGGTGCGGAATTCTTTGCATCTCAAACTTACTGCGCTGTCGCCGAAGAAACTGAAAGCGGAAAAATCGCTGGGCTTTACATTCTGCATCCGAACAACATCGGCCGCTGCTCGCACATCGCAAACGCAAGCTATGCCGTAAGCTCCGCCTGCCGCGGACTTCATATCGGGGAACTTCTTGTAAAGGACTGCCTTTCTCAAGCCCGGCTCGCAGGATTCAGGATTATGCAGTTCAATGCGGTTGTAGCAACAAACATCCACGCGCGGCACCTGTACGAAAGGCTCGGTTTTATTCAGCTTGGAACAATCAAAGGCGGTTTCAGAATGAAGGACGGCCATTTTGAGGATATATGCCCGTATTACCGCGAAGTGTGAAATCTGCGGAAGGTTTTCGGTAAAAATAATCAGGCTGGAAGAAAATCGTTCTACTTTTTGAATAAATCAGAGTGAGTTCCTGTGCGTGAAAGCTCAAGAATCAGCACGTCATTTTTGATTTGATAAATTAAAAGCCAGTCCGGTTTTATGTGACATTCCCGGTGATTTTTCCAGTTTCCCTCAAGCTCATGGTCGTGGTATTTTTCATCGAGGGGAAGACCGTTTGCGAGAGTAAAGACGACTTGCTGTAATTCCTCAACTTTGTAATGACGCTTTTTTGCAAGTTTTATGTCTTTTTTGTATTGCGAAGTCCACTTGATTTGATATTTTGGCTCTACCATTTTTTCATCTCCTCGACAAATTCATTAAATGAATATCCTTTTACATTCGGGTCGTTCGCAATTCTGTCGCCCTCCTTCATCGCTTTGATTGTCTTGCGGTTCGGGCGGTCAACGGCGATGTCAAATGGAATGCGTCCTTCACGGAGAACTTGCTTTGTGAAAACATTGTAAAGACCAGAAACTGTCATTCCGACCTGCTCGCAGAATGAAGAGATGTCTTTTTTGTCCTGGTCATCCAAAGTGATTGTTAAGTTTGCCATAATATCCTCCAAAAACAAGTGTTTGCACTTGAATATATGTGAATTTTATGTGTTTTTCAAGTGTGAATTTTATTTTTCTTCAACATTCAGTTTTGAATAGATATATGTGTCCTTCCAGATTGGATTTCCATTCTTGTCCTTGCGGAAATAAATATCCTTGTGTAGATGGCCTTCGCGGACAAATCCGAGCCGTTCAAGAAGTTTCCATGAGGCGGAATTCAGCGGGTCACAGTTTGCTTCGATTCTGTGTGTGCCGTTTGAAAATGCATTTTCGCACATAGAGAAGCAGGCTTCAAAAGCGTAGCCGTTTCCCCAGAATTTTTTGTTCAGAACATACCCAAGTTCCAAAGTTTCACATTCGCGCTTCCCAAGAAAAACGTTTCCTATCATTTTTCCAGTGCTTTTTAGTTCAATTGCAAAAATTTCGTCAGAAGAAACTCGCCATTCAAGATTCTTTTTTGTTTCTTCAAGGTTAAGAGCGGTATATTGTTCAAAGCGCACAACTTCCTCGTCGGAAAGATATTCGTATAAATCGTTCAAATCTTTTTCTTCATATTTTCGGATAATCAGGCGGTCGGTTGTGACTGGTAATTTCATAATGTCTCCAAAAGGTTTTTGCTTATAGTAAACTAATTGAGTTAGTTTGATCAGTGGAGATTTATCTTCTTTTGTGAATTTTCTTCATCGTACAAAAAGATTATGTTGAGCGTACAAAAGTAAAATGTTCTGCGTAGAAAAATATTTTGCTGACTGTCCAAAAACAAAATACTGACTGTAGGTAAACATTTTACTGACTGCCCAAAAGCAAAATACTGACTGTAGATAAATATTTTACTGACTGCCCAATAACAAAATGCTGACCTTAGATAATGATTATGCTTGATCGTCCAAGAACAAATGTCTTTATATAATCATGATGATTTTTTATAATCAAGTGAGAGGAACTTATGTTGAGCAAAAGACAGCAAAAAATATACGACCATTATAAAACCGTTTTCGGGGAAGAGCCGATTTTCAGTCTGAAACTGAAAAAGAACGTCCTGCCGACGGATATGAAGCCGATAACGACGCTTGTTTTCAAACCGACGGACGAAATGCCGTTTTGGAAGTTGTGTACGATCGGCGCAAGCGATTATCTGATGCCAGAACGAGAAATAGGTTGGTGCAGAAAGGCGAATCGTCGCAACGAATATATGATGCTGATCGCACCGGAAGTAGAGGTCAGCGAGGATTCAACCGAGTGGCTTTTCCTGAATTCCTTGCTTTGGTCTACCGCCGAATATGCTTTTAACGCTAAAGAAAATCTTACCGTTTCGGACACGATAGATATGGGCATTGAGGGAAAGTATTGCGGAACGGTACTGCTGTTACCCGAAGTATTCAAATCGCCGAGTATCGTAAAATGCTATATTTCACAGCATAAATACATCAGTATATTTCAGGTAATACCGATAACGAGGGCGTTGTTTACCCAAAAATTGAAAAAGGGAACGAATGGTATTTATTGGCTTATGGAGCAGTTCTATACGCACGACGACGATTACAAACTTATATCGTCCAAACCGTTTGCAACGTTATAAAACTCAATGGAGCGCGAGGGCGTAATATGTCAAACACTATTTCAATAGATGAACTGATAGAACAAGAATATGAGCAACAATATTTTGAAGAGTGCAAATTTATATGGCAAAACTTTGTTCCCAAAAGTGGACAAGCCCGAAATTTGCAAGGAGAATTGTTGCGAGTAATCGAGAATATTCGTTGTGAGGCACAAGATAACGGAAATGTTAATTGGGACGACGATCTTACTTATTTTTGTGAATTTATAAAGCAATCATTGATTGAACAACCGATTTTTTCTGAACCCGAAAAAGAAAAAATATGTGTCATAATGAATTATCTCAAAGAATGCGGAGTATACGCTCAAAGATTCAACGATGGTAAAATTTCTGATAACGATGTTCTTCCTGAAAAACTTGCGTATACAAAAGACAACCTTTACGATATTATTTGCGATTTTATAGGTAGATTACAAAATAAGCACCCTGAACCTATTAAATACAGCATAAATAATTCAATAAAGAGATAATACAGTTTTACACGCACGACGACGATTACAAACTTATATCGTCCAAACCGTTTGCAACGTTATAGACGTAGGAGTATAATATGGAAAAACCGACCGAAGAATATTTACAGGAACTGATATCAAACGCACGAAAAAAATTCGATGAGTTTTCATATTGTTTTGCGGATATTCCAAACGCAAAAATAACATATGTGAACACACAAAAGAGAAACCTGACGGGGATGACAAAAGGGCTTCGCGGACTTGCAGAAATGAAAGCGCATAATACGAAAGAATCATTGAAAATCAGTCCGAACTCCAAAAATTACAATAAGTTTTATGGGTCGGGCGAAAAAGTGATAAAAGTCGAGTGTTTCGTAGGCGGGCATAACGATTTGGACGTGATATACGTCGCGCAATACGACGGTGAACGACGCTATCTTTTCCCTTTTTTTGAGGATAAGAGCAAAGCCGTCGGATATCCGATTCTCGTGACGAATTTTGAAAATGGTAAAGTTACCGAAGAATACAGAGTGGACGGAAATAAGATTCTTTATGAAAAGTATGATTATTCCTTAAAAGACACGGTCGGATATTATTGCATAAACTTTGTTCCGACGGGAATTTGTCCGGTTTTGGGCGAAGAAGAAGGATATTTTAACATAAATTCGCTTGAATACAGACAGACGAAAAACGAAGTCTGGTGTCAAAAACAATAAAGGTAAAACTATGGAAAAAGTTTACGAGAAAATTCAAAAGTATAAGAAACTGGCGGCGAAAAAACCGAAATACTACGTTTCTATCGGCGATTTATATTCCGATGACGGCGATTTCAAAACCGCAACGATTTACTATCAAAAAGCCGTCGACAACGGCGTTTTGGCATATACTGTTCTTGGCGACACTTGGGGCTACCGCTCTCAATACAAAAAAGCGTTCGACGTTTATACGGAGGGTGCAAACAAAGGCGAAGCGGAGTGTTTTGCCCGTCTCGGATTTTGCTATGAAACTGGTTATGTAAAAATCGATATTCAAAAAGCAATCGAGTGTTACGCCAAAGCCTCCGATTTGGGTGTGGCGGCAGCGGCAAGATCTCTCGGTGAATTATATTATTTCAATACGCCGATTGAAGATTCCGAGATCGAAAACGTTAAAAATGCGTTGAAATATTACGAGCGTGCTTTTTACCTCGGAGATATAGAGGTTGCAAAAAAGATAGGCTTTATCTACTTAAACAATGAAGAACTGAAAGACGTTCCCAAAGCCATAGAGTGGTATGAGAAGGGGCTGAGCCTTGGAGATCATTCTCTCAATTTCGATTTGGCTTACGTCTATCTCAACGACAGATTTGTTCCGCACGACTACGAAAAAGGGCTTAATTATCTTTCGGACGGTGTGAAGCACGACGACCCGGAAAGCCTTTATATGCAGGCGCGCATATACGAAGAAGGCTGGTACGGAATAGAGCCAGACAAAAAGAAATACATTCACTATCTTAAAAAAGCGGCGAAACTTTTTCAGGACGACGCCTTGTTTGATTTAGGGTACTATTATTATAACAAAGACCGTTATGATGATGCGCTCGATTGCTTTATAGAATGCGACTTAAACGATGCAAGAGTGTATTGGGCAATTGCTACAATTTTAGAAGTTAAAAAGAAAGATTATAAAAACGCTTTAAGATACTATCAGATGGCGGCGGAAATGGATTTTCCCGACGCAATAGAAAGAATGGCGGAAGCGTATCTCGGCGATGAACTTGGACTTAAAAAGAATGAAAAAACTGCGCTGAAACTCTTCATAGAGGCCGCGGAACGAGACAATGCCGCCGCGCAGTATAATCTCGGCATGGCGTATGCTTGCGGGTATTACGGCTTGACTGCCGACAGGGAAGCGGCGCTTCATTGGCTGAAAAAGAGCGTGCAGGGCGAAAATCCGTCGGCGTGCTTGCAAGTGGGGCTTTATTACTACTACACCGTCAAAACCCAGGGCAAACGCATGTAAAAATTTTTTGTTTTAAATCTCTAAACAGCTATT
>JAUNWH010000053.1 GCA_030540405.1 Spirochaetales bacterium
ACAGTCGCTTTTCTGGCCTCGCAGGATTCGCAGTCCAGTCCGCAAAATGCAATCAAGTTTTTCATTTGTTTTCTCCATTTTATTTTTCTGGGGCTTCCCTGAAATTCTGACAAAATTATTTATTTAATTGTCATTCCCGTGCTACGACACGGGAATCTGTTGTAAAATTTTAATAGATTATCGGGTCTAGCCCGATAATGACATTAAATTATAAAATTCAAATTTCAAACTATTTTATAAAATCTTCCACTTCATCTACAAATTCTCTTCAAGAATTCTTATTCCTTCTTCCACGCTCTGTCCTAGGATTTCCTGCATTTTTTGAAATTCATATTTTTTGTGCAGGTTGTCCAAAACTTTGCGGTGGGCTTGTTTTCCGTGCCGCCGGATGAAGATTGCCTGTGCCTTGCTTGCGGCGGCTCCGTCGTTGCTCGACGTGTAGAATCCTTTTTCGCATTTTTCGAGTTCCGGGCAGTCAAAGCATCCGTCAAGATTTTTTTCTTCGCAGCATTTTACGTTCGGGCATTTTCCGCCGGGGAACATCGTGCCGAACGAGCAGCAGTTGAACACCGAGCGGCAGCCTCCGCACCATTCGCCCAAAAAGCAGTGGGCGCACGAAAGTCCGCAGATTGCCGTCATGTCAACGCCCTGTTTTGCCGCGACTACGATTTCTGCCTTCCAGCGTCCGCCGTTTTCCATCCGTTTCTGTTTTTCCTCGCCGTCTGCGGAAAGTTCCTTGCGGTAGATTCTCGTTTCCTCTCCACCGACCGATTTTGCCGTCCTAAAAAATTCGTAGCCGTATTTTTCGTAAAGTCCCATGTGGTCTGTTGAAATGTAAACCGCCTCGCGCCCCATGACGGTTGCGATGCTTTCCGCCCAGTTCAAAAGTTCGCCTGCATAACGGTGGCCGCGGTATTCGGGAGCGGTGTATACAAAGCCGATCCACGGAGAAAGTTCCGTCGGCTGAACATCGTCGAGCGGCGCAAAAGTGCAGAACGAGACAAGTTTTTCGCCGTCAGTCAAAAGCGGAACAAGCGCGGAATCCCCAAGCGTTTCTTTCAGTCTGCCTTCGCTCAAAAGCTGGTGAAGAAATTTCGCCGCACCCCAGTCAGCTTTCGCGATTTCTTCCAGCCAATGCGCCTTGTCGTTTGATGTGAAGTATTCGATGATTTTCATGCTGTCTACTTCCTATAAAAACAACGCCATTTCCGGCAGTTTTTATCTTGTCTTGATGTCAATTCTCGTCCGTTTGCAAAAGTCTTCCGTTGTCGTTCCATTCGCCGAACATTACGCCTTTTTTTGTGTTCTCCAGAAACTTTTGCAGTCGGCTTTCAAAAAGTTCTCTTTGTTTTTTCTTGATTTGGATTGTGTCGATTCTGACTCTTTGATAAAGCGGCGGAAACGACTGAAAATTATTCCAAATTTCCTCATCAGCTTTTAGCGCGGAAAGAATTTCGCCGTCAATCACAAAGCCGCTTTCGCTCATGTCCGGCAAGACTTTTCTGCCTGCATCCGTCATCTTTCCGAGCCGTTCCATTCTGTGGCAGCGTTCCTTGTTCAGTTCCGACCACAGGCTTCCTTTTTTACGCGGAGCGAATCTTTGTGTGGCAACTCCGCTTTCGGTCTTTTTTGTCGTGCTGTCAATCCAGCCGAAGCAAAGCGCCTCCTCAACAGCGTCGATGTACCAGAAAGTTTTGCTGTCAACCGGCCGGCCGCGCTTTACCACGACCCAACATTCCTTTTCAGTCTGATGATTCTTTATAAGCCACTCGCGGAATTCATCGCGGGTTTTTGCTGGAAGAAGATTTTCAAAAGTCATTTTCACGTTTCCATTTTATCTTCATATTTCAGATTTGCACATCTCGTCAAAAGTTCTTACGTCGCAGCCTTTGCTTTCGTAGTAGGCGAGCATTTCGGGAATCTTGTTTTTGTTGTAGCTTGTGATGCAGTCGGAAATCACGTGGACGGTGTAGCCGCTTTTTGTCATGTTGAAGCAGGTGGATTTTACGCAGGCAGTCGCATCCGCTCCGGCAATAAAAAATTCCGTGATTGCGTTCTTCTGAATGAAGGCGGAAAAATCCTCGCTTGTTAAGGCATTGCTTTTTGTCTTGGTGAAAATATGGCCGGAAACAATTTTCATTTCAGGCACAAGTTCAGCCCCGCGCGTTCCCGGCTTGAATGTTCTTGTTCCGGCTGAAAGGTTGTGATTCTGAATGTAGACAACGTGCATTCCGCCTGCCGCCGCCCAGTCAATCGCATGGTTCACACGAGCGATTATTTCCCTGTAATTTTTTGTGATGTCATTCTGAAGGTCAATCACGACCAGCGCACTGTTTTTCATTTGGTTTCCTTAAAAGTATAACTAGAAATATATCCTACCGAATGATAGGTTGTCAAGGATGGGGAAACTATTTGCGTGAAATGTTCAGTTTTTTTTGTCACGCGGATTTGTGATTTACTACGTAAATCACTTTTTTACTAGTGGGTCAAATGTCGAGTTTTAGAATTTCTTGAAATTCCTAGTCATTATCAGGCTTGACCCTACAACGTTTCTGAAAGAAACTCGTTTGATAATCTTTTGCAGTTTTTTAAGCAAGATTGCCGTGTCCTAGCACGGCAATGACAGTAAAATTACAAAACTCTAAATTGAACCTAGCCGATTTTGTAGAAATCTGCAAATCCGTGTGATTCTTTCTTTTCGGCAATAAAGCCAATCTATCGGCAAAATAAAACCGAAAAAATATACACATAAATGTTTTATATTTTGCCGATAGCGTGTATAATATTGCCTATGGCAAAGACAGAATACATTTCAGTTGAAGAAGCTGCAAAAATCTGGAATTTAAGCGAGCGCAGCGCAAGAAATTACTGCTCACAGGGCAGAGTTCCGGGAGCTTTTTTAGAAGGCAAGACTTGGAAGATTCCGGCAAATGCTGAAAAACCGGACCGCAAGGCTCGTCATATAAAAAAGGAAAATAATCTTTTATCAGTTTTGAAAAGAGAAAAAGCTGCCGGCTTAAAAGGCGGTATTTACCACAAAATTCAGATTGACCTTACATATAACTCAAATCATATTGAAGGCTCAAAGCTCACTCATGACCAGACCCGTTATATTTTTGAAACGAAAACTCTTGCTATTACAAACGCGGCAGTAAAAGTCGATGACATCATGGAAACTGTAAATCACTTCCGCTGTATTGATTTGATTATCGAAGGCGCAAATTCCAGGCTTTCAGAAAGCTTCATTAAGCAGCTTCATTACATACTGAAAACAGGCACAACAGATTCGCAGAAATCCTGGTTCAAAGTTGGCGACTACAAAATGCTGGAAAATGAGGTTGGCGGAATTGAAACAACAAAGTCTGAAAATGTCGCTAAAGAAATAAAATCGTTGCTTGAAGAATACAACGAAAAACCGGAAATCACTTTTGATGACATTCTTGATTTCCACGTTCGCTTTGAATCAATTCATCCTTTTCAGGACGGCAACGGCCGTGTTGGAAGGCTGATTATGTTCAAGGAATGTCTTAAGCATAACATTGTTCCGTTCATCATCACTGAAGAATTGAAGATGTTTTATTACAGAGGCATCAAAGAATGGAAAGATGAGCGGGGTTATCTTAAAGACACCTGCCTGACAGCTCAGGACGCCATGAAAGAAAGTTTGAATTACTTTTGCGTGAAGTATGAGGACTAGAATGGGCTGATTTATCAAAGTTTTAATAAGTTCAATTTTAAATTTTACTGTCATCTCCGTGTTCCGACATGGCAATTTCATACACAAAACATAGATTCCCTTGTCAAGCAAAGGAATGACATTGGAATCTAGTACGGCAATGACACGGAATTCGCACCGAACAATAATCACGCTAGAACAGTCATTGCGTCATCCGACTTTTCCGAATTCCTTTTTCACGCTTCTGATGTTCTTCTGCAAAAGCTCAAGGAATCTTCCGGCATGCGCTCCGTCCATCTGCGTGTGGTGAAACTGAAACGAAACGGTGAGCGTTGTCCTGAAAAAACGGCGGCGGTATTTTCCCCAAATCATAAACGGATTGTTGAAGATTCCGCTGTTCATGCCGACTGCGCCGTCAATTTCCGTGTCGATGATGGCGGAAGTTCCAATCACCATGCTTTGCGTAAGGTCGTGATTTTGGCAGCTTTGGGCAACCTCGCTTGTCAGCTCAAGGTAGTCGCGGTTGAATTTTCTGATGTCGTCATTGAACGGAACATCACACGAACTCACCTCGCCAGTTATGTTCTTCACGATTGTGTTCACGGCAAGCGAATCGTATTTCAACAGCTCGCCACCCACCGGAAGCAGAAAAAATTCCTTCACCTCGCTGGCGGCCTTTCCCACGCACCAGCATAGGAGCATATTGAACTTGAGTTTGCGACGTCGGCTAAGCCTTACAAGCGGCGAAACGTCCAGCGTCTTGAAAAAAGTGACCATTGGATTCGGCGCGTTCATCCAAAGCTCAAAAGCCTGCGCCCGTGAGGTCGTTTTCGGGTCAACTGAAATAGGGTTCATAAATTCTCCTGTAAAAATTTTGTTTGTTAAACTTGTTTATTTTGTTCAATTTCGAGTTTTATAGTTTAATGTCATTATCGGGCTTGACCGCTTTGTCATTGTCGCGCTTGACGCGACAATCTCACGTGAGGAGATTCCCTTGTCAAGCAAGGGAATGACAACCTTGTTACTATTTGAATGACAACTTTTTTAGCGTTGAAATAACAATTTTGTTGCTGTTTCATCAAAACTCGACATTCAATCTATTTCATTTCCGCAAATTTTCATCGATATATTTCAAATAATCTTTTTTGCGGACTTCCTGCTCGTTTGCAAAATACCAGTCGGCTGCTTCCTTTAGTCCCTCTTCAAGTGCAATTGTGTTTGGCAGAAGCGGCTTTTGCTTTTTCACGTCAAGAAAATATTCGTAATCGTAAAAGCAAAAATAATTTCTTTGCTCAATTTTTTTGCTAACTTCGACAAAGGTCGGCGTTTTTGAAAGGCAATTGTAGCAAAGCGTAACCCAATCTTTTATCGAAATCGGCTGCTCATTCCCGACGTTCAGAATTTGTTCAGCAGGCTTTGTTTCGATTATTTTTTCGATAATGCGGCACAAATCTTTCACATGGAAAAACTGAAGTTTCATGCTGCCGTCTCCCGGAAGATAAAACGGACGGTCGAGCCTTGCGCAGTCAAAAACAAATGCCTCTCGGTAAACATTGTTCATCGTCCCATAAAGATACGGCGGTCGCAAAATGTACGCGTCTGGAACTTTTTGCAAAAGTGCGTTTTCAGCTTCGATTTTGTCAGTTCCGTATTTTCCCCAAAATTTGTTCGGCTTTCTTTCACATTCTTCTGCAAACGGCTGCATTCAGTCATCCGGATAAACTGCGCTGGAACTTACCATTATATACTGGTCAAACGAACCGAGCGAATCCGTCAAACCGATGATGTCCTGCGCATTGTAAGCGGTGATGTCTGCCACAACGTCAAAGTGCAGATTTTTCAATTTGCCGCCCAAATTGTGCCGGTCGCCTTCAATCAAAGTTACGCCGTCAACTTGTTTTTTTGTGTTTCTGTTCAGAACGAAAACTTCGTAGCCATGCTCGCAAAAGTAAGAGGCAGCATATTTACTTACAAAAGTTGTTCCGCCGGTAATCAGGATTTTTTTCATAGTTTATTTCCCTTTTGGCTATTTTTATCTTATCTCCAATTTTTCTTCAATCCACTTGTCCAAAAACTTCATCTGCTCGTCCGTGTGGAACCAGTGCTCGCCACCACTCATCACTGTAAGATTTGCGTTGTGGGTGCGTGCGAATTCCGAGACGTTTTCAAACGAAGTGAGGTTGTCGTTTTCGCCGTAAAGAATTTCAGTCGGAATCTTCCATTGAATCGGATTTTTGCGGACGTAGGTCAGGTATTCCCACGAAAGATTTTCGCCGAAGTCCGTGCTGATAATTTTCTTTTCCTCAAGCTGAGTTTTCGTTATGCCGGCCCAAGTCATCATGTTGCAAATCAGTTTTTCCATGTTCACAATCGGAGAGATAAAAAATGCTCTGCCGATTTTCGCGGTGATTTTGTTTTTGCCGTTGCCAGTTTCAGCGTCAATTTGCGAAACTGCGTTCATCGAAAAATACGCGCCGATGCTGTTCGCAACAAGAATCACGCTTTTGTATTCATCAAATTTTTTTGCCCAAGTTAAAAATTCGCTCTTAAAATCCCACGGCGTTTCACTTTTGTAGCCAAAGCCTGCAACATCACAGTCCGCAAAAAGTTTTTCGTAATGCCTGGCTTCTCCAGCGTTTCCGCCTTTTCCGTGAATGTAAATTACTAGGGTGCTGTTCATTTCAGTTTTTCTCCATTTTATTTTTCCGGGGCTTTCCCTCGCTTTGTTTCGACAAGCGTTGGAGGGGAAACTTCGTCAACGGTCTCAACAACCGCTCGGGTCGGGCGTTCCGCACTTCGCTAACGCTCTAAGTCCTCGCCGTGCAAATCGCACGGCTGCGGTCTTTGGCTTCGGTTGTTCAAACAACCTTCGCCAGTGCTCCATAGCCTAAGCTTTAGCTTAGGTCGTGCGCGTGAGCGCACACGTAAAACACCGGGTTTTGCGCCGCAAAAACTCGTACAAACTATCTCACGATTCCGCCGTGAAAAACACATTCGTATACTTTCCTTGCTCCGTGGAAAATCGCCTCGCTTCCGCTGAACCAGTCAAAGCTGCCACAAACATTGCAGATATATGTTTTGTCTCCGTCACGGAAGAATTCCGGTCCGCGGAAAGGCAGTTCCGGCTTAACCGCATAGAGCGCACTTTTCAGAAAGTCGCCTGAAAACGACTCGTCGAGCACGCGTCCGCAGTAGTTCATTGCCCAGAACGGAATTCCGTCTTTCCATAACGCTTCCTCGCCAGTAAAATTCTTTCCGCCCAAGTACGTGTCGTAATATTCAAGAGTTCCGAAATCCGCGCCCAAGTCCTCCGAATAAAAAAGGTCGTGCGAATTTTTTCGGCACGGCTGGACCTCGCTTCCTTTTCCGGCGTAGGTTGCACGCTTTGCCCGGCACAGAAATTCCCTTGTTTCTGCGGAATCAAAAAAAGTCGTTCCGCTCATCATTTCAGTTTCCAAAGTGGAAAAATTCCGTTCAGCAAATGTGTTGTTTTCCGAGCCAATTTCCGCCGTTCCGCAGCCGTCCTTCACCATAAAATCCACCGAAACACCGAACAGAGCGGAAAGCCGCACAAGATTCTCGATGTCGGGCACGGATTCCGCCGCCTCCCACTTGGACACCGCCTGCCTTGAAACGCCAAGCCGTTCCGAAAGCTCCTCCTGCGACAGCAAATTCCTCTTTCGCAACCACGCGATTTTTTCTGCCAAAGACATATCCGCACCTCCAGACACAGCTAAAAAATCCGGCGCGGCATCAAAAATCCTGACCGCAAACCCCGGTTCAAAAATTATAAAACAGAATTTTCCGCAGCTCCACCAGCCAGACCTTGCAAAAACGGCAACCGAAGATTCTTGTGTCGTGGCACAGGAATGACATTGTGTTTTGTCATCCTTCGGCTTGCCCCCTTTGTCATTGTCGGGCTTGACCCACAATCTCACCTGTTGCCAGAGATTCCTGACCGAGTTTGCTACGCAAACATCGCAGCATCAAGTGCGGGAATGACAAAAAAATCAAGCAAAGGAATGACACGGAATTTGTGACGAGTCATTGGAACACGCCGGGCAATAACAGTCAATTCCTACATCTTCCTGACAGGGTGCCTGATTACCGTTTTCAGTTTGTCCGTGGCGGTTTTTCTCGGGTCGGAAAGATAGATTTCGTGGTGAAGGCGTTTTCCGTCAAAGTCGTTTTCGTATCCGTTCTGCGCCAAAAATGAATCCATCAGCGCGATTGTCCGAGGCTCGTCGTCGTAGCTTCCAGTGTGCATGACCTGAACGCAAAGCCCCTCGTCAACCGTAAGATATTCCGCCGCCGAGCAGTCGAGCTTCTTCTTGCGGCTCGCAGTTTCCACTGCCCAGTCAAAATTTTCCTTCGTAATAAAATCCGGCAGACGGATTGCGGAAATCCAGTTGAAGTCTTCCTTCCGCGAATAGTCCACGCCGCACCTTCCGTCCTGCCACCAGAAGCCTTCGAGCGGAGGCACAACATATTCAAAAAATCCGTCGATTTTGTAGTCGGTCTTGTAGCTCATTTTGAGCGTGTAAGCCACAGCGTACAAAACGCCGATTGCCTCTTTGTACGCGCCGCCTTCCTCGTTCGGATTTCCCTTGCCGCAGACCGCAACATAATTCATGCGCGGAACGTTCACGATTTCCGGCTTGCCCTTAGGCAGATAAAATTCCTTGTATTCCTTCTTGAAGTCAAAAGCCATTTTTTTCTCCTCGTAAAAAAAAACATTTTCCCTCAAACCGCGACTTTCCCCACCAGTCGGGAATCAGTTCCTTTAGGCGGGCAGTTTTTCGCGTTTCATAGTCCACGAGGATTTCGATTTCGCCGCTGTTCTTGTCGAGCTGCATCATGTATTCGCGGCACGCTCCGCACGGGGATCCGACTGTTCCGTCGGGCGTTATGGCGACGAGCTTTTCAATCTGGCTTTCTCCGTTCGTAATCATGTTCGCGATTGCGTTCCGTTCCGCGCACATTCCGAGCGTGCTTGCCGTATCGATGCAGACGCCGACGTAAATGTTTCCGCCTTTTGTGAGAATTGCCGCCGAAACTCCGCCGGCCTCAATAAAAGGCGAGATTGTCCGCGCGTTCTGAACTTTCCTCGCTGCGTTGTAAAGTTTTCCCCAAATGTCGTTTTTTGTTTCGGTCATGTTTTGTTCCTTTGGCTTTCTATTTCCGCCAATCTTCACAGCGAGTTTCCCAGTTCGTAAGCCTCTTTTAGTCCGTCCGTGTTTTTCACGTCGCCTTTTTCCTTTGCACCGCGCACAAGAACTGTCCCTGCGTCCTCAAGGCCAAAGAAATTCAAGGCAAGCCGGTACTGCGTTTTTATCGCATCGAACATTTCCGGCAAGGTTGCTGCACCGACCAGAATCAGCGCGAGTTTTTTTATCGGAAACGAATTTCGCATCGGAGTGTGCAGGCGGTCAATCACGGCTTTAAGCTGCGCGCTTATTCCGTAGAAATAAACCGGCGAGGCAATCACGAGAATGTCCGTTGATTTGAGTTTTTCGTAAATCTCAGCCATATCGTCGTTCTGAAAGCAGGCGTTTTCTTCCCGGTTAAAACACGAGTTGCAGCCGATGCACGGATTCACCTTGAAGTCCGCCACCGAAACGATTTCCACGCTGTTGTTTTTCCGCGCGCCCTCGGCAAATGACTTCACAAGAAGCTCCGTGTTTCCGCCCCTGCGCACGCTTCCGTTCAATACAAGAATTCTGCTCATTTTGTGACGTTTTCTTCCTTTCCGCTTCCGTAAATCCTGAAAAACTGGCGGACGTGTCTTTCAATCAGGGTGACAATTTCTTCCTCGAGTTCAGACTCGCGATCGCAGAGGTTTATCCACACGGTAACCGGAAGGCACAATTGAGCCGCCATAATTTCCGCGTCGCTTCCGAAAAGTTTTTCCCGTCGGATAAGAAATTTCACAAGCCCTGTAAAATACCGCATGACGTCCGTGTAGTTCTGCTTGGTCTGAAGCTCCTTGAGCTTGGGATTCTGGAACTGCTCGATTGTAAGCATTTTGCGCGACTTGCTGATTTCCGGATTATGCACAATGTAGCAAAAATGTTTCAGAATCATCTGGAGAACGTCGTCTTCCGTGATGTCCTGCTTGCCGCCGGTGAAGTCGGGATTGTCCCAGTCCGCCTGAGCAAAAAGCGAATGTTTTTCATACTGCTCGATTGTCGTCCGCACAAGCTCGTCAAGAATTTCCTGCTTGCCCGCAAAGTGGCTGTAAAGAGAAGGCTTTCGGATTCCCACCGCTTCCGCAATCTGCTGCATGGAAGTCGCCTCGAATCCCTGCGTAGAAAACAAATCCAGCGCCGCCGCCAGAATCACCTGCTTTGTGTTACCTTTTTCCGCCATATTGAAGTTTCCTGCCAAAAGTTTTGCTGTTAATATAACTACCAAAAGGTAGGGTGTCAAGCGAAAAAAATTTATGCGAACAGTACAAATTGTTTACAGGAATCTAAATGTTAAAATGTATGGAAGTTTTATTTTTCAGGATTCAAGTTTTTTGCATTTCTTGTTTTTGGAACTTCCCGATTGTGAAAATGAAAAATCAAACCGGGAAAAGTTTTTTCAGAAAAATTTAGAATTGAATTTAAAACTTATTTTATTGCAGCTTCGTAAAGCGGATAAACTTTTTTAGAGATTTCAGTTAAGTCTTTTATTCGGCTTGTATTGGAAGGATGAGTGCTCATAATTTCTGGAATCTGACTTCCGCCGAGCGCAGACATTTTTTCCCAGACCGCAACAGCTTCATTAGGATCGTATCCCGCACGTGCCATAAGTTCTGTTCCAATATGATCAGCTTCTGTTTCATGCGAACGTGAAAACGGAAGAGTCAAAGTATATTGAGCCGCAAGTCCAAGCAAGGAGCTTCCAGTTTCATCAAGTCCTGCAACAGAAGAAACAACTGCAATTCCAGCGTTCTTCAAAGTTTCGCTGCTAGCCTGCTCACGGCTATGTTCTCTAAGCGCATGCGCAATTTCGTGCCCCATTACAGCGGCAAGCTGCGCATCTGTCAAGTTAAGGCTTTGGATAATTCCAGTGTAGACAACAATTTTTCCGCCGGGCATACACCAAGCATTTACAGTGCTGTCGCTAATTACATTCACCTGCCAGTTCCAGGAAAGCGCATCTTCTCTAAAAGCTCCAACTTGCAAGATTAAATTTTTTGCAACAGCCCTTACACGGGCAACAGTCGAAGCGTCAACATTCAGCGTACCAGACTTTTTTGCTTCGGCAATAACCTGAGCATAGGACTCGTTCGCACTTTGCTCCATCTGCTCTTCGGAAACAATCATAAGCTGATTTCTGTCCGCGCCTACATTTCCAGCTGAAGTCGTTGTCGCCATGCATCCAAAAAACAAAACCAAAATAAAAGATGAAAATAAAATCCTTAAAAAATTTTTCATAAAAACACCTGCTTAACTTAAGCTAAGCCCTTTGTCCAGACATTTTGTCTGAAAAATAACGAATTTTATGC
>JAUNWH010000054.1 GCA_030540405.1 Spirochaetales bacterium
CTCCCCTGCGCCGATGATACTGCCGATGGCGGGAAACTAGGTCGCGGCCGGCTTTCTTTTTCTTGCATCTTGAAAAGCTTCCTGCCCTGCGCAGGGGGCTCTTTCTTTTTGCCCATGCACGGGTGAATTCTGTGTTCATGTTATTTTATTTACTCTAATTTTTGATTTTTATAGGTCGAATGTCGAGTTCTAATAAAAACACCTATTCTTATGCTAACAAGCTTGTCATTACCGTACTTGACACAGAAATCTTTCCAAATTTCTTTTAGAAACATCGCAGCGCCAAACCTGATAATGACACAAAAATTTAAAACTCTAAATCGTATATAATAAAAACTTTTTCTTAAAATTATAAAAGTTGGCATTAGGTTATTTTAGTTTTTTTAATAGCTCTTCAATTTCTTTTTCGGTTTCTTTTGGCGGGAATAGAAATGAGGCTATTTTTGGGCGGATTGCTAGTGAAAAAATAATAATTCCAATGCATTTAAAAATGTCGGTGAGCAAAAAATAAGCCCAGATGAGATTTTTATGGAATAAATTTTCAATAAAATAATAAATGCAAAAACCTGCAATGCATCCTAACAGTATTCTTAAAAATGTTTGGACTGAAATCTTGTTTTCAATTATAGATGGAGAACTAGCGATAAGCCCAGAAATAAATGTGCTTGCAAATATTGCTGTGAAATTTCCTGTTTGTTCTAAAGAAAATCTGCTGAAAATAAATTGTGCGATTATAAAAATTCCTGCGCTGCCTGCTCCTTGGATTCCTCCCAAAATACAACCGGAAAGAACTGCCGCCGCAACTTGAATGTTCAGTTCTGGAAAAAATCCGCAGATAAAAATAATAGCGGCGAAGAAAACTGTTGTGCTTCCGCGGATAATTTTTAACTTTGCAATGGTTTTCATTTTAATTTCCTTATGGCCTTTTTTAGAAGTTTTCTTATTTTTCTTTTGCTTATAAAAAATCTGTCTTTTGCTGCGGAAAAAATTATGTATGAAAATACTGCAAAAATCAAAATGTATGCAAACCAGTCGCCAATGACTGAAAAAATTGTAATCTGACGTTTGTAAATTGGAACGGAAATTCCCATGGAATCTTCTGCGAACAAAGGCAAATCATATAAAATTTTTCCAGCCGGATTGACTGCTACAGAATATCCTGAATTTGCGCAACGCAAAAGAGTTGTTCTGTATTCTATTGCAAGATAGCTTGATGCGATAAAATGCTGCATTTCCGCAGAATTTGTTTTGCTCCAAGAGTCGTTTGTAATGTTTATAAAAATTTCGCTTCCGAGCTTGAAAAGATTCGTGCAGACTGAAGGAAATGAATCTTCAAAGCAAATCGGTGTGGAAAACTTCAAAAATGAAAGCGGATTTTCCTGATTATTTTCTGAAAATTTTATTCTTTCCTTTTGAATTGAATTTCCGTTTTTATCGAGTTTTATTTCCGCGGATTTTTCTCTGTTGAAGTCAAGCGGTGTTTCAAATTCCTGATTTTCCTTTAGTGGAATTTTAAAAATTGCATATTGAAATCCTGGCACTAGGCTTGAATAAAAGCCGACAACATTTCGCATAAAAAAATTCATTATTGGATTTTCCGCATAAGGAATCCGCTCTGCAAACGGAACAAGATGAATTTTGCTGTAGAATCCTGAAAAAATTCCATTTTTGTCAAAAAGAATTGCGCTGTTTGTTTTTTTTCGCTTTTTTCGGTCCAATGAAACTCCGCCGCCGATTAAAAATGGAGTCTGCGTGCTGGCTATAAACTCTTTTAGGCTTTCATCTTCCGGAAAATGCGAGTAATAATTTGCTGCTTTTGGGAAATTTTTTGAAAGAACGCCTTCGCTCCAAATTACGAGATCTGTTTCTTTTCCTTGCTCTGAAAGCTGCCGGATTCCTTTTTTCGTAAGTTTCTTTGAAATTTCAATTGATTTTTTGTCTCCGCCTTCCCATGGATCTATATTTTGCTGCACTATTACTGCATTTAAAAGTTTTTCTGGCCAGCGAGGAATTGCAATTTGAATTATTCCATAAATTCCGCAGAGTGCAAAAATTGCTGCTGTAAATTTTGCGGCTTGGCTAAGTTGTTTGTTCACATTTTTAGCTTTTGTTTTGTCTAAGAAATATTCACGGCTCATTATTATTTCCGCGGTGAGTGAAGAAAAAAGCGCGTATATAAACGTTATTCCCCAAACGCCAGTTATATCGGCAATTTGTGTAAAAATTTTCCATTTGTAGGCTGCCATAAAAAGCGTTCCCCATGGATAGCCGAGCGCGCCGGTTGATTTTATGTATTCATATAAAACCCAGCAGGCGCAAAACCATAGCATTCTTTTGAAAATCAAATGTGGGCAAAGTCCGGCTTGTTCTTGAAGTTTTGCTGTTTTTGAAATTTTTCTTGGAAAAACGTGCATTATAATTCCGCAGAATCCGCCTTGAAATGCAGTTCCCAATGCGCTTGCTCCGAGCGTAAATGCCGCAAATCCGTGGAAATTTGCCAGCCAGTAGCTTGAAAGCAAGTGAACTGTAAGCGTCTGTATGAAAAAAAGCCAGAATGTCTGTTTGTATGATTTTGATTTGTAGACTGCAATGTACAAGGGCGAAAGGCAGAACAGCGCGGCCAACGGAGAACCAAACGGAAGAATTTCATTTGAAATTGAAATAGATTCAGTTGCTCCAGAAAAGATTGCACAAAAAACTTGTAAAAACAGCTGATTCATTGTATTATTTTAATGTCATATATAGAAAAAATCAACACGAACGGGAAGGGAATCATGGAAAAAGTCAGAGAAGCGCACCGCAAAATATATGGAGTGGAGCCGGAAGTTGTAGCGGTTGCTCCGGGCAGATTCCATTTGGCTGGGGAACATACTTGGTTCTTTAAAGACAAAACTTTGTCTATGGCGGTAAATCTTCCTGTTTATGTTTCAGCATCTTTAAGGGAAGACACTTCATTTAAATTTTATTTTGTTCAGCTTGAAGATGAAAAGCACACAAATCTTTCTTCGCTAAAGTTAAAAAAAGAAGATAAATGGGCAAATTCAATAAAATCTATTTTGTACGGATTTTCTAGCGGCGGATTTGAATTAAAAGGAATCGATTTTACTATTTATTCTGAAATTCTTCCTTCTGCAGGATTTGGAATAACAACCGCTGTAAAAGTTGCCGCTTGCTGGGCTGTAAGAGAACTTTGCGGTTTAAAGTGCAGCCAGGAGCAGATTCTTCAGGTTATAGAAAGGGCGAATAAAAATTTTCTTGGAACGGCGAATCATTCTGCGGACAGTTTTGCTGCGATTTTTTCAAAGGAAAATAATTTGGTTCTTACCGACTATGCAAAAAAATCCTGCGAGCTAGTTCCTTTCAATTTTAAAGAAAAAACAATTTTGCTGACGGATGCTCTTGTTCCTAGGATTGTAACTTGGAACGAAGACAGCCTTATGCAGCCGGAAAATGTTTTGCTTTTAGGCGAGCTTAAGGAGCGAAAGGCGAATGTTCTGGGCGGCTGGCAGTACGAGGAAGACAAGGCGGAAGTAAATGAAGTTTTGAGTGTTGTTTCTGAAGATACAAAACGCCGGCTTTTATGCGTGATGAATGAACATAAATGTGTTCTTGACTGTGTTAATGCCATTCAAAAGGACGATTTTGCTTCTTTTGCGCGTTCAGTTAACAGAAGCCATCAGAATATGCGTGATTACGATATTTCTTGCCCTGAAATCGACTGGATTTTAAAAAGAGTCCATGAGCTTGATGAAAATCCCGACGACTTAAGAAATCCCGTGAACTGCGGCCGAATAACAGGAAAAGGCTTTGGGCGCGGAATCTATACAATTTTAAGAAACAGCGATGTTGAAAAATACAAGGAAAAACTGGAAGAATACGAAAAAATATTCGGCTTTTCCCCAAAATGCTATTCTGTAAAACCCGCGAATGGAGTCCGCCTTATATGAATATTTTGCTTACTAATGATGACGGAATTGATGCTGAAGGCTTGACTGTTCTTTCTGCGGCTCTTTCAAAAAAGCATAATGTTTTTATAGTCGCTCCAAAATTCAACAAGTCTGGTGCTTCAAGCCAGATGAATGTTGCTGTTCCTTTGGAACTTAAAAAGGTGGACAAAGAAAATTGCTGTCTTTCTTATCATTTGGAAGGTTCTCCTGTTGACTGCGTGCTTTCCGGGCTGAATGGAAGCTATATTTCAGAAAAAATCGATGTGATTGTTTCTGGCATAAATGATGGTCCGAATCTTGGAACTGATATTGTTTACTCTGGAACTTGCGGCGCTGCACGTCATGCTTGCCTTGCAGGAATTCCTGGAATTGCTCTTAGCATTGATTCAGGCTCAAAAGAAGAATCTGACAAAAGCGGCTCATTGTATTTTGAAAACCTTGCTGACTTTGCCTGTAAAAATCTTGAAAAACTTGTTTCTCTCTGCGGAAATCTTACAGTTTTAAATTCTACGCATAAATATTACAGAAATTTTGTCAATGTAAATGCTCCGGCAATGAAAATCTACAAGGGAGCAAAACTTACCGTTCCTTGCATAAGGCGTTATTGGGAAACTGTGGAGCTTTGCGAATGTGAAAACGGCTGCCTGACTTCAAAATGCGGCGGCGACTATCACGTTCATTCTTACGGTGATGATTCGGCGGATTTTAAAGCCTGCGAGGAAGGTTTTGTTTCAGTTAGCATTGTTGAGACCGAGCCTAGCTATGCTGATATATCCTCTATAAAATGCGATTTTAATTTGTAAAAGGCGGAAAAATGGCAGAAGAAAACTATATGAAAGAAGGAATCTCTTTATATACAAAAGGAAATTATCCTGCTGCTTTGACATATTTTCTTTCGCTTCCTGATGATTGCGGAGCGGATCCAGTGGAACTTGCTTATTATCTAGGGCTTTGCTATTCAAAGTTAAAGCGTTACGATGATGCATTGCTTTATCTTGAGCAGGTTGTTACAGCTTCTTATGATAAAGATAGTTTTTCGAATCAGGACAGAGTTTTGCAATGCCGCTACCTTTTGGCAGTTATTTATTGCCTTAGCGGAAGAAAAAAACTTGCTGATTTTGAATTGAATAAACTTTTGGACACTGGATATAAGCCTGCTTCTGTTTATGCATCGCTTGCCTATGTTGCTTGGGAGCAGGGAAAAACCGATTTGAGCCTTGACTATTATGAAAAAGCGCTTGAAGACGACAGCGAAAATCCAACTGCGTTAAACGGAATGGGCTATGTTCTTGCTTGCGAAGGCGAAGATTTGACAAAGGCGTTAAGCTGCTGCAAAAAGGCGCTGGATATTTTGCCGGAAAGCGCGGCGTGCCTTGATAGTCTTGGATGGATTTATTACAAAATGGGACTTTATTCAGAGTCAAAAAAGTTTTTAAAGCGCGCTATGAAAGCCGACAGTTCAAATCCTATAATAGTGGAGCACCTTCAGGAAGTTCAGAAGGCGGAAGAATAATGAAAAAAATATTTTTTGGTTTTATAGCTTTTATATTTTCAGCTTTTGCGCAGACAAATTTGCAAGACACTGCTAGCACTGGAAATTTCCGCTCTGCAAATTCTGGTTTTGCGGAAGAAGAATTCCGGCGTGGAGTTCAAAGCTACTACAGAGGCTCTTTTAATGAAAGTATTCTTGAATTTGAAAAAGCTCTTTCATATTTGCCCGGCGAGCCTTTGGTTCTTGACTGGCTTGGAAAAGCATATTACCGCGCGGGAATAGAAGGAGCTGCGCTTCAGCAATGGAATTATGCCAAGGAAGCTGATTATGGCGGACTTCTTCTTCAAAATAGAATTGAAATTGTAAGCGACAGGCGTGTTACCGACTATGACTATGGATTTACCCAGCGTTTTACGGAATCTGGCTCTTATCCTAATGTTAACGGAAATAGTCTTATTTACAGCCAGCCGGTTTCTTCCCTTTCAAATCACGACGGAAGCATTTGGGTTGTTTCCTATGGCACAAATGAGCTGCTTCAGTTTGACGTGAACGGAACTGTGATAAGAAGAAACAGAGGTCCGCTAAATGGATTTGACCGTCCTATGGATATAATCCGCTTAAAGAATGGAAATCTGGCAGTTTCAGAAAGCGCAGGAGACCGAATTTCAATTCTTTCTGAAAACGGCTCATTTATAAAATATTTTGGCGCAAAGGGAAGTGGACAAGGACAGCTTGTGGGACCTCAGTATCTTGCAGAAGATGACTTTGGAAACATTTATGCCACGGATTTTGGAAATGCGCGCGTTGTTGTTTTTGATGCCGACGGAAACGGACTTTTGCATTTTGGTGAAAAAGCAGAAGGCTTTGACGGTTTAAAATCTCCAACTGGAATTGCGGTTTGCGGCGGAAGAATTTTTGTTGCGGACAGCGTGAAGGGCGGAATCTATGAATTTGACAAGGCTGGAAATTTCCTTGGAGTTCTTGTAAACGACGGAACTTTTTCACGTCCTGAAAGCTTAAAGCCGTGGGGCAGTGATTATCTTTTGCTTACAGACAGAAACAAAGTTTATGCAATTGATCTTTCTTCCGGGGCTGTCTTTGAAAATGCTATTACAGGAAAAGGAAAAAGCCTGATTACAAGCGCAGTTTCAGACCGAAATGGAAATATAATTGTAACTGACTTTAAGGCGAATGAAATTTACGTTATGTCAAAAATGACAGAGCTTGTGGGCGGTTTTTTTGTCCAGTTTGAGCGTGTGATTTCTGATAATTTCCCGGAAGTCATAGTTGAAGTCCGCGTGGAGAATAGAAAACGCCAGCCTGTTGTGGGCTTAAAACAGCAGAATTTCCTTATAACTGAAGGAAAAAAGCCTGTTGAAAATTTTGTGCTTTTGGGCGAAGCGAACAACAATGATTTTGCGGACATTACAATTCTCATTGACCGTTCAGTTTCAATGAGAAAATACGAAGATCAGCTTTCTGGCGCAGTTCGGGAGCTTGCCGCTTCAATGGACGGAAAAGGAAAAATATCGATTGTTTCGGCTGGAAGAGTTCCTGTTACAGAATTTTCCGGAAATCCGTCGCAGCTTTCTGATTTTTCCGCAAAGGCTTTGAAAAATTCTTACACTGAAAATCCTGCGCTGGATCTTGCGGTAAGACTTTCTGCAAACGGACTTGTCAATGCTGAAAAAAAGCGCGGAATAATTTATCTTTCAGCCGGAGATTCAAAAAATACATTTACGCAGTATGCACTTTCAGATTTGACAGCTTATCTTAACAACAATGCGATTTCTTTTAGCACAGTTCTTTTGTCTCAATCTTCACCAACGGAAGAAATTTCGTATATAACAGGAAATACAAACGGAACTTCCTACTATATATATCGGCCGGAAGGTTTGGAAACTGTCATAAAAGACATAATTGACATTCCGTCTGGGCTTTACCAGTTTAAGTACACATCTTCTTTTGCAACCGAATATGGAAGAAAATATTTGCCTGTAGAAATTGAAACTTATCTTCTTAATCGTTCAGGCCGCGACGAAACAGGCTATTTTGCTCCGCTTCAGTAGATAAAAGGCGCGCTTTTCTGACTTTGAGGGAAGGATTTTTTCTTTCCATTTCAAAAAGGGCTTTTTCCAGTTTGGCTTTTTTTGAATTTCCAAAGTCAAAAAGTTCTGCTTGCGTTGGTTTTTCACTGGCTTCTATTCCAGAAAGTCCAATGCCAAGAAGCCTGATTCCTTTTCCTTTTTCATATTTTCTGTTGAAAATTCTTAGGCAGCGTTCAAGCAAATCGTCTGCGTTTAAAACTGGAATTTCTGAAGATTCTTGCGCAGTTATGGTTTTAAAGTCTTCATATCTTATTCGGATGTTTACAGTTTTTGCCTTGACATTTTCGGTGTGCATTCTCCAGATTAATTGCGTGGAAAGCTCCATGAATGCAGTTTCTATTGCATATTCGTTTGACACATCGAATTCGAATGTCCGCTCTACGCTTATTGAATGGTTTTTTGCTTCTTCGCCGAATGTGATTTCTTTTCCGCCGCGGACCGCATCATACAAAAAAGTGCCCATTCCTTTTCCAAAGACGGTAGTCAGCAAAGAAATTGACTTTCCATGAATGTCCACAGGTGAAAATATTCCAGCGTTTTTTAGCCGATCCCTTGTTTTTTTTCCTATGCCCCAGATTTTCTCTATAGGAAGCGAAAGAAGGAATTTTTCCTCATCGCCTTTTTTGATAAAAGTGATACCGTCCGGTTTTTTATATCCAGATGCGATTTTTGCAACGTACATTGTGCTTGCAATTCCAACGCTTACAGTAAGTCCTGTTTTCTTTTTTACCCTTGCCTTTATTTTTTTTGCGATTTCCAGCGGCGGACCAAAAAGCTTTTCAGTTCCAGTAAGATCAATAAAGGCTTCGTCAATTGACATCTGGATTACTGATGGCGAAAATTCCTTGAAAATGCTCATTATTTCTTGCGAAACTTCCGCATACCGCTTGTGGTTTCCGCGCAGAAAAATTGCGTTTGGGCAAAGTTCAACTGCTTTTGTTAAAGGAAGTGCAGAATGCACGCCGTATTTTCTAGCTTCATAAGATGCTGTTGAAACTACAGCTCTTCTGTCTCCTGGAATTCCGCCGACAATAACTGGCTTTCCTTTGTATTCTGGATGGTCGTGCTGTTCAACCGAAGCAAAAAATGCATCAAGGTCAACATGAAGAAAAACTTTTTCAAATTCCATTTGCATTTTTTCCTTCGCTTCTAATTTTTTCAGTAAAATGAAAAATTTTTCCGTTTGTGTTCATCATAAAAAGCTCAATTTCCGCTTCTAGCTTGAGTTCATTTTCTGACATAAATAAAATTTTTAGCTCGCTTTCCGGGGCGTCTGGAATTTCTATAGAAACTTTGTTTTCCGAAATGAAATTATAGTCAAAGTTGCATTCGTAAAATGGAAGTTCGCCTTTTGATTCAAAAGTTGCAAAGCATCTTAATATTTTAAATCCATTTTCTGGAACAATTTGCAGTTTGTTTTCAAAAATGTCGAATTTTGCTTTTCTTGACCAGAAGAATTTTGCCGGATGAATTTCTGCATTTTCTATGATTTGCGTTTGATTTTTTCTTGGAGCTGAAAAATTTCCCTGAACAAGCTTGGCGGCCGCAAAAAATACTGCGCATATAATTCCGGCTCCTGCAACCGAAACAAAAAGTCCTTGTATTAGTGAAATTTTTTTGCTTGACTTGAATTCTTTTATATGTGAAACCAAAATCAGTTTTATCCACTGAAAAATAAAAGGCAAAATGGCAAATGAAAAAATCAGGTTTTCAAAAAAAGTCGTGTCAGTAAGGTTTGAAATTTTTCTTTGGTCAATGTCAACAAAAACTGACGCTGCAATCAAAAGTAGTGGAAGTGTCATCAGAAAAATGCACGGGATGCTAAAAAAAAGATGCTGCCGTTTTCTAAAAAGAAAAACAATCATATATTCAATGATAAATATAAACATTAAAGATAAATCCAATGCTGAAAAAATAAAGACATTCAATGCGCTTAAAATAATTCCATGGAATCTGTTTGCGGAAAGTGAAATTCTAAAATTGAACAAAATTTGAATAAAGATCAAAAAGAACATTGCAAGAACTGTAGGAAAAATTTTCAGTCCAAAGTAAAGAACTCCGTTTTCTGCTGTGAAAAAAAACAGTTTTTGGAACAAAGTTAAAAACGCTGTTGTTATAATTATATATGCTGGAATTGAAAACCACGTTCTTGACATATCTTTTAGAATCGCTTCGTTTTTTCCTGTGTATGTAAATGAATAAAAGCATATAAAAAAAAGAACGGAAACTGTAAAAAAAAGATATATTGTTGTTAGCTGCGCTTCGTTAAGCCAAATCCCGTAAATTCCAAGTGGAATAAAATTATAATGCTTGTTCCAAGTCTGGCTTCTTGCAGATATAAGATTGTCCTGAATATCAGAAAGAATATTCAAGTCTTTTTGCGCATGACCAAGCGGAATTTCAGCGGCAGGAATTTCATTTTTCAAAAAAGCGGAAAGCCGCCTGTTATTTTTGTAATATTGCGGCTTGTATATGTACAGCATGGAAGTTTTTACGCCCATTGGCTTTTGGTTTTGCAGACAGGATTTTTTTAGTGCTTGTACAATCCACTGCGGAGAAATTGTTCCGGCTCCTTCTGTAAAAATGAAAGGCGGCGCGTTTTTTTCATTTCGGATTAAAATTGCGCAGGCTGATTCTGATGAAAAAATGCTTTTTGCCAGTTCTTCAGTTGCGGTTTTTGCGGCTTGAACGGAAGGCAAAGGAAATGATTCATTTTCCGCAGTAAGTGAAATTATGCAGTTATATGGAAGCTTTTTTTTATAACTGGAATCTATAAAACTGGCGACAAATTCTTTTTTTTCTAAAAAAAATTCATGGCTGAAAACAAAAAATACATCAGTGATTCCGCTTTTATTTGCATTGTCTTCTTTGCCGTTTTTATCAGCAGGAATTTCTATAAGAATATTTTTAGGAAAATTTCCGGCGTTTGTAGGGGCAATGTCTTGGCTTTCAAATGAAATCTTGCTTTGTGTTAAAAAATCATCTATTTCTTTTGTTGTGTAAATACTTAAGTTTAATTCAATATTTTCCTGCGAAAAAAGATTCTGCGTAAAGACTACTGCAAAAAAAAAGAGAAAACGCATTGTTTCCAGCAGAAATTTTTTCCCCATAAGTAAAGTTTACTTGAATTTTTCATTTTCTACAATATAATACATATAATATGCAGGGCAAACGCATGTAAAAACTCTTTCTGATAAAATTACAGAAAGTGTGAA
>JAUNWH010000021.1:0-8258 GCA_030540405.1 Spirochaetales bacterium
AATAGCTGTTTAGAGATTTAAAACAAAAAAATTTTACATGCGTTTGCCCTGAATTTCAGCTGAAAAGACAAAAAAAAGGCTGCCCGCTTGCCGAACAGCCAATAAAAACTAAATGCTTAAAATTTTATTTCTTTGGAAAAAGCTTTTTAAAGTCAACAAGAACAAGACTTGAATCTCTTGCGCTGTCGATGTCTGTTATTTTTCCAAGTTTCTTGTAGAATTCAATAAGAGGCTCTGTTTCTTTTCTGTAAACTTCAAGACGGTGAGTTATAGATTCAAGCTTGTCGTCTTCGCGTGTAAAGAGTTCTCCGCCGCATTTGTCGCATTTGCCTTCAACTTTTGGAGGCATAAACTTAACATTGTAGTTTGCCTTGCAGTTCTTGCATACACGGCGATTTGAAAGGCGAGCAATAATCAAGTCGTTGTCAACTTCAAAGTTAACTACTTTTACATCAATTCCAAGCTTTTCAAATGCTTCTGCCTGTGGAATTGTGCGAGGAAATCCGTCCAAGATAAAGCCGTTCTTGCAGTCATCTTTCTTGAGTCTGTCTTCTACAATTTCAAGCACAACTTCATCGCTTACAAGTCCGCCGGAATCGAGAATTGCCTTGACTTTTTTTCCAAGCTCTGTCTGGTTCTTGATATTCTCGCGGAAAATATCTCCTGTTGAAATCTGAGGAATTCCGTACTCTTCAGCAACCTGCGCCGCCAAAGTTCCTTTACCTGCTCCCGGTGGTCCTAAAAAAATAAAATTCATTTGTTTTGCTCCCATAAAATTTTAGCGTGCCCTTATAAAAACACCGCATGATATTATAAATCAGAATTTGCAAATTCTCAACCAAATTTAACAATGTAGTTTTTCTTTTTTCCGCGGCGCAAGACAATCACCTTTCCTTCAATTGCAAGCTGGCTTGTTACAGGCATATTTTCGTCCGTGAACTTTTCGCCATTCAAAGTTATTGAGCCTGCCGCAAGAAATTCCCTTGCCTCGCGTTTGCTTGAAGCGATTTTGTTGTTTACAAGCATGTCAATCAGTTTTTCGCCTTCTGAAATCGTGGCGGTCGGAACATCCTTAAATCCAATTTCAATATCCTTTAAGCTAAGAGATTTCACGTTGCCGGAAAAAAGAGAACCGCTTATATTCACGGCTTTTTCAAACTCTGCCGCTCCGTGCAAATCAGTTATAATTTCGCGCGCCAAAGCCTTGTGCGCCTCGCGAAGCTCTGGATGCTCCTTGTTTTTTGCCTCAAGCTCTTCAATCTGTTCTTTTGAAAGGAAAGTAAAAATCTTAAGGTAGTCAACAACCATCGAGTCGTCAACATTCACAAGATACTGATAAAGCTCATAGCTTGAAGTTTTATTCAAGTCAAGCCACAATGCGTTTCCTGCGCTTTTTCCAAATTTATTTCCGTACTTGTCCAAAACAAGCGGCATTGTAAATCCATAAGCTTCCTTGCCTTCAATCTTGCGTATAAGCTCAAGACCTGTCGTTATGTTTCCCCACTGGTCTGCGCCTTCAGCCTGAAGAATGCAGTTTTTATTTCTGTAAAGCCACAAAAAGTCATAGCCCTGCAAAAGCGTGTATGAAAATTCCGCAAAGGTAATTCCAGTGTCAAGGCGGCGCGAAATTATTTCCTTTGAAAGCATATAGTTCACGTTTATGTATTTTCCAATGTCACGCAAAAATTCAAGGAAAGTATAGTCTTTTGTCCAGTCGTAGTTGTTTACAATTTCAGCCTTTCCTTCAAAAATCCTGTCAACCTGGCTTTTTATTCCTGCAAGATTTTTTTCAAGCGTTTCATGGCTGATTATTTCACGCTCTGCTGTAGGACGCGGATCTCCAATAAGACCTGTAGAGCCGCCAACCAAAAGAATCGGGTGATGCCCTGCCCGCGCAAGACGTTTTGCAGTTACCAAAGACGAATAATGTCCCAAATGAAGGCTGTCTGCTGTAGGGTCAGTTCCCCAGTAAAATGTGATTTTTTCATTGTTAAGCTTGTCCGCAATGTCTTCCCCGGCAACATCCTTAACAAGTCCGCGCCACTGAAGCTCCTCAAAAAATGTCATTTCCTACTCCAAGTTAAATGAATACTGATTTTTATATGTTTAAAAAGACTATCATTTTTTCATATGAGTTTCTAGTAAAAATGCATAAAAAAAGCTCCTGCGCAAAACAGGAGCAAACGGTTCCTACGGGAATCGAACCCGTCTTTCGACCTTGAGAGGGTCACGTCCTAGCCGATAGACGAAGGAACCTAAACAAAAAAAGCCAGACTAGCAGTCCAGCTTATATTCCCCAAGGAGGATTCGAACCCCCACAGTGAGAACCAGAATCTCAAGTGCTACCATTACACAATCGGGGAATGCAATGTGCATATAAAATACAAGGTCATAAAAAAAAAGTCAATAGCAAATCATTGTTTTTATTGAAAAATTTTGGTTATTGCAGTTTTTGTTTATTTGACAAATTGTAATACATCGATTACATTGTATTACAGAGAGGTACAATTATGGCAATGACCGCAACAGCAACATTCAGAACAACACCAGAACTTAAAAGCAGAATGGACTTTCTTGCAAAAGAAACACACAGACCAACAAGTTTCTATTATAACCTTTTGCTTGAAGATTATCTTGAAGATTTAGAAGACATCTATCTTTCTGAAAAAATCCTCGAGGATATAAAAAGCGGAAAAGAAAAGACAATTCCAGCTGAAGAAGTGTATGTCGAAGCTGGATTATAAATAAAGAAATCTACAAAAGCTAAGAAAAATTTATTCTGTTGTGCAGTGCTCCACGCTTCCTTGACCAGCAGTTTTTCCGTTTTTAAGCATTTCTTCCATTGTGTGCCAGCCAAGAACCGCGCATTTTACACGGGCAGGCATTTTGCTGATATTTTTAAGGCTTGCGGCTTCATCGAGTTCTTCCAAAGCGTTGGCATCCTCAACCTTGCCGTAAATCATGTCCATAAAAAGAGAAGCAAGACGCAAAGCTTCATCTTTTGGCTTTCCAATTATGTCATCAAGCATCATGTCCACAGAAGCCTGGCTTACAGCGCATCCTGAACCGTTAAAGCTTCCTTCTGAAATTATTCCGTTATCATCAATTTTAAGCTGAAGATAAATATTGTCTCCGCAGCTCGGATTCACGCCTTGCAAAGTGAATGTCGGATTTTCCATAACGCCCTTGTGGGTCGGGTTCAAATTATGCTCGTTAAGAATTTCCTGATAAAGCGATTTCAAGTCCATATTAATACCTCAATTTTTAATTGCCTTTAATTTCGAGTTTCTATAAAAAAGACTTCTTAACTGTCACTCCCGTGCTTGACACGGGAATCCTTTACAGCAGATTATCCGGTCAAGCCGGATAATGACATAAAATCATAAAACTCTACATCTTGACTAATTGCCTTTATTCTTTAAATCCCATCCAGCGGCGGACAAGCTTTAGCTTTTCAATGAAAACTTCCACTTCCTGCTGTGTGTTGTAAAAGTAGCAGCTTGCGCGCGCAGTTGAGCCTACGCCAAGTTTCTGCATCAAAGGCTGTGCGCAATGATGTCCTGCCCTGACTGCAATTTTTTCTGTATCAAGAATAGAAGCAATGTCATGCGGATGCACGCCGTCAATCGTAAAAGTGACAATTCCGCAGTGTTTTTTATAGTCGTCGTTTCCAATTATGTGAAGATAAGGAATTTTTTTCATTTCCTCTATCATGATCTTAGCAAGAGAGTCGTCATTTTTTTCTATATTATCAAGTCCGATTCCCTGAATATATTCAATCGCCTTTGCAAGTGCAACAGCTCCACCGGCATTTACAGTTCCGGCTTCAAATTTATGCGGAACTTCTGCAAAAGTCGCAGTCTCGCGGGTAACATATTCAATCATTTCTCCGCCACGCAAAAATGGTGGAATCTTTTCAAGCAGATGTCTTTTTCCATAAAGAGCGCCAATTCCCATAGGAGCGCAAAGCTTGTGCCCCGAAAAAGCAAAAAAGTCCGCATCCAATGCCTGAACATCGATTTTTTTATGCGGCGCGCTTTGGGCACCGTCCACAACAACATAAGCACCCTTTCCGCCGTTTCCAACTTTATGAGCATAGCTTGCAATCTGTTCTATAGGATTTGTGATTCCAAAGACATTGCTAACTTGCGCAACCGCAACAATTTTTGTATTGGAATTTATTTTTGCCTTTATTTCCTGCTCTGAAATTTCCGCAGAAGAATCGCATTCAAGCCACACAAGTTTTGCGCCTTTTGCATTGCACACCATTTGCCACGGAAGAATATTAGAATGATGCTCCATGCAGCTTACAACAACTTCATCTCCTGCCTGAACTTCAGAAAGCCCAAGAGTGTACGCAACAAGATTCAGGCTTTCAGAAGCATTGCGTGTAAAAATAATTTCCGCAGGCTCGGCGGCATTAAGGAATTTTGCAACGGAAGCCCTTGCGTTTTCATAGTCGTCAGTTGCCCTTATGCTCAGAGCGTAAAGTCCGCGCAAAGGATTGGCGTTGTTTTTTCTATAAAAATCAGCTTCCGCCTGAATTACACATTCCGGGCGATGAGTTGTAGCCGCGCTGTCCAAGTAAATAAGCCCTTCATTTTCCGGCTGGCTGAATATCTTAAAATCGCTGCGTATTTCTTCTGCACTGAACATAGTTTCCTCGTTATATAATCGCTTCAACAAAAGAATTGATTTCCTCAACAAGGCCTTCATCTGGAATAAACCGTGAAACCTTAGAAACCTTTGCTTTTGTCAAAAGTTCTCTCGCAGTCTTTTCGTCAACTCCGCGGCTCTGCATATAGAAAAGTTTTTCCATATCAACTTTGCCAATTGAACACCCGTGGCGGCCTTCAACAGCTTCTTCATCGCAAAGAATAACAGGAAGGCTCTTGTTTACAACGTCCGGGCTAAGCAAAAGAACATCCTCCTGCTCGTCTCCCACAGAATCCGCGCAGCCTTTCTTAAAGTCGATTGTGCCTCTCCAAGTTTTTTTCGCCTTTTCAAGCAAAACTCCGTCCATAGAAAAACGGCTTTCACTGCTTTTGCCTGTCTGCATCGCAACCTGGTTCATATCAAGGAAGGATTCACCTTTTACAACGTAGGCTGCCCTTCCCAAAAAACGGCTCTTGTATCCTTCAAGGCTATTGAAAGTTCCGCTGAACGTTTTGTTTGCGCCAAGCTCAAGCTCCGTGATTTCTATAGCCGAATTGTCCTTGCACTTTGAGCCAACTGAATTAAAATGCACGGCGTTTTTTCCAAGCAAGTTCACACAGCAAATATGCACGTGCGAATTTTCTTGTGCAAGAACACGGATTCTAACTCCAAGCTGAGCATTTAAAAGTTCCGGTTCACTTTTATAGACAAAAATATAAGAAGCCTGCGCGTTTTCCTTTGTCTGGATTACAATGTCGCAAACAGAAGCTTTATTTTCCTGCGCAAAAAGCTCAATTTTCTGAACCTGATTTTTGGATTCCGCTGTAAAAAGCAAAGTCTTTATTCCGTTTTTCTGCAAAAGAGAATCAAACTTCTTGTCAAAGTCTTCGCCAAGCCCGGTTTTTATTGAATCATAGCAAGCTGAATTTTCAATTTCCTTTGCGCCGAAAGCTGCACCGCAAGATTTAAAATCGCTGCTGAACTCAAGGTGCGCCCTGTTTATATTCAGAAAATTCCAAGTGAGGCTTGGAAACTGGTTTACGTCTATTTCAAAATTTTCCATTCACTAGCCCCTTACATGCTGCCTTTCATTTCAAGCTGAATCAAGTTGTTCATTTCAACAGCGTACTCAAGCGGAAGCTCCTTGCTCACAGGATTTGCAAAGCCGGAAACAATCATCGCCCTTGCATCCTCCTCGCTGATTCCGCGGCTCATAAGATAAAAAATCGCCTTGTTGGAAATGCGGCCAATCTTTGCCTCGTGTCCAATGTCGCAGTCATCTGTCATTACATTCATTGCAGGAACAGTGTCGCTGCGGCTTTCGTCATCAAGCATCAATGAAGAGCAGTCAACGCTCGCCTTTGAGTTTTTTGCGTCTTTGTTCACGACAATGGAACTTCTGTAAGTACAGGCTCCGCCGCCTTTTGAAATTGACTTGGTGTTTATTACAGTTGAAGTGTTTTTCCCAATGTGAACCATCTTTGCGCCGGTATCAAGATTCTGACCTTTTCCCGCAAAAGTGATTCCAGTAAATTCAACGCTTGAATTGTCGCCTTTTAAAATTGTAGTCGGATACAAATATGAAATGTGGCTTCCAAAACTGCCTGAAACCCATTCCATGCGTCCGTTTTCTTCAACAATGGCGCGCTTTGTATTCAGGTTATACATATTTTTTGACCAGTTTTCAATTGTTGAATAACGAAGCCGGGCATTTTTCTTTACATAAAGCTCAACACAGCCAGCATGAAGATTCGCCACATTGTATTTTGGAGCGGAACAGCCTTCAATAAAGTGCAAGTCCGCGCCCTCGTCCACAATAATCAGCGTATGCTCAAACTGCCCTGCTCCTGCCGCATTCAGCCTGAAATATGACTGCAAAGGAATCTTTACTTTTACATTCTTTGGAACATAGACAAAGCTTCCGCCGCTCCAGACAGCACCGTGAAGAGCCGCAAATTTATGGTCAGACGGAGGAACAAGGTGCATAAAATATTCCTTTACCATTCCGCCCCATTCATCGCTTTTTAACGCTGACTCAAAATCAGTGTAGATTACGCCCTGCTCCGCAACTTCTTTTATAACATTGTGGTAAACAACTTCGCTATCGTACTGCGCGCCAACTCCGGCAAGGCTTTCACGCTCGGCTTCTGGAATTCCAAGCTTTTCAAAAGTGTCCTTTATGTCTTTTGGAACGTCAGCCCATTTCGCAGCCATTTCAGTCTTAGGCTTTACATAAGTTACGATTTTCTGAATGTCCAAGTCGCGGATGTCTGGTCCCCAGTCAGGCTCATTTATCTCATTAAACAAATGAAGGCTTTTTAGGCGGAACTCTTTCATCCATTCAGGGTCGTTTTTTTCCTCGCTTAGCTTTTGGACAATAGAATCGTCAAGACCTGCGCGGATTTTATAAAAGTCCCTGTCGCTTTCCTCGTAGCGGAAATCATAAAGAGAACGGTCAATATCTGAAACTTTTGTTTTTTCTTCGCCCATAAACAAATTTCCTGGTTAAAGTCCGCCGTTGGCAGCGTTCATCTTTACAGCGTCCATTGCGGCTTTTGCAGCGGCGGCAAGCTGTTCCTTGCGCTCGGCATCTTTTATTTCCTGCGGAATAAAGCCGTCAAAACCTTCCTCGTTTATCTTCTGAACAAGGCTTCCGTCCCCGGTATGAACAAGGCGGCCTTTTACAATTATATGGGTTTTATCCACGGAAAGATTTTCAAGAATTCTAGTTGAATGAGTTATTACAATAAGAGAACCGCCGGAAGCTTCCATGTATTTTTTGATTCCCTCGGAAACAATGCGGCAAGCGTCAACATCAAGCCCGGAATCTGTTTCGTCAAGAATGGCAAGCTTAGGCTTAAGCATCAAAAGCTGAAGGATTTCGCTCTTCTTTTTTTCTCCGCCGCTGAATCCAACATTCAAATCGCGGGAAGCATAGCTATGGTCCATTTTAAGAAGATCCATGTTTTTTTCAAGCTCGCGGCTAAACTGCATGAGCTTTACTTTCTGGCCTGTAACCTGCTGCATGGACGAGCGGATAAACGACTCAAGCGAAACGCCCGGAACTTCAAGCGGCTCCTGAAAGCTAAGAAAAATACCTGCCTTTGCCCTTTTGTCCGCGGAATCAGAAGTGATGTCCTGACCGTTAAAGACAATTTTTCCGCCGGTTACAGAATATTCAGGGCTTCCCATCAAAGTATAGCCCAAAGTGGATTTTCCAGCTCCGTTCGGTCCCATAAGAACATGGATTTCTCCGGGAGCAACGTCCAATGAAATATTTTTAAGAATCTGTTTTTCGCCAACAGATGTGCACAAATCTTGAATTGAAAGCAGCGGCTCTGCCATAAGGTTCCTCATTATAAAATGTAATAGAATCTTTAAAACCCGAAGTTCTAAAAAGTTCCCGTGTATGCCTAAAATATACTGATATTATAGGAAAATTGCAATGTTTAGGAATGAGCAGTTACAAATTGTGCGGACATGCGCCACAGATACTGTAAATACGCTGTACAGTTCAGCTGTGCTTGTTATACAGTTTGTTTGGGGCGTAAGTACAATCAAACTGGGGCGGCTATACAGTTTGCCTGGGGCGTAAGCACAAT
>JAUNWH010000021.1:8268-39941 GCA_030540405.1 Spirochaetales bacterium
GTTTGCTTGTGGCTGTTGTACAGTTTGGCTGTGCTTGCTGTACAAGTTGGCTGTATCATTACAGTTGATTTAGTTAATATAAGTTCGGCTTTCCTCGTACAGGCAGTCGGGGCAATAATCTATATCGTTATCCCAAGCAATACTGCCAAAAGAGATATGGGCTGTCTTGAAAAACTCTTCATTTTGAAGCGGCTTGAAGCAATTTAAATTATAAATCTTCTTTCCGTCAAAATAACGCGTTTCATTATTGTTGAATTTGATTTTGAGAATGAAATTTGGCAATGCTTCAACAGAAACCGCTCTGGGCAAAAGAGGTTTTCCGTAAATTATTTCTTCCATAACGAGCTCCTATTGCAAAGGATTGATTTTGAAAATCTGCTCACCTTCAATGGCAAGCTTCCAGTTTGCGTTAAGCTCATCCTGATGTAATAACGTCCACGCTTTTACAAAAGCCATCTGCTTTGCCGGAAAAGAACCGGCGATAATTTCTCCATTCAAATCAAATGAAGCTTCAAATTCGTTGTAATAGGCATGAAAATGCGGCAGATGATGTTTATCGTTATCACGCCAGTTCATCTTAATAAGAATTCCATAAAACATTGAGATTACCGGCATTTTTTACTCCTTGCTATAAATATAACACATAATAGACGCTTCTTGGCACAATCGCTGGAATATTTATTCTCCGCATGAACAAAACGTTAAAAAAAACAAAAAAGTCCGCTTCCAGAAAACTAGAAACGGACTAGTGACGCTTGGCGGGCTCGAACCGTCGACCCTCTGCTTAGAAGGCAGATGCTCTAATCCAGCTGAGCTAAAGCGCCGAATGAAAAATAGTCTATATTATTTTCTTAACTTCTTCAAGTGCAAAAACTGATTTTCTGCAAATTTTAGAGCGTTGCGCAAGGAAAACATAATAAATAGTTTTATTGATAGGCGGCTGAATGTCAATTTATATATTTTACTGTCATTATCGGGCTTGACCCGATAATCTAACTGTACATTACAATCGTTTAGAGATTGCTAACCGAGTTTCTTTCAGAAACATCGCAGTATCAAGCACGACAATGACATTTACTATTATTGCTCTGCAAGACTTGAATCATCACTGCAACCAGTAGCAGATATGTAGCCACCAGAGGTTCCAGTTCCTCCGCTTAAAATAAGTTTGTTAAATTTTACATTACTAAGATCTGTAACACCGCTAATTGCAAAATTAGACAGGTTTACAGTTACAACCCTATTGTGCTCAAACATTTTTCCAGACTTTCCCTTTACAACATCAGGCATTACAAAGTTTGCGCCGCAGTCCGCAATCGCAATTTCTTTTGGCTTTATTGCAACAAACCTGCGCGGTCCATAGAATTTATTGCCGCTTTCTGAAAGTGATGGAATATAAGCTGTCAAAGGAGTTAGTTTTTTACCACTGAATTCCGCATTCCCAACAGAATCTATTGGTCTTGAAGAATCTGTCCAGCCCAAAGTGTCAATTACTTCAAATCCTGAACCTGTGCTTTGAATTTTCAGGAGCGCACCTCGGCTATACATCATGTGATTTTCCTCATCGCTACTATAATAAAGAGTATCGCCAGAATCTTCTGGAACATCTCCTATATTTGAAACAAGAACATAAACTGTTCCGTCATAATGAATCATAATGTCCGTAATTCCACCAGAAACGCCTAGGGATGCAACTGTCTTAGGAGAACCCATTGGCTCAAACACAAACGGGCCGTTTCCAGAAATCTTTCCATATTGAAAATAGAAATTTGATAAATCTGTATAAGCCAAATATAAACTGCTACCTTGAACAGCAAAAGCAAATCCGATTTTTCCAGAGAAATCAATACCGCTTACTTCATTAATATTATTAACAGAAGAAATTGATGAAGGGCTTTTATTCTTTGAAAGGCTAAGAATATCATTATTATAACTAGCAAACCATAATGCATCTTCAGTAGGATCGTAATAGAGAGGATCTGTAAAGAAATATCCAAAATTAGAAATTTCTGCAATTTGAGTCTTGGTAGAATCAGCATTGTATCTATACAAAACTCCAGTTTCATTATTATTGCTGCTTTTTCCTACACAATACCAATTTGATTTCAAATCTTCCACCGCACCAAATGGTTCTCCGTAACAATAACAAATATTAGAAGCTGTCTCCATTATAGAATCTTCTCTATAAAAATTGTATGCAGAGCTTTCATACTTCCACAGTATATATCCGCTGTTCAAAATTTCGCTTGCAAAAACCTTAAGGGCAATTGAGCATTCCGTAGTTTCTCCGGCGGTAACTTTTACAGCCTCGCTTTTTCTTGCAAGAAGGACATCCTGCGTGTCATAAGCTTCTACCTGGACTGTGTAAGTTGCAGGCTCAAGCTCATCAAATACTATGTCCGCCCCCCCCGCCTCGGAAGTTTGTTTTTTTAAGCTTTCACCGTCCAATAAAAGGGCTACTTTATATGTCTTTGCATTTTCCTTGCTAAGAGTGTATGCGCCGCGCGAACCGCTTCCCGGAACTGCAACACGGATTGCGCCGTCGCTTCCAGAAGAGCCTCCCATGTTCATGCAAGAAGCAAGCAAGAATAAAAAAGAAACCAGCGCAGTAAAACCAAATTTTCTCATAAAAAACCTCCAGTGCTTATAAAGCATTATAGCTCTGAAAAATCATCATTCTTGAGTTTTTTCAATATAGATTTTGCAAGATATTCGTTTATCTCAGAATGTCTGGGAACAGGCTGTGAAACATTCGTTTTATAGTTTGTATACCAGTCATGGTTTGCGCCATGCCGTACAAACACGCAGCCCATTGCTTCCAATTTTGAAATAAGGTCGCGTCTTTTCATGCCATCTCCAGTTTTCCTACATGGCGGACAAACGGAATTTCATCACTTTTTATGTCATCGTAAAGGCTGCGGAGATTTTCCTCCAACTCGCTTACAGAATATGCCTGTGTCTTGTAATCCGGAAAATCATTCAAATATCCAATGTAAAAATCTTTATCTTTCCAATAAGTGTATTCCATTGACATTATAAAAACCTCCAGTGCATAAAGATATTATGATTCAAATTTGAATGGAATTCAAGTTTTTGATTTAAATTAATAAAAAGAAATGATTTAGTATCATTCTTGTGTTGACATCTAAATAGATACTCCGGTCAAGCCGGAGTATGACATAGAATCAAACAAAGTATGGCATAGAAGCAAACAGATTACGATAATGAAAAAAAATGGCCGCACTAAAAATGCAGCCACTATTAACTAGGAATGATTTTTTATAAAATGCAGTTAAGGAATTTCTTTAGACGCTCGGACTTTGGAGAGTCGAAAATCTGCGACGGTGTTCCTTCTTCCGCAACGATTCCGTCCTCCATAAAAACAACACGGTCAGCAACTTCACGGGCAAATCCCATTTCATGCGTTACAACAACCATTGTCATTCCGCCTTTTGCAAGCTCCTTCATAACAGAAAGAACTTCGCCGACCATTTCCGGGTCAAGCGCGCTGGTAGGCTCGTCAAACAGCATGACTTTAGGCGACATTGCAAGGGAACGCACAATCGCAATTCTCTGCTTCTGGCCGCCGCTTAAAGTTGAAGGATAAACATTCGCTTTGTCCGCAAGTCCAATCCGCTCCAAAAGCTCCATCGCTTTTTCATTAGCTTGATTTTGAGAAAGAACCTTGAGTTTTACAGGCGCAAGAGTGATATTTTTTAGAACTGTAAGATGAGGAAAAAGATTAAAATGCTGAAAAACCATTCCCATCTGGCGGCGCACAAGATTTATATCCGCATTTTTGCTTGTTATGTCGTTTCCTTCAAAAAGAATAGAGCCGGAATCTGGAGTTTCAAGAAGATTAAGGCAACGCAGAAAAGTGGACTTTCCAGAGCCGGAAGGTCCGATTATTACAACTTTTTCGCCCTGCTTTATTGTCTGCGTTATGCCTTTTAGAACTTTCAGCTCTCCAAAACTTATTTTCAAGTCTTTAGTCTCTATCACTTTTTGCCATCCTTTTTTCAAGAATCGAAAACAGCTTTGTAAGCCCAAGCGTAAGGCAAAGGTATATAAGCGCGCAAGAAAGAAGCGGAATCCATGCGTTATAAGTGGCGTTGCGAATCATGTCGCCGGCTTTTGTAAGATCCATAACGGCAATAAAGCTCGCCACGGAAGTTTCTTTTATAAGCACAATGAATTCGCTTGTGTAAGTAGGAAGAACTGCTTTTGCAGCCTGCGGAAAAATTATCATTGTAAGAGTCTGCCAGTAATTCAGCCCCAAAGAACGGCCTGCTTCCATCTGCCCGGAATCCACGCCTTGAATTCCAGCGCGGAAAATCTCTGTGCAGTAAGCCCCGGAATTTATTCCATAGGCAAGAGTCGCAACCAGCACACGGTCAAGCCCAAGAGGCGCAAAAACAACAAAGTAGAAAATCATGAGCTGGGTTGCCAAAGGTATTCCGCGGATAACGGTTGTGTAGATTTCTGCAATTATCCTCAAAACAGGATTCTTTGAAATCTTGAACAGCGCGAACACTGCTCCCAAAATCGTTCCAAGGATAATAGCAACAATAGCGATATAAATTGTAACTCCCAGTCCCTGCAGCAGCAAAAGCCACCGCTGCCCGGAAATAAGCGTATCGTAAATTGAATCAAACACAGCCGTCTCCAAAAACTACTTACGGACTATAATAACCTGATTTGAAGTGAAGTACGGCTCAGAAAAGTCCACGTTCTTCTTGCGCTCTTCTGTAACGCTCATTCCGGCAGCAATAAAATCAATCGCTCCGCTAGAAAGAGCTGGAATCAGGCTGTCAAAAGACATATCAACAACTTCAAGAGACTGTCCCAAGTCCTTTGCAATTTTCTGTCCCATTGTAATGTCAAAGCCAACAATTTTTGTTCCTTCTACATATTCAAAAGGAGGAAACGCTGCGTTTGTTCCAAGCTTTACAACTTTTCCAGAAAGAACTTCGTCGCTAGGAATTTTTACAACTCCGTCAGCAGGCATAAAGGCGTTAACCAAATCTTCGTATCCGCCATTAGATTTGAGAGCGGCAATTGTCTTGTTGATTGATTCCAAAAGGGAAGCGTTGCCTTTTTTTACAGCGATTGAATATTCTTCCTGCGCAAACTTCGAGTCCACAATCTTGAGCTTTTTGCTGTTGCGGGAAACAATCTGCTTTGCCGGAAGCTCGTCAAGAACAATAGCGTCAATCTGGCCGTTCATAAGGTCAAGAGCTGCATCCATTCCAGATTTAAAAGAAGAAAGCTTTGCATTCTTCAAATTTTCCTGAACATAAGTTTCGCCAGTTGTGCCGCCCTGAACACCAATGCGTTTTCCGTCAAGATCTTCTATTCCTTTGATTTGAACAGACTTTTTCTTTGCGCTTACAGGAAGAACCATGCAAGCCGCCAATGCAAATGCCAAAACAACAGCTTTTTTCATAAAATGCCCCTATTTAAATTAAAGATTATGTTTCCATATCAAATCTGAAAACTCACGTATTCTAGCAGTTTTTCAGTTGATTTTCAATTAAAAGCGTTTTCCTAGCGCACAAGGCTGCCTTTAAATGTGTTTCCGTTCAGGCTGTCTATGTGGACTTGCACAAATTTTCCAATGAGAGAAACCGGGGCTTCAAATGCAATGCGCTCGTTCTGCTCGGTCTTGCCCAAAAGCTCTTTTGCGTTGTCGCGGCTTATAATGTCCGCAAGAACCTTTATGTTTTTTCCAACTTGCTTTTCCATCACTTTTCTTGTAATTCCAAGCTGAATGTCTATAATTTTCTGAAGACGCTCTTTTTTTACTTCAAGCGGAATTTGGTTCTGCATTTTTGCGGCGGGAGTTCCTTCACGCGGATTATAATAGTACATAAACGCGCTTTCAAATTCCACTTCCTTCATAAGAGAAGCCGCCTGCTCAAAGTCTTCTTCAGTTTCTCCAGGGAATCCAAGCATTATGTCCGTTGTAAGCTGAATGTTTGGAACACGAGAGCGCAGTTTTTGAACAAGTGAAAGATACTGTTCCCGTGTATATTTGCGGTTCATGGCTTTTAAAATTGAATTGGAGCCGTGCTGAACTGCAATATGAAGCCCAGTACAAATGCGATTTTCTTCTGCAATCACATCTATAAGCTCATCAGAAAAATCCTTGGGATTGCTTGACTCAAACCGAATCCATTCAATAGGAGAATTTGTTTGCTCCAAATGGCGGCAGATTGTCCTTAAAAGGCTCGGAAAATTCATTCCGTCTGCGCCTTTATAAGAATTTACATTCTGGCCCAGAAGCGTTATTTCCTTTACACCGCGGCCGGCAAGCACATCAAGCTCGTGCAAAATCTGTTCTACAGGACGGCTCACTTCCCTTCCGCGCACATAGGGAACAATGCAGTACGAGCAGAAATTGTTGCAGCCGTGCATAATGGGAACAAAAGTTGAAAACGCACCCTCTTCATACGAAGTTTCCGCAAAAACATAAACAGGCTCTTCCTCAGTCTGAATATATTTTCCGCCTTCTTCAACCGCCTGAATTATTTCGCCGAATTTATTTTTTGCAAACGTGCCCACAACGTAATCAACACAAGGCCACTGCTTTTGAAGCGACTTTAAAAGACGTTCCGCCATGCAGCCCATTACAATTACGGTAAGAGGAACCGCTCCGTTTTTCTGCACATATTCCGCGGCAATTTCCATGTTCCTTTTTTTTGCGTCTGGAGCGCGCGAACGAACTTTCTTTAGCCCGGAAAAAAATCCAAGCCGCCCGAATATTCTTTCTTCTGCGGAACCGCGCACAGAGCAAGTATTTATTACAACAAGGTCGGCAAGCTGAACGTTTTCAGCCTTTTTCCAGCCGCGTGAAATTAAAATCTGTTCAACGGAAGCACTTTCGGCAATATTCATTTCGCAGCCGTAAGTTTCAAAAAAATAAGTCATCTGCTCATTATAAAGAATAAACTGTCATTGCACAATTGAAAAAGATTGCATTTCTAACAAAGTAAAAACAAAACATCAGAAAAGTTGTTTCAGAAAAAAGCGTTCTTACTTACAAGTTCATCATAAACGGAAACTAGATGACAGACAAAAATGCTCCAGCGACAACTGATGACGGATTCGGCGAAAAAAACGGCGTTGTTGACGTAAAAACACTCATAAACTAAGGTATGGATTACCGGGTCAAGCCCGATAATGACAGTGTTTAAGCTTGCCCATAATAGCAGTAAAACTAAAAGCCCCTTGTGCCGGAGAACGCAACAATGCAGCTCCGGCATTTTTTATGCTTCATTAAATTCAGTGTAAGCGTAAGCATTGTGATTGTGAATGCTTTCAAAATTCTTGCATTCCACGCTGAACCAGCTGAAAGGCTTTTCGCTTTTTGAAAAATTCTTAAGCGCAATAAAAACTTCGCGCACAACATCTTCCACAAAACGAGGATTTTCGTAAGCGTGCTCGGTAACAAACTTTTCGTCCGGACGTTTTAAAATGCTGTAAAGTCCGCCGCTCGCGCTTTTTTCAACTTCTTCAATCACGTCTTCAATCCAGAACAGGCTTGAATTTTTAAGCTTTACAGTAACAATTCCACGCTGGTTATGCGCACCGTACTGGCTGATTGCCTTTGAGCACGGACACAAAGTCGTAACAGGAATTTCAATTTTTATAAAGAAACTGTTTGAGGCAGAACCAACTTCGCCTTCGTAAGTGCATTTGTAGCACATTATGCTTTCCGCATGGGAAACCGGAGCCTGCTTTTTCATAAAGAAAGGAAATTCCATTGAGCCAAACGCGCGCTCCGCATCAAGGCTTTTTCTGATTTCCTCAAGCATAAAAAGAAACTGCTTCATTCCAAGATTTTCACGGTGGCGGTGGAAAATTTCTATAAAGCGCGACATGTGAGTTCCTTTGTAATTATGCGGCAGATTCACAAAAAGATTCACTTTGGCGCACGTTTTCTGAGAACCTTCCGCCTTGTCCAAAACCTGAACAGGATAGCTCAAGTCTGTAACGCCAACTTTCTGCAAGGGAATTTCGCGCGTGTCTTTTGAATTCTGAATGTCAATCATTTTGAGCCTTAAAATTTTCCGCGCTTTCCAAGGTATTGAAAATGAGCATTGCAATTGTCATAGGACCAACTCCGCCCGGAACTGGAGTTATAAAGCCCGCGACTTCTTTTGCGCCTTCAAAATCAACATCTCCGCAAAGCCTGAATCCGCTTTTCTTTGCGGAATCGGGAATTCGGTTTACGCCCACATCAATTACAGCAGCGCCTTCTTTTATCATGTCCGCGGTAACTGTGTTCGGACGGCCGGAAGCCACAATCAGAATGTCAGCTTTTTTTGTGTAGTCCGAAAGACTTTTTGTTCCTGTGTGGCAGATTGTAACAGTTGAATTGAATTCTTTTCTGAGCATTAAAAGAGCCATCGGCTTTCCAACAATATTGCTGCGCCCCACAACCACAACATTTTTTCCGCTCGTTTCAATGTTCATTTTCTTCAATAGAACAGTGATTCCGTTTGGAGTGCATGGAAGAAATCCTTTTTCGCCGGTAACAAGCCTGCCCACATTCACCGGATGAAAACCGTCAACGTCTTTTTCCGGGCTGATTGAATTTGTAACTTTCTTTTCGTCAATATGTGAAGGAAGTGGAAGCTGAACAAGAATTCCGTGCACTGTCTTGTCTTCGTTCAGTTTTTGAATCAAAGATAAAAGCTCCTGCTCTGTGGTTGACTCTGGAAGCTCTATGCTTCTGTCTTCCATTCCGGCTTCTGCAAGCGCTTTTCTTTTTCCAGAAACATAGCTTACGCTCGCAGGATTGTTTCCCACAAGAATAACTGCAAGGCAAGGCGTAATTCCGCTTTTCTTAAGCTCCAAAACTTTTTTTGCAACATCAGCTTTTACTTCGGCAGCAATTGCTTTTCCGTCTATAATTTTTGCGCTCATCTGTAACCTTCCATTTTTTTGTTTTCTTTTTTATAAAGCAGCCGCGGAAATCAAAACGTCCGCTAGATTGATAAAATCCTTGAAACCAAGTATAATCGCTTGGCAATATTCAAGGATAAATCCATTTGAAAACTGCCTAAGCATAATATAAAAAAACAGAACAAATTGCCATAGAAGAATTTGCTTTTATGTTAAAGGAAAAATTATGAAACGTTTGATTACGCTTTTGAGCGTAGGAATTATAGGAATTTATATTTCAACAGCGCAGGCTGCACTTCCAAAGACAACTTTTATGCAAAGCTCGCAGAATGAAAATTCAGGCGATGACAGCGATGAAGGAGACGAATACACAGAAGACGACATCAGTTTTGACCTTGGAATGAACCTGCCGGGAGACCAGTATATAAAAATTGCGCTTGGTCTTTGCATGCCGCTGAATTTTCCAGACTTTGAAAGCGCCATAAAGGGAGACTCTCAGCTAAAGCTCGGCGGAATTGGCTCTTTGGGCTACCATTATTTTTTGACTTCAAAAATGGCGATTGGATTCGATGTAAGTTTTGGCTTTAATGTTTCAATCGGAAGCCATGTATTCAACTATGTTCCATTTATCGCTTCGTTCACTTACCAGCCGGTTGCAGGCAGATTTGAATTTCCGCTCACAATCGGACTTGGATTTGCCTGGGAATCTTTCGGCGGAAAAAACTACTTTCCTGGGCTTGTTGTAAAGCCAGAAGCCGGCGCAATGTTCCGTCTTACAGAAAGCTGGTCGCTCGGACTTGAAGCTTCGTATCTTCTTATGCCGCAGTTTTCTTCCTGGTACAATGACAACGCGGAAAATTTTGCAGGACAGTTTCTTACATTCAGCGTAACGGCAAGATACCATTTCTAAATTTTACAAAAGGAAAACAAATGAAAAAGTCAATTATAAACAGCATTTTTCTTTCCGCAGTTTTTGCCTGCCTTGTAGGATTTTCTTCCTGCCACGATGACATTTACGGCGCGATTAACAACGAAATAAAACTTAACTCAAGCGGCTTGCAAGGCGATATGCATTCAATCGTTCACTATAAAAACTACATCTTAACTTGCAACGGCGATATTTTTTACAAGACTAACGAGCCTTCTACAACAAAAGGCGAATATAACGGACAATGGGAAAAAACAACTTCCCCTACTTCAGAAAAAGGCGACAACGGAATTCCTGCCACAACATATTTTCTTGCAAGCGACAGCGAATATCTTTACGCCCTGACTTATATCTGGGTTGAAAATGATGACGGTGAAAACGAGCCGAAAACTGCGACAATTTACGCGACTAATTCAGATCCTGCAAGCGGTCTTGCCTGGACAAAAGTTGAAAACATCAGCGGCGGAAACTATTCTTTTGAAAACGCAAAAGTAATATTCGACAATAAATATTTTTATGTAGAGGATAACAATTCAGTCTCAATTGCAAACAGAGAAGCATACGCAAGAATTAGAGCCACATCCCAAGACACTTACAAGCTTTACAAATTGAATGGAAGCGCTGCCCCTGCAGAAGTTTCTAATCCAACTTTTGTCGGCGGAGAATCTGACTCAACGAACGCAATTTCAGCTTGCTATTTTAACAACAATACTTATTTCTCAAAATACTACGGAATGACTTCCAACGATAAGTGCCTTTATTACACAAAAACTTATACAAGAAGCAACAATGTAAGCAGAAACTCAAGTCTTTACTATATAACCGCTTCAGATTCTAACGAGCAGTCTGTTGACCTTGATGCAGGAGGACTTCTTTCTATTGCCGCCGCAAAAGACTATATTCTTCTTGGAACTTCAGACGGGCTTGCGAGAGTTGCAATTAATGAATCAACTGGCATTCCAAATGGCGACACTACGAAAATGGAAGGCAACGGAAACTCTGTAATTTCTGAATACGTGTTCATGGTTTTTGTTCTTAATCCAAATAAGAAAGAAGGTTCTTATTCAACAGAAGAAGGAACTGACGAATACGCTTCTTCAACTATTTACGGCTCTATCCGCTCAAGCTCAGACTCTTGGGATGACACTGGTCTTTACGCTTGGTATCCTGCAAAAAAAGAATGGAACCGCGACGGAGATTAGCCTAAAAAAATGGATGAGCTTTTTTCCAACTTAAAAGATTCCCACGAGCCTCTTGCTGCCAGAATGAGGCCAAGAACCCTTGACGAGTACATTGGACAAGAGCATATCGTAGGCAAAGGAAGACTTTTAAGAAGGGCGATTGCGGCAGACCAGCTTACTTCCGTTATTTTTTACGGACCTCCAGGAACAGGAAAAACAACGCTTGCGCGCGTAATTGCAAACCACACAAGTTCAAATTTCATTACATTGAATGCAGTTCTCACGGGCGTTGCAGATATTAGAAAAGCAATTTCCGATGCTGAAACCCAGAAAAATCTTTATAAAAGAAAAACAATTTTATTTGTAGACGAAGTTCACCGCTGGAACAAAAGCCAGCAGGACGCTCTTCTTCCCTGGGTAGAAAACGGAACTATAATTTTAATAGGCGCAACAACAGAAAATCCTTTTTTTGAAGTGAACAAAGCCTTGGTTTCAAGAAGCAGAGTCTTTCAGCTAAAGCCGCTTACAAAAACAGATTTGCTCAATGCCGCAAAACAAACTTTGTCCGACACAGAACGCGGCTATGGAAAATGGAAAGTTGAATTTGAAAAAGGCGCGCTGGAGCATTTAATCGAAACTGCAAACGGAGACGCAAGAAGCCTTTTAAATGCGCTGGAACTTGCAGTTGAAACAACACCAGAAAAATGGCCTCCAAGTTTCGGAAGCACAATCTACATTTCTAAAGAAGCCTGCGAAGAATCAATTCAAAAAAAAGTTGTTCTTTACGACCGCGATGGAGATTATCATTACGACATAATTTCCGCATTTATAAAAAGCCTACGAGGTCGAGATCCAGATGCCGCCTGTTACTGGCTTGCAAGAATGGTAAAGGCAGGAGAAGACCCGCATTTTATTTTTCGCCGTATGCTTATTTCTGCCTGCGAAGACACTGGGCTTGCAGATCCAAATGCAATTTCAATTGTTGAAAGCTGCGCCGCCGCCTTTGACCGCGTAGGACTTCCTGAAGGCAGATATTTTTTAACGCACGCGGCTTTATATCTTGCAACTGCGCCAAAGTCAAATTCCTCAATGGCATTTTTCGACGCCTTGTCTTCTGTTGAAAAAGAAGATGCCGATGTTCCAAATCATTTGCGGGACGCTTCAAGAGATGCGGAAGGATTCGGACACGGAGCAGGATACCTTTATCCGCACGCTTACAAAGACCACTGGGTTGCTCAGCAATATTTGCCGGACACTCTCGTTGGAAAAGTTTTCTACACTCCTTCAACTCAAGGCTACGAAGCAAAAATCAGAGAAGATATTCTTTCGCGCAGGGAAGCCCAGATTGCGTCAATTCTTGAAGACAGTGAAGAAAAAAATCCAGAGCAAATAAATGCGGTTTCTGACTGGTGGAAAGAAGCAGGGCATTTTCACGGTTTAAAAAAAACTGGAGAAAATCTTACATACACTGCGGAAAATCCAAGAAAAAATTCTGCCCTTGAAAAAGGCGAATCACTTTGGCGGGCAAGACTTGAAACAAACAAGGCGCAGGCTTTGCTTGGAATACGGAACGCAATGACAGAAGCCGCCAGCATTTTAAGATTCCACAGATGCCTGGTTGCAAATGCAGATGACGCGCTTCTTTTATTCGACCTTATACGAAAAACTCCAGAGGGATTAGTATGCGGAATATGCAGAACTCCAAACGGAATGCAATCTTTGGCACGCTACGCTTCAACGCTAGAAGAACTAGACCAGCCAAAACTCTGCATAAAAAAAGATACGTTAAGAAATTCGATTGCTGTTTTTGGCGATATAGAATTTGACAGATTTTTTGCCCGTGATATTTTTTCTACAAAAGATGACATCGAAGAACTTTGCGTTTCCTTAAGCGACGGATTTTTTGGAACAGAAAAAATAAAGCGCGATATTTCCTTCAGCACAGAAGAAGTTCAAAACGGAACAAAAGAACTTTTTCCTTTCTTTGAAAAGAATGCGCAAGTTGTAATTTCCCAGAGAATTCCTTGTTCCGGGCAGCGTTTGACCAAACTGATTGAAGAAACACTTTTTAAAGATAAAATTGAAAATAAAGAAATAAAAAAACTTTTGCAAGAATCTGACCAAGCGGAAAAAGAATTTTTCGAAAACATTTCGAATCCGATTTTTTCATGGAACGAAGAAACTGTAAAAAATATTTTTGAGAAAAACAATTTTTCATGTCTTTACAAATCCACATTTATTTTGGAAAAGCGAAAAATCAGCACATCAGAAACCGAACGTTGGTTTAACGCAGAAAATTCCTCTTACGGCAAATTTATAAAAGACAAACTGGGTCATGAAAAATTCGAAAAACTAAAAGAGCTTTTTATTCAGGCCGCGGAAAAAAATATTTTCAACTGGAAAACAAAAAATACAATTTTCATAATTTCTGCAAAACAAAAAAAATGAACCTTAAAGCTGGCGAAACAATAGAAAATCTCCACGTAAAAACTCTTAGACTGATTCAAGGAAAAAAAGAATTTCGGTTTGGAATTGACGCAGTTCTTTTAGCTGACTTTGCACACACAAAAGGAAAATGCAAAATCTGCGATTTGGGAACAGGAACAGGAATAATTCCGCTTTTAATGTCTGAAAAAAATCCAGAGGCAAATTTTGAGTGCATAGAACTTCAAGAAGAATCAGCAGACATGGCAAGCCGAAGTGTGGAGTTAAACAACCTGCAAGAAAAAATCAAAATATTCTGCGCAGATATAAAAGAGCCGTTTAGAGTTTTACAAAAAAATTCTTTTGACGTTGTTGTTTCAAATCCGCCTTACATAGAAATTTCAAACGGAAACACAAACAAAGTTGAGCCACTTTCCATTGCACGCCATGAAATTTTCTGCACGCTTGAAGACGTAATAAAAACCGCCTCTGCTCTTTTGAAGTCGCATGGAAAATTTTTTCTGATTCACAAGCCTTTCCGCCTGCCGCAAATTTTTTCATTGCTTGAAAAATATAAACTTGCGCCCAAAAGAATGAAAATTGTTTTTCCAAGTAAAGAAAAAGAAGCTTCAATGTTGATGATTGAATCTGAAAAATGCGCAAAGCCTTATTTAAAAATAGAAAGTCCCATAATCGTTTATGGCGACAATGGAAAATACACAAGCCAAATTGAAAAAATTTACGGACGAAAGTAAAAATCAAAATGAGCTACAAAACACTCAATTCATATTTAAAAGAAAAATTCGGATGCAAAGTTTACAAGCTTTCACTTTCAACTGGATGCACTTGCCCAAACCGCGATGGAACAAAAGGAACTGGAGGCTGCACATTCTGCTCGCAAGGAGGTTCTGGAGATTTTGCGGCGAAACCAGCTCCAATAGAAATTCAAATTGAAGAAGCAAAAAAAAGAGTTGACTCAAAGTTTCCCAAAAGCGTCCCGCCTGAAAAAAGAAAATACATTGCGTACTTTCAGTCTTACACAAATACTTACACAGACAAAAACATTACAATAGAAAAGCTCAGAGAAATTTTCTTTGGCGCAATCAGCCGGCCGGAAGTTGCCGCGCTTTCAATTGGAACTCGTCCGGATTGCATTCCAGATGAAATTATTGAACTTCTCCGTGAACTGAATACAATAAAACCAGTTTGGATTGAACTGGGGCTTCAGACAATCCATGAGCAAACGGCAAAAAAAATAAACAGAGGCTACACTTTAAAAGAATTCGAAAACTGTTTTTACAAATTGAAATCAGCCGGAATCGAAGTCATTGCGCATATAATTCTCGGACTTCCGGGAGAATCAAAAGAACTTATGCTTCAGACTGTAAAATATCTTTCTGACTTAAATCCTAGGCTCAACGGAATAAAAATTCAGCTCCTGCACATTCTTGAAGGAACAAAAATGGCGCAGGAATACAAGGAAAATCCTTTTAAACTTTTTGAGCTTGAAGAATACTGCGAATTTGTCTGCGAGTGCTTAAAAATTCTTCCGCCTGAAATCGTAGTCCACAGAATAACCGGCGACGGTCCAAAAAAAATTCTGATTGCTCCGCTTTGGTCCGCGGATAAAAAAAATGTTTTAAATACATTGAAAAAGAACATAGAACGCTTTATTGACAATAAACTGCAATAGGAATAAAATAGTCGCCATAGAATAATTTATTCAAGGAGTTAACTTACCATGGTTAAAGTTGCTATTAACGGTTTCGGCCGCATTGGTCGCCTTGCATTCCGCCAGATGTTTGAAGCTGACGGATATGAAGTAGTTGCTATCAACGATCTTACAAGCCCAAAAATGCTTGCTCACCTTCTTAAATATGATACAGCACAGGGTGGATTCATGGGAAAAATTGGTGAAGGAAAACACACAGTTTCTCACATTGATGACGTTCTTGCTGAAGATGGAAAAACTGTAAAAGAACCAGGTGCTATCGTTGTAGATGGAAAGAAAATCACAATCTATAAGGAAGCTAACGCTGCAAATCTCCCTTGGGGAAAAATCGGTGTTGATGTAGTTCTTGAATGCACAGGTTTCTATGTATCAAAAGCTAAATCACAGGCTCACATTGATGCTGGTGCTAAGAAAGTTGTAATTTCAGCTCCTGCTGGAAACGACCTTCCAACAATCGTTTACAATGTAAACCACAAAACTCTTACAAAGAACGACAACATCATTTCTGCTGCTTCTTGTACAACAAACTGCTTGGCTCCAATGGCTAAAGCTCTTAACGACTATGCTCCAATCCAGAGCGGAATCATGTCTACAATCCACGCTTACACTGGCGACCAGATGATTCTTGACGGTCCACAGCGCAAGGGTGATCTCCGCCGTTCACGTGCAGGTGCTCAGAACATCGTTCCTAACTCAACAGGTGCTGCAAAGGCTATCGGTCTTGTAATTCCTGAATTGAACGGAAAATTGATTGGTTCAGCTCAGCGTGTTCCAGTTCCAACAGGATCTACAACAATCCTTACAGCTGTTGTAAAGAAAGCTGGAGTTACAAAAGAAGAAATCAATGCTGCAATGAAAGCTGCTGCAACAGAATCTTTCGGATACAACGAAGACGAAATCGTTTCTTCTGACGTAATCGGAATGAAATTTGGTTCTTTGTTCGATGCAACACAGACAATGGTTTCTAAGATTGCAGATGACCTCTATGAAGTACAGGTTGTTTCTTGGTACGACAACGAAAACAGCTACACATCACAGATGGTAAGAACAATCAAATACTTTGCAGAGAACTGCTAATTATAGTTAGTTTTTGAAGTGAAAAGGCATCTTGAAAATGGATGCCTTTTTTGTTTTTAAGGTATTTGATTGTTCTTTTTAAGACATAAAAGCAAAAACGTCAAGCCAGATTTTTATTTGTATCCGTCTGGCTTTTCCATTTCGTCAGAATCTTGTGTTGGCTCATATTTTTTGCGCTTTACAAATCCGCTGTCAAAATAGAAAGTTACAGCTTTGCATTCGGAGCGGACTTCATCAATTTCATCACGTACAAGAATTTTTGCGCCAGAATAAACAGTTCCGCTTGCATTGACACAGCCAACAACTTTCAGCTCCCTGTTATGAGCATTGATTTCATTGATTTCTGTTGTCATTTTTTCACTTGAATCCATCAAGTCAACTCGCTGATTTCTTAAGTTCGCAAGAGTTTCTTCTTTTTCCTTTGGAAGCGAACGGCGCACTTTTTTCTGGTTTTCCAAAGTTGAAATATTCAAGTCAACTTCTTCAAGCTGTTTTACAACATTTGACTGCATTTCCTGAAGCTCCTGCAGCCTAAGCTTTGCCTTGGGATCAAAACCAACTTCAAGAATTGTTTCAATTCCACCGCCAGAAGAGCCGATGTTCTTTGCTGTAATTTCCTCTGTTGCAAAAAGATGGCCGCCAATAATAGAAGCACGCTTTCCCTTTAAGAGGATTTTTTTCATCGCAGTAACATTGCTGTTCATGATATTGTCATTTACAACAACATATTCTTCCGCTGTAACTTTTACATTCTGAAGGAATCTTGCCCAGACTGATTTGCTTGTAATTATCTCGCCTTCATCGCGACCCATCACACCTTGAGAAATAACAATATCACCGCCCGCTTCAATATGGCAGTTTCCAACAGAACCATAAATTTCTATGTTTCCGTCAGCCTTTATGCTGAATCCGTCTTCAACGTTTCCGCGGCAAACAACAGTTCCCATGTAAGTAATATTTCCAGATTTGATGTTAACGCCAGGAACTTCGTAAACTTCTTCAACTGTAATTTTGTCGCCAACCAAAATTACGTTTCCGTTTTTCTCTGCAACAACAGTGCGTCCGTCTGAATCAAGCCTTGTGTTCTGTCCAAGAGGAATCGGAATATCTTTTCCATTTTTTGCCTCAAGATAACGGCCAAGAATAGTTTTTCCGCCCTTTCCGCGCTGAGGAAGAATTTTCACCGCCAAAGGCTGTCCGACAACAACATTCTGAATAAGGTTAAGCTCCTTAAAGTCAACCTGGCCATTCGCAGTTTCTTTCAGCCTGAGTTTTGTCTTGTCAGTTTCAAATTTATAATCAATGTACGCATCCGTGCCGTTGACAGGAAGGATCGCAGCCGCAACTTCGTAAGGCATATTATAAATCGGATTGTCAACAAACGAAATTATCTTGTCGTCTTCAATTCCAGCGACAACACCTTGCGTCTTTAAAGCATTTTTTATATTCTCTGCGGAAATTTCGGAGCCGCCTTGAGACGGAGGAGAAACAGTAATGGTTGCTTGCATTTCATCCTTGGAAATATCAACCGCCATAACAGCGTCTCCTGCCGCAACATGGGTAAATGTACCGGCTTCAACATAACTGTTGCCAGTGCCCTCTTCCGCAAGTTTCTTTAAAAGGTTTTCATCAAGCGAAGTGTTATCCGGCCGCCGAGCTTCATTAATAAGGTCTGACGCGGAAACTGGCGTTCCAGAGCCTTTTGGCAATGTAACTTTAACAAATATGCGCGAGCCAAATCTATGCACATAGAACATTCCGTCAACTCTTTCATTTTCAGCATTGCTTGCGCTAGCCTGTTCTCCAGCAAGGGAAGCTGCTTCTTTTTCTTTTTTCTGACGGATTACAGTAGGATTTTCATATACGCGGATTCTCCAAGGCTTTTTCATAAGACCAATAATGCCCTGGCTTCCTCTTTCTATAACTTCATATTCAAGGTTGTTTTTTTTTGAATCAAGCTGAACAGCAGCATCATCAAGACACTCATCCAATGTGTCTGCGCGGACTTCAACAGTGTGAATATCCTTGTCAAATGCAAGCTGCTTTTCCATGTCTATTCTAAGCTTGTCAAGAGTTACCATAAGACCTCTTAAAAAATTCCTTTGCGGACGCTTGTAAGTTTTGCACGCAAACGCAAATTCGCCTTTGAATGAAGCTGGCTTATGCGGCTTTCGCTTACATTAAGAACCTGACCGATTTCTTTAAAAGACAAATCCTCGTGGTAGTAAAGAACAATCACCATTTTTTCATTTTTAGGAAGTTCATTTATAGCCTGAATTATAACTCTGCGGATTTCTTCACGTTCAACAATTACATCAGGATTAAGACTGTTCGGAGCTTCAATGCTGTCCCCAATTGAAACGTGCTCGCTTTCATCCCCTGAATACCAAACATCGTTCAAAGAAAGCACACTTGTTCCGCTTACCTTCATAACAGCCGACTGATATTCAGATTCTGTCATGTTCATGGCTTTTGCAATTTCCGCATCAGAAGCAGTGCGTCCCAGTTTAGATTCAAGCTCAACAATTGTGTCTTCTATTTCACGGGATTTTTGGCGCACAGAACGCGGAACCCAATCCAACTCCCTAAGTTCGTCAAAAATTGCGCCTCTTATACGTGTTGTTGCGTAAGTCTTGAATTTTACGCCTTTGTCAATGTCAAATTTATTTATTGCATCCAAAAGCCCAAACTGTCCAAAGCCAACAAGGTCATCAAATTCCACGCTATCTGGCATTCCTGTGGAAACTCGTCCTGCAACCCATTTTACAAGGGGCATATACTGACGGATTAAACGGTCTCTTATTGCGACAGATTTGCTTTTTTTATACTCACGCCAAAGTTCGGCTTCTTCGTTTTCATCTAAAATTTGATTTGCCATGTATCCCACACCCTTGCTAGAAAACCTTTAGAAGTTTCTTTTCCAAAGATTTTCGTTAATATCCCCATATTACATTTCATCTTTTTTTAGCAATGTCCTTATTGCGCTTGCAATTGTCTTTGTATCCTGTTCCACAGAAACTTTTCCATCTGTAGGCACAGAAGGAAGTTTTTCCGAAGATTCAGTTTGAGCAAAATCGGAGTCATTTATAACGCCCTCGTCGTCATCTGATTCACCAGAAAAAACACCAATATCAGGCAAAGCATCTATTTCCTGCGACTGGGCAGCTTTTTCAGAAGACGCAGCCGCCACTGGATTTTCAGGCTCAGTTTTTTCAGGTGCGTTAGAATCCGCAACAGGAACTGCATTTTCTACAGCCTCATCAGCAGAAGATTCCGCTTTTTGCAAAGAATCAGCAACAGGAGCATCTTCCGTTTTTTCTTCGAACTTCGAAGCCGTTCCTACAGATCCGCCGCCATTAAAGAAATTTTTATTTGCGCTCACATCAAAATTTGGAGCAGCCTCATCTTCTGTAAGATTTTCATCATCTATTGTAATATTCACAACAGAGCCAGCCTTAGAAACCGGCTTTTTTCCAGCCTCGTCCTTTGAATCAGACAAAGTTTCAACAGAAAGAAATCTCTTATTCAAAAATCCTGCCGCAAATGCCAAAAGCGCAAAAACCACGGCAAAAATAATTCCGCGGAAAGAAGCAACAAAAAACCGATGAGTAGAAATAATGCTTATAAGGAAAGACAGAACAAATCCAACACCAGCAGAAGCAGCTACATTTTTTAAATTGAACATGTTCTTTCCTCCCGTTTATTATATTCTTATAGATTAAGGCAAAACACCTCTAAGGTCAAGATTTATTTTTTCTTGCCCCCAAGGAACTTTTTTAGGAAGTTTGAAACCCCTGCATCCGACGGAATATCAGTTTTTTCTATCCTGCCCACAATATGCTTTAGGCACACAGCCGGCTTGGATGTAGGATTTATAATCATAAAAGGCTTTTGGCGTATAACGGAAGCCTGAACAACCGGATCGTCATAAACAAATCCAATGTATTCAACTTTGTAATTCAAGAACTGCGCCACAATATTTATAATCAAGTCTGAAATGCGCTTTCCTTCATCAGAAGAATGAACTCTGTTTACAAGAAGCTTTAAATTTATCTGCCTGTGAAGAAGCTCTGTTGTGATTATTTTTATAATTCCATAGGCATCTGTAATCGCAGTTGGCTCTGGAGTTGTAATTACATAAACTTCATCAGCGGCGGCAAGAAATTGAAGAACATTATTTGAAATTCCAGCGCCAGTATCTATTATGATAATGTCGGCATTTGAAAGAGAGGCGAATTCTTTTGCAAAGTAGTCAAGCTCGTCATTTGAAAGATTTGCAATTTTAGAAAATCCGTTTGCGCCTGCGATAAACTTAAAGCCAAATTCCGTGTCCAGAATTATTTCGTTCATCGTTTTTTTACGGTTTATTACGTGCATAAGATTGTACTGAGGAACAACGCTCAAAAGAACATTCACATTCGCCATTCCCAAGTCGCCGTCAATAAGTATGACTTTTTTTCCAAGCTGGGAATACGCAATCGCCATATTCACTGCGATATTAGTCTTTCCAACTCCGCCCTTTCCGCTTGTTATTGCAATTATTCTTGTTTTATGTGGAGCTGACGGCCTAGCGAAATTATCTTCATTCATAAGAGCGCGCAATTCTTTTGCCTGTTCTTCCATTTATATTCTCCTGTTGCCCTGATTCAATTTTTAGATTACTCTGCTTCTTTATCGGCAGTTCCGAACTTTTTTTCAATATGTTCTATATTGATTTTAAATCCTGAAAGATTTTTTAAGAACCAGTTTGGATCTGCCCGTTGAATTGTGTTCAATACATCCTGACCTGTCGTAATCCAAGACACTGGTTTGTTCTTTTCTGCCAAAACGCTTATCACTCGTCCAAACGATGTAGTTTCATCGCATTTTGTAACAATTATGCTTTTAAAATCGAATCCTTCGTAATTGCGGATTATATTTTCCAAATCCTTAGCACTCACTCCTGCCGTAATTGCAAGGTAAACATTTTCGTTTAAATTTTTAACATTTAAAATTGTGCGCATTTTTGCTATGTTTTCATAATCATTCGGACTGTAGCCGCTTGTATCAATAAAAATATAGTCAGAATTAGAAACGTAGCTGTCGCAAAGAATTTTCAAATCTTCAGAGCTTTCAGCCTTATCAACATTCACGTTTATAATTTCCGCCCAGCGTTTAAGCTGCTCAATAGCGGCAACACGCATTGTGTCTGTTGTAATCATGCGGATTCTAGGCGGATACTTATATTTTTCGCGGTTCTTTTTATAGTCGATTGAAATGCGGGAACTCATCTTTGCAACAGTAGTTGTTTTTCCAACTCCTGTAGGTCCAACAATTATAATGACTTGCGGCGCAGACTTTTTTTCTTCAAAAGCAATCGGAATGCTTTCTCCAATCCAGTCCGCCACACAGGTCTGAACATAGTCAAAATCATCAAGTTCTTCAAGGCTGAATTCATTTTTCATTCGGGAGCACATTTTCTTTATGTAAGATTTTGTAAACTCGTTTTCCTCAAGAAGCTCCTGAATCTTTAAAATTGAAGGATGTTCCTTTTCCGCAGAAGTGGCCTGAACAATTGTCTTCATCTGCTCCTGCATTTCGTTTTTAAACTGGTCAAACTGCTTTGTGAGCTGCCCAATCTGAAGATTATTCGTAACAGTTGGATTTACTTTTGTTAAAAATTCATCGCGCTTCTGTAAAAAAGAATCCTGATGAGAATGGATTAGAGGCGAAGAATTTTGAAGCGGAAGTCCGCCTGTTGAAGAAACTCTTGTGTAGCCTGTGCTTGCAGGATAATTGACTTTCCTTGTAAAAGCAGTCTGCTCCAATGAAGAATTTGTAACTTGGTATCTTAAAACAATCTGCTCACGCTGAAAAAATCCAAGAAATCCTGCGGAAAGCCTAGTTTTGCAGCCAAGCACTTGAAAATTTGTTCCATATTTATCGTAAAGTTTATCCATGCATTCATCGCGGGAACGACCAGTAATGCTTTGGACATTCGTGTTATGCTCATTGTCAGCCATTTATTTCTCCAAGAGATTCAACTTTTATATTTGGCGAAGCAGCCATCACTTCGTTTATAGACAAAACTATTATTCCCGGCATTTCAAGTTCTGTAGAAGACTTTACAAGCCGACGCACTTCGGACGGACACAAAATAACAGGAAGATAATTTCTTTCACGGACAGCGGCAACAGCATTGCTCATTGCAGAAATATAATTTCTTGCGTCAACAGGATCAAATGCGACAATAGGACCTTTGCCCGGCATATCAGCTCGGTGGTCAAGAATTTTCTGGGCAAGACTTTGAGAAAGATTCAGAACGTGAAGAACTTTATTTTCATCCGCATACTGCTGGCAAATCTGCGCGCCAAGAGCTTCACGCACTTTTTCTGTAAGCGTCCAAGAGTCGCGTGTAAGTTTTCCGTAGTCTCCCAAAGTTTCAAGTATAACAACCATATTACGGATGCTGACCTGCTCTTCAAGAAGATTTTTTAGAACAGCCTCAATTTCACCGTAAGAGAATCTGTGGTCGCCAGTTGTAACTTCTTCAACAACAACAGGATTTGTCTTCTTGATTTCTTCAATAATCGCGCTGACACTCTGGCGGCTAAGAATTTTAGAAGCATTGCGTCTTATAAGTTCTGTAAGATGAGTTGCAATTATAGTAGGAGCGTCAATCACCGCATATCCGGCTTTTTCAGCTTCAATGCGTTTTGAATCAGGAAGCCAGATTGCGTCCATTCCAAAAGCAGGATCTTTTGTTTTTTCTCCAACAATTTCTCTGTCTTTAGGAACATTTCCTGTATTCAGGCACATAAAATGTCCAAGCTTAAGGCGGCCTCTTCCAGCTTCAATTCCGCGGATTTTAAACGAATATTCTTCCGGCGAAAGCTCCATTTGATCCATAATATGAATCGGCGGAATAACAAGCCCCAAATCAAGGGCAGCTTCACGGCGGATTCTTTTTACACGCGACATAAGTTCCGCGCCTTTTTCATCATCAACAAGAGGAATAAGCGCATATCCAATTTCAAGTGAAAGCTCATCCAGCTTGACAACAGGAGAAATTTCCTCTGGTCCGCCATTTCCTTTTTGAGGAGAATTTTTTGCCTGCTCTGCTTCAATTGCCTTCTGCTCTTCTTCTTTTGTCTTTAGCCGGGAAAGCCGAGTTCCCACAAAAATAAACAAAATTCCAATCGGAACAAGAGTTGCTGTAGCTCCGTTGTGGAACGCAAGCCCAAGAGCCGCCAACGTAGCTCCAACAATAACATAAATTGTTCCGTTTGCAGAAAACTGTTCCTTGAGCTGGTCAGAAAGCAAGTCGCCGTCGTTGCTTCCAGTAATCAAAAGTCCTGTTGAAAAAGAAAGCAGCAAAGACGGAAGCTGAGACATAAGTCCGTCGCCAATCGTAAGTTTCGCATAGCTGTCAAGAGCGTCAGTTATAGAAGTCCCTGCCAAAGTTCCAGTTACAATTCCGCCTATAAGGTTTACAACTGTAATGAAAATTCCAGCCTTTACGTTTCCGCTTACAAATTTAGAAGAACCGTCCATTGCAGAATAAAAGTCAATTTCCTGCCTAAGCTGATTGATTTTCTGCTCGCCTTCTTCCTCTGTAATTGAACCGTTATTAATCTGATTTTGAATCGTAAACATTTTATTGTTCATGGCATCCAAAGTAAAACGCGCCGTAACTTCGGAAACACGGTCCGCGCCTTTTGTGATTACAAGAACCTGAACAACAATCAGAATAATGAAAATTATAAATCCTATTAAAACCTTGTCGCCCGCAACAATGTTAGCAAACGCCTGGACCATTTCGCTCTGCCCAGCCATGTGCCCGGAAGTTTTTACAGGATGAACAAGAATATTTCTAGTTGAAGAAATGTTTATTGCAAGACCAAAAATTGTTGTTATAAGGACGACCCGCGGAAACGATGTAAAATCCGCAGCACGCTTCATATAGATAACAGTCAAAAGAATTATAAAAGAAAGCGCAAGGTTTATAACCATTGCAAGATCTATAAAGGCTGTTGGAAGCGGAATAAACATAAACAAAACAACGACGATAATACCTACCGCCAATGAATTGCGTAAAACAAAATTTAAAATACTACCGCTTGAGCTGCGCTTTTCCGCCATCGAGTCCCCACCCTAACTAAAAAGCTTCAATTTAGAAATATAATGTCTTTCTATTCTACTACAAAAAAAGGATTTTGAAAACGGCAAAAAGTAACTTTTAAGTGGATTTTTTGTTTCTTTCCTTATTCATGAAGCCAACCTGAGCATAAACGGCCGCAATAGCCCGCAAATAAGATGTAGGAATTATGTCGCCAACTTCGGTATCTGCATAAAGTCCGCGGGCAAGAGGACGGTTTTCAATTATCGGAACATTATTTTCAGCGGCGATTTTTTTCATTGTCTGCGCGGTATTGTCAGTTCCTTTTGCAGTAATCATCGGCGCATCCTGCTGCTCTTGCTTCCACTGAAGGGAAACTGCATAATGCGTAGGGTTTGTAATTACAACATCTGACTCGCGCACAGCTTTCGGCATATTTTGTGAAAGCATTTCTTTCTGCGCGGACTCAAGCCTGCCTTTTACTTCCGGGTCGCCTTCACTTTCCTTGAATTCTTCTTTTACTTCCTGCTTTGTCATTTTCATCTGCTCTTTAAATTCCCTTCGCTGCATTACATAATCGAACACGCCTATTACAATCAAAATAACAGCAGAAACAACAAGCAGCTGGGCAACCATTCCAGAAACAGAACGCAACGCCAAATCAATTCCGCCAGCCTTTAAAAAACCAAGAGTCTTACCCAGATCCATGCGGATAAGAAGAGCTGCGACTGCAACAATAATGGCAACCTTTACAATCGACTTTGCAATATTAAACAGTCCCATCATAGAAAACAAAGTCTTTTTAAAATACTCGCCGAATTTTGGAACAATTTTTGAAAACTTTGGCTCTATTGTTTTTGTTGTAAAAATGAATCCTCTGTTCTGAACTAAATTTATTATGACGCCAGCAAGAATTCCTGCAAGCGACAAAGGAAGCACAATCGGAAGAAGATTCCGCAAAAAAATATAGTAAAACCTTGCATCGTCAATTTTCTGGGCAGTTACATTGTTAAAGTAAAAAATCATCATCTTGCAGATTTTATTATAGAACCAGGGAGCCAGCAAAATAAGAACTGCGACAACAAAAAGAAAAACAACAGTTCCATTCAGCTCCTGGCTTTTTGCAATGCGGCCTTCTTTTCTTGCTTTGCGGAGTTTCTGTTCCGAAGCTTCTTCTGTTTTGCCTTCATCTTCTGCGGCGAACCACTGCAAGTCCATCACTGCCAGCCTCCGCTAAGCCCGATAAAAAGCTTTTCAATTTCAAAAAGCCCGCCTTTAAAGCAGCCTTCAAAAAATTCAATGAACTGCGGAACAAGAACAAAAATTAAAAAGTATGCAGTCAGCATAAGAACAGGAAATCCTTCCGAAAGCAAATTCATCTGCGGAGCCGCCTTTGAAAGAATACCGACCGTAACATTTATTAAAAAAAGAGATGCCATAACAGGCAGCGCAATAATCAGCGCATCCTTAAAAAGCAAGGCAAGAGACTTCATCATAAATTCGGCAAGAAACCGCGAATTGTCTACTATTGAAATTGCGCTTATAACTTTAAAGCTTTCAGACATTCCCTTTAAAAGCAGCATCTGAAGCCAGTTGTTCTGCAAAAACACAAGCATCGCCATAAAGTTAAAAAACTGTCCCATAAGCGGATTTTCAACTTGGCTAAGAGAATCGTAAACTTCGCTTGCGCTAAGTCCCATCTGGAATGCAAAAAATTGTCCGGCTGTGCTAAACGAAGCAAAAATAATCTGCACAAAAAATCCAAGGATTATTCCAATCATCGCTTCTCCGGCAAGCAGGAAAATATATTCAAGCGAAAAATTCCCTTCAGGTGAAATATAATTTTTATATGAAGAAAAAATTCCGTCTGCCAAAGAAATCTGCGGAAAAATAAAAAACGCCATGTAGCCTGCAAGAGCAATTTTTGCAGTTCTAGGAACAGTTCTTGAAGAAAAAAGCGGAAGTGTCATTATCGTGGCAAAGCATCTTACCGCAACAAAGAGAAAAACAGGCGCGTCAGAAACAATCCGCTCAAGCATTCTATCTTGCCATAGCCGGAATCAAGTCAAGAATTCCGCGGAAATACTGAGCCAAAGAATTAAACATAAATCCGCCAAGCAAAGCAATTACAAAAAGAATCGTAAGAAACTTTGGCAAGAAAGTAAGCGTCTGTTCTTGAATAGAAGTTGTAGCCTGAAAAATCGCAACGATAAGTCCTACCAAAAGAGCCGCGCCAAGAATAGGGGCACACATAAGAAAAACCTGCAAAATTCCACCGCGAACTAAATTATTAATAAGATTCAACGACATAATTTCCTCCCATTCAAAAGCCGAACGTCAAAGATTTTCCTAACGCAAGACACTTACAAAAAGCTGCTGAGTCAAAAGATGCCAGCCGTCAACAAGAACAAAAAGCATCAGCTTGAACGGCATGGAAATTTGCACAGGCGGAAGCATCATCATTCCCATGCTCATAAGAATACTTGCAACAACCATATCAATTACAATAAACGGAATATATAGAAGAATTCCTATTTTAAATGCGACTGTAAGCTCATGCAGAATATAAGCCGGAATCAAAACATAAGTCGGAACATCAGAAGCATTTGCCGGACGCTCAAGGCCAGCCATAGTCATAAAAGTCCTTATGCTGTTTTTGTCGTTTCCCATCTGGCGGAACATAAAAATTCTTATAGGCGACTCTGCCTTTTCAATAGCTTCTGTCAAAGTAATTTCATTGTTCGAAAGCGGCTGAAAAGAATCCGTGTAAATCTGCCTGAATGTCGGCCACATACAAAAGAGCGTCATAAAAATTGCAATTCCATTTAGAACTGCGGTTGGCGGAACTTGCTGCAAAGAAAGCGCCCTTTTTATAAAGTCAAGGACAATCGAAAAACGCAAAAAGCAAGTCATTAAAATAAAAATGCTTGGCGCAAGAGTTAAAAGCGTAAGCAAAAGCAAAAGCTGCACACTGAACGCAACTTCATTTCCAGAGCGAGGAGCAGTGGCAGAAAAACTCAAATTCGGAAAGTCCAAGCCCGTTATGCGGCGGTTCATTTCCGTAGTTCCGCTTGAAGAGCCTTCTGGAAAATTACTCTGGGTTTGCGATGACAATGGAAAAAAGCAGCAAGCGCAAACTAAAAGCGCAACAGCAAATTTAAAAAAACGTTTTTTCAGCAAGAAAAGGCTTTTCATTTTTCTTCTCCGCCAACCATTTTGTCCTTCAAGGAATTTATAAGATCCATTGTACCTTTGTCATAAGCTGATTTTTTTGCAGCCGGAATATTTTCCTTGGATTCTTCTTTTTTACCCGGCATAAAAAGCTGAAGGATTTCTTCAAATGAACGCGGCTTTTTTGCGTTGCTGTTCATGTCGGCATAGCGGTTCATTGCGTCAATTAGATCTTTGTCATCGATTTCCTTTATAAGCGAAATGGAATTATCTGAAACTCCAAGAATAAAAGCCTTGTTCCAAAGACTTATAATTTGAACAGATTTTCCCTCGCCAAGACTTATAAACGAAACTTTGCGCAAAAAGACATCGTCTTCCACAGACGGCTCAACGCCCATAGACTTGCGCATAAATTTGAACAAAAAGTAAATCGCCGCAATTATGATTCCTAAAACAAGAATCATGCGCACAAAAATTCCGATTCCGCCGAAAGAGCCAGAAGAACTAAAAGCGTTTTCATCTGAAGTCCCAGAATCAGAATTTTCTGAAAAGTCTAATGAAATCTGAGAATTTTCAATCTGCGCGGAAGTAAGATTTTCAGAAGGAGAAGAAGACTGCTGGGCAAAAGAAAGTCCAGCGCATAAAGCCAGCAATGCAGCTAAAATTTTTATTTTTGAATAATTCATTTTCCCACCCAAAGCAACAAGCCATTTGCGTTATCCCCCACCGCATTTCAAGCCTGTCGCTTTTATATTCGGCGGAGCTTTTAAACTTCAATGAAATTCAAAAGCCCCTTGCAAATTTATTTTCACATAGATGAAGCCACGTGTTCAAGAGACGGAAGAATTTCTGTAACACGAACACCGAAGTTTTCATCAATAACTACAACTTCGCCCTTGGCAATAGGCTTGTGGTTTACCAAAATATCAACAGGCTCACCGGCAAGCTTGTCAAGTTCGATGATTGTTCCTTCGCCAAGACCCAGAATATCCTTGATTGTTTTCTTGGTGCGGCCAAGCTCGACCGTCATTTCCATGAAAACATCCATAATCAAGTTGATATTTCCCTGCTCGCCACCGCCTACAGACTGCGCAAAATTCGGGAACTGCAATGACTGAACATTCGGAGGAGTCTGCATCTGCATTCCGCCCATCATTGAAGGATTAGGCTGCATTTGCTGCATTCCCATCATATTGCCGCCCATTTGCATACCTCCCATCATTGCCGGATTAGGCTGCATCTGCTGCATTCCCATTCCTCCCATCTGCACTCCGCCCATCATTGGCTGCTGAGTAAATCCTGCGGAAGGAGAAGACATCTGCGGAGCTCCACCCATGGCAGAAGAACTTTCCATTCCAGAATTTGCAGAAGACGCTGGCTGTGAAGCAGGCTTTGAGCCGCCACCAAGAGCACGAGCCATTCCGTCAGCAGCAGAACCGCTTACAGCTTCCCACAAGGTAAACTGCTCGCCGCCAACAGTAACAGGATATGTAAAGCAAGCAAAAGTTCCCTGAGGCATACGAATCATTGCCTTTGGCTCTTTTACAGCTTCTGGAGGATTTGTAGCAAGTCCGGGAAGTTTTCCGCCTTTGCTAAGCTCTGTTATTTCCGCGCCTGAATGAGACGAAACTACTTCTGAAATTACAGAAAGCCCCATGTCATCAAGAGCAGGATTTTCCTCTTTGTTTATATAACCAACAAGCTTTGTTGCAAATTCCGGGGACATAAGGAAAAGATGGTCGCCGCTTAGTCCAGAAGAGAAGTCTGCCATTACAGCCACAACTTCTTCCGGAAGTTTTGCAAGCAACTGATCCCGTCCAATTGCCTCAACAACAGGAGAACCCGGAACAGTGTCTTTTTCTGTCATATTTTTAATGACATCAGCAAGCTTGTCTTTTATAGTTCCAGCAAAATTCTGCAATGTTGGAACATCAATGTCAACCTCTGGAGCAGAATTAAACGAGCCACCTGAACCAAGTCCGCCGACATCTACGCCGGACAGCAATGCATCGATTTCTTCCTGTGATATAGATCCTTCACTCATAGGTTATCGTCTCCTTCTGGTGTTAATTCTTCAAAATTTTCAGTTTCCTGCTCGTCGATTTTTTCAATAATCTGAACGGCAACCTTTTTCCCGACAACGCCAGGCTGACAGTAGAATTTCTTCTTGCTGCCCACACTTAATGTAAGCGGCTCTCCAACCTTTATAGTGTTAAGTCTTATAACATCGCCAGTTCTAAGACTTAGAACATCTCTAATAGGAACATTTATTGAACCAATGTCCGCAACAAGCTCCATTTCTACATCCGCAAGCTTTTCCTTGAGAGTTCCAAGATACTGCGTTGTGGAACTTCTTCTAACTGAACTGAACCAGAAAGAAGATGAAAGCTTCGAAACTATCGGCTCAATCGTTATATAAGGAATACAGATATTCATCATACCCGCTTCCTCTCCGATTTTTATTTCCAATGTAACAAGAATGACCATTTCGCTCGGAGGAACAATCTGTGCAAACTGCGGATTTGTTTCAATCTGCTGAAGACGCGGGCGCAAGTCTATAACCTGAGTCCATGCTTCTCTCATGTTTGCCAAAATGCGGACAATAATTCCTTCCATAACAGACTGCTCAATATCTGTAAGGTCACGGTTTACCTTTCCGCCTGTATCTCCAGAGCCGCCAAAAAGACGGTCAATTATTATAAAAGTAATTTCAGGAGCAATTTCAAGAACAGCGTTTCCTTTTAAAGGATCCATGTTGATTACAGCCAAAGTTGTAGGCGTTGGAATAGAACGAATGAATTCCTCGTAAGTCAGCTGATCTACGGAAGCAACATGGACATGAACCAAAGTACGCAGCTGGGCAGAAAGGCTTGTTGTTGTAAGACGCGCAAAAGTTTCGTGCATATTGGAAACCGTGCGGATCTGCTCCTTTGAAAATTTATCAGGACGGCGGAAGTCGTAGATTTTTATACGCCTGGTATCGGTAACCGGCTTAAATTCATCTGCTTCGCTTTCGCCAGTGCTTATAGCCTGAAGGAGCTGGTCAATTTCATCCTGTGACAGAACTTCATTCATGTCTCATTCCACCTTTTTTCAGCTTACTGCTGAACAACATCCTTTCCTGTAAAACGAACATCGCGTATTCTGGAGTTGCTTAAAATATCATCGTTTATCTGGTCGCGGATCTGCTGTCTTAGAACTTCCTCATTCTGCGGACGCAAATCTTCAACAGTCTGCTCTGAAAAAAATCTTCTCAAAAAGTCAATGATTTCAATACGGCGCTCTGTGATTTCAGTTGAAGCCGCCTTGTCCTCCTTTTTGTAGCCAAGCGCAATTGTAACGCTTACACTCGCCGGAACAGGATCGCTTGTTGATGTGCGGATCTGATCCAAAGAAGTGTACCAGTCATAAGATTCTCTTTTTACAGTATATTCCTCGCTGATTGGAATTGACTGCGAAGGTGTTTTTCCACCTTTATTTAAAATAGCAGTTGTAACAACTACGATAGTAACAATGAAAATTACAGCAGCAACACCAATCAAAATAAATTTCAAAAGCTGAGGAAACGCGCCTTTTATTCCGCTCTTTTTTCCTGTTGAAACTTCAGCTCCGATGTCATCGCCCAAGTCGTCTGCATTGCTTTCGTCTGCCATAAAGTCCTCCCGGATTTTAAAATCTTCTCGTTATTTATATCGGAATTTTTAAATTTTATCTTAGAAGAAATTGAAAAATAAGCATTTCCACTAAAAATGTCCATCGTCAAGAACAATTACATCTACACGGCGGTTGTATGCGCGGCCTTCCGCTGTGTCATTGCTAAGCTTAGGACGTGTATCCGCATATCCTGCAATAGAAAACTGCTGCTCATCTACGCCAAAATCCGCAAGATAATGCAGAACATTTGCCGCCCGAGCCGCAGAAAGCTCCCAGTTGCTAGGATAAATGCTTGAAGCAGGAACAGGTCTGTTGTCCGTGTGGCCTTCAATGCGCCATCTTCTGCCGGCAACTTCCGGGGAAGCAAAAAATTTTGCAAGATTAAGCAAAGTTCCCCTAGCCGCTTCAATGTTAAGCTCCGCGCTGCCTTCCTCAAAAAAAGCATCTGATGCGAGAGAAATTACAAGTCCACGTTCATCACTAGTTATAGTTATTTTG
>JAUNWH010000083.1 GCA_030540405.1 Spirochaetales bacterium
GCATGAACATGAGCTCGGGCTCTGGCGAAAACGGCTCTGTGCGTGTTGCCCTGCCCGGAAGTTCTCGCGCCGCCTATAATAAGGACAATGCCGACAAATTCACTGTGCGCCTTTATAATGATGATTTTGACAAAACCGAAGAAGGAACTCTGGGGGGGGGTACTGGAATTTGGCGAGCTTGAGCCGGGAACTTATATAGCAGAGGCAGAGGCCTGGAATACTGCCGAAAATCTTCTTGAAGGAAGCGGAAGCGCAAAAATCAAAGTAAAAGCCGGCGAAACCACAGACTGCAGCATTAAAATGATTCTTGAGGGCATTTTCTATTCAAAGTACATGCTCTTTTCTGATTATTCCGGCAATATGTATGCCTACGATTATTCAACTTGCTCACAAAAGGGAAAGTGGGAAAATTCTTACAATCTTGCAGAAGATAATAGCGGCAATGTTTATTATATGTATGTTGGAAAAAGCCCTCAAGGTGTTTTTTATGACCCAGAAATAAGAATATTTAATGGTAATACTAATAGTAAAGAATATGGATATGGGGCAGCATTTTCAGAGGATACCAATTTTTCTCATACAAAACTTTTTGATGCATATTATGACAGCACAACAGATATTTATTGGGTTGCGTATACTTATTGGTCAAGTTCAGAAAAGAAATTGTATTTATGTAAAAAAACAGATAAATATGCCGCAATTACAAAAACTGTTGGTAATTTTCCTTTTTCTTCTGCGTGCATTGCGACACAAGGAGAAAATTTTTATTATTCATTTAACAGCAGTGATGCTACTAACCAGTGTCCAGATTCAATTGGCTATGCGACATTTGACTACACAACAAGCGGCGGCTCTGCAAATGAAATGCAATCAAAAACTTTAGCTGATTTTAACGTTTCAGGCACAATAACAGACATGGCAGTTCTTGAAGACGGAACTGTGGCTGTTCTTGTAAATGACAAGAGTTTAAATGTTGCAAATCAATTTGTTTTAACTGATGGATGTACAGTTAATAGCCGGGGCGCGCTCGTTCTTTTGTCTTCGGACTTGTCCAAAGTTGAAAAAGTTCTAGGCTGGACAGCTTCTCCAAGACCAATAAGCGCAACAGGCTCAAGTTCCGGCTACAGCACAACATGGACTTCAATCACAGCAAACATTCCAGAATATGAAGAGCGCAATTCATACTTTTACGGGCCAATGCGCATTGTTGCTGTCCGCCCAAAGGAAATTGTAATTGCAGACTGCGGCGCAAATTTCGTCCTTCCAGATTACAGTGAAAAGAAAAACGGAAAAATGTTTGCCCACAACAGGCTTATGACCGTAGACTTGCGCAATTTTGCCATAAGCTGCAAAAAAGAATTCAGCGAAGACGAAATAAAATTCCAGAATTTGGCAGTTAGCGGAAATTTGACAGTTGTTAGTTCTGGCACAACAGATACAACTGATCCTTCAAAAACATGGTCAGACGGAAGCGAAAAATAAAGCAGCTATATTGCCTGAAAACTGTCATTTCGCACTAAATCTTTACTGTCATTGCCGTGCAGCGACATGGGAATCTGTTGAAAATTTTCAATAGATTATCGGGTCTAGCCCGATAATGACAAAAACAACTGTCATTCCAGCACTTGATGCTGGAATCTGAAATAGATACTCCGGTCAAGCCGGAGTATGACATAGTGGCAAGCCCGAAAATTACATAAAAAATACCTTTACTTTCTGTCATAAAAACAAAAGGAATACTTCCTAAGAGCCGTAGAGATACTTCCTAAGAGGCTAAGTAATAC
>JAUNWH010000055.1 GCA_030540405.1 Spirochaetales bacterium
ATATTCACTTAGGGCTTTAGGAATACTCACTTCAGGTCTTAGGAAGTATTCCTTCAGAATTTTTCTTTATTTTGTTTACACTTTCAATTCTCATTTTAAATCAACTAACAATTTTTTTATAAATATTCTAAACATTAAAAACATGTCTTGACAAAGTGCGGGGGGGGGGGCTATTTATTAACTTTTTTGTAAAAGGTCAAGGAGTTAATAAAATATGAGCAAAGAAACTGTTTTTGGAAAAACTTGCATAGCTGCCGTAAAGCTAATTGTTGATGAAAAAACAGATCCAGAAAAAGCCTGGAAGAAGTCGATTCTGCTTTATACGCATAGTCCCAAAACGCAAATTAAAAGCTGCCCTAAAAATACCTTTGTTGATTTGTGCGCTTCTGGATATATAAAAGGCATAAAAAAGCAAAATGATATTGTCTTGTCTGAAAATGGAAAAATCTCAATAGAAGCTATAAATATATTAGAAACTAATAACTGGAAAATAAGGTCAAAGTCAAAATTTTGGTCTGAAAATTTTAACCGTTCTCATCAAGGGCAGCTGGATGTGATTTTAGCTCTAAAAGAAAATAATTTGCTTGTAGATTAATTTTTAGGAAGGAAAATATTATGGGATTTTTAACATTATTGGTTGGTAGTTTGCTTTTGCCTCTTTTATTGTCTCCATTAATAGTTCCGGCAGTTACTACAGCTCAAGTTATTCCTAGTGAAGAGGAAACAGAGAAACGCATTGAGAAAGATACAGAAACAACTATAACAATTACAGAAGATGATGGACAGACGACAACGTATACCTGGGAAGAATACACACAGCAGAAGGTGGCTAAAGAAGTAGAAAAGCGGGCGGCTGAAGAAGCAGAAAAGTGGAATCAAGAACAACAAAAAAAACGTGACGAGTTTTATCAAAAATATGGAAGTAAGTATTTTTTACGTGGTGATAAGGTTTATCCAAAATTAAATGGGAAAAAGCCTGCTATAACTAGTAGTAGTTTTTTGAATGATGATCCTTATTCATATTCACAAGATGTTTACTATAAATATAAGCGTTATAATCATTATGGTTATGGTATGTGGCTCGGTAAAGTTCTTCAGTGGATTGATGAGAATATTGTATTATATGATTTTTCAGCCCATGATGCTTTGTATGATGATATTCCATATCTTCCTAGCCAAGGAAGCCATCTTGGAATGGTGTTTATTGATAGAAGCATTGATGCAAATCCATTTCACAGAAGCGATGTTTTTTATCAATATATAGGTGTTTATGATTACACTACAGTTTCGGGTATGTATAATGTTGTTCCTGTATTTAAAATTGTTTATCCATTAGATCCTGATAAACTTAATTAATTATTGTTTGGTAAGGATAAAAATTAGTTTTGCAGCACAAAAAGGAATATCTTAATAGTATCTTTTATGTCATTTTAAGATTGCCGTATCAAGTACGGCAATGACATTTTGAACTTGTTGGATATTCCTTTGCCTTTTATTATGTTTGCAAATTATTTATGACAAATCTTTTCTTCACATTCCTTGTAGATTGCGCTTGTCTTTGCAACAACGTCCGCAGGAATTCCCTTGATGTTCGGGTCGCCTGCAAGGTTGTTTTCTTTTAGCCAGTCGCGGATAAACTGCTTGTCGTAAGAAGCTGGACTTCCGCCAACCTTGTATTTGCTTAAATCCCAAAAGCGGCTTGAGTCTGGAGTTAGAACTTCGTCGCCAAGAACAAGCTCGCCGCTTTCGTCCAAGCCGAATTCAAATTTTGTATCAGCGATTATAATTCCATTCTTGTATGCGTGCTCGTAGCATTTTTTGTAAATCGCAAGGGCTGCTTTTTCAATCTTTGTTCCAAGCTCCTCGCCCAAATCATCCTTCATGTACTTAAGAGTAACGTTAATGTCGTGGCCTTCTGCGGCTTTTGTGGAAGGAGTTACAATCGGCTCGTCAAGTTTTTCTGCCTGCTGATATTCTTTTTCAAACTTGTGCCCAAGGAACGGCTCGCCTTTTTTGTAGGCTTCGTACATTGAACCGAACATATATCCGCGCACAATCACTTCGTAAGGAATCATCTTAAGTTTTTTTACAAGAATTGTTCTTCCTTCAAATTCAGGTTTCTGGAATTCAGATGGCATATCCTTTAAATCTGAAGAAATCATGTGGTTTTTCACAATGTCTTTTGTGTAGTCAAACCAGAAATTCGCAAGAGCGTTCAAAACCTTGCCTTTGTCTGTAATCATAGTTGGAAGAATTACGTCAAATGCGCTGATCCGGTCAGTTGTGACAATGACCATTCTTCCATCTTCCAAATCGTAAACCTCGCGGACTTTTCCGCTAGCATATTTTTTCATGTCGAACCTCTTGGCTTTATTCTATAGAATATTTTTATTATAAATCTTTTGCAGAGTTGAATTCAAGTTAGTTTGTATTTTGCAAAAATCCTTTCTTTACGAGCGGAACTAGCATTCCTCCAAGCGCGTTTCCTATTGTCATTATAATGAGGTAGAAAAAGTTGTGCGCTGTCCAAGTGCGGGAAACTGAAAAATAGAACATATCGGCGATGCTGTGCTCGAATCCGCTTAAAATGAACGCCATTACAGGAAGAAAAATTGCCAGAACTTTTCCAACTGGATTTTCAATTGTCTTGAATCCGTCCGCGGCAATGAACATGAGGATTCCGCAGAAAAACGACAGAACAAGAAGGCTTAAAGGCGTGTCTGCTGATTTTACCGCGCACATTGCGGCTGCCTTTTGAGCTATTGAGCTTGTTCTTGTGCAAAGAATGAGGGATGCAAAAACAAATGTTCCTGCAAAGTTTCCAAGCCAGATTATCGCAACTTCTGCAATATACGAAGGCTTTTTTTCAACAATGTAGCCGACTTTTCCTGTGTAAAGATAAAATCCAAAGTTCAGGATTATAAAAAGTCCGGTTCCGAATAAAAATGCGCCTGCGATTTTGCTTTCACACGAAAGAAATGCTGTTGCGCCGATTCCGATTGCAATTCCCGTCATAAATGAGCGCAAGATGATATTAAGCAGTTTTGATTTTATTGAATTTTCCATGCGCCGATTCTACTTTTTTTTGTGATTTTTGTCTTTAGCGGAATATAATAAAATTCTTTTCTTGTGCAAAATAAATTGTAAATTTTTTATTGTATGATATAATTAGCCTAAATATTTAACGTTACTGTAAAAGATTCCCGTGTCGTAGCACGGGAATGACAGTGTTGAAGGTAATTAATTAGTTTCAAATGTTTTCGTCTGTAAGGACGATTTGTTTTTGCCAGAATTATTGAAATAGGTTTAAATTATGAAAAAAAGAACCGGTGTTGTAGTTCCGCTTTCGGCATTGTACACAAAAGACTGCGCTGCCTGCGGAGATTTTCTTGCGTTGAAAAATCTTGCTGATTTCTGTGAAAAGGCGGGATTTTCTGTTGTTCAGCTTCTTCCTGTGAATGACACGGGAACTCAGTCTTCGCCTTATTCGGGGCTTTCTGCGTTTGCGCTTCATCCGCTTTTTATAAGAATTAATGCGCTGCCGGAATTTGAAGCGGCATTAAAGGGAAGCAAGCAGTTTGCTTCGGCGTACAAGAACTTTGAAAAGAATTTTACATACAAGCGCCGGTTTGACTATGACGCTGTTGTAAATGAAAAAAATCAGCTTTTGCATCTTTTGTACAGTTATATAGAAAAAACTTCTGCAAAATCAGAAAACGAATCTATGCAGAAACTTCCGGCGCAAATGGAAAAGTTTATCCGCGCAAACAACTGGATTATTCCTTATGCGGTTTTCAAGAATATAAAAGACGAAAATATGCAGGCTTCTTGGAAAAGCTGGGATGAGCAGGTGCGCAACATAAGCCGCGAAAAAATCATGCTCAAATGGAACAATAAGGCCAAAAAATCCAGCCACAATTTTTTTGTCTGGTGCCAGATGCGGGCAAGCGAGCAGTTTAAAGAAAGCGCGGAATATCTTCGCTCAAAAGGAATAATTTTAAAAGGCGACATTCCGATTTTAATGAACGAGGACAGCGTTGACTGCTGGACTTACCCTGAATTCTTTAGGCAGGACTTGCGCGCCGGTTCTCCGCCAGATGGAGAAAATCCGCTTGGACAAAACTGGGGATTTCCGACTTATGACTGGGAACGTCTTGAAGCAGACGGATTTGCTTGGTGGAAAGACAGAATAAAAGTTTCTTCTCAATATTATGACGCATTCCGAATTGACCACGTTTTGGGCTTCTTTAGAATTTGGGCTGCAAAAGAATCTGAAACAACTGCTTATCTTGGACACACAGTTCCGTATTCTGATTTTTCAAGAAAGACCTTGAACGACTTGGGATTTTCTGACGACAGAATCAAATGGATTTCTGAACCGCATATTCCGACAGGGCTTATTGAAGATATAACTTGGAACCACGACGAGGCTGTTGCGTTCCTTGAGCAGGTTTGCGACCGTGTGAACAACGAGGAGCTTTGGAACTTTAAAAAAGAAATTTCTGGCGACAAGGAAATTTATTCCAAGAGGTTCTGCGATGATGAGCGCAAAGATTCCGCAGTGAAAAATGCGCTTGCTGAAAAATGGCGCGACCGTTCATTGATTCAGATTAAAAAAGACAGATTCATAAAAGTATTCACGTTTGAAAAATCTTCAGCTTGGAAAACTTTAAGCTGGGATGAGCAGGAAAAACTGAAAAATCTTTTTGTACAGACAGAAGAAAAAGAAAACGAGCTTTGGAAGCAGCAGGCTCTTTCTACTTTGGGCGCGATTGTCCATGCTTCTGACATGATTCCTTGCGCGGAAGATTTGGGTGTTAATTTAAAAGTTATGCCGGAAGTTCTTCAAAAACTTGAAATTCTTTCGCTTAAAGTTGTGCGCTGGTGCCGTGAGTGGGAAAAAGACGGACAGCCTTACATTCCGTTTGATCAGTATCCATCTTTGAGCGTTGCCACAACTTCTGTGCATGACAGTTCAACTTTGCGCCAGTGGTGGAATTCCGAAAAAGACAGCGTAAGAGCGTTCTTGTCTGCTTGCAAAACTGAAAACTGTCCTGATGCGAATTCAGCTTTTACTCCTGACATTGCAGAATTTATTTTGAAGACTGTTGCAAAATGCGAAAGCTCGCTTCTTATAAATCCGCTTCAGGATTATTTGTTCCTAGAGCATTGCTTTTATCTTGAAAATGAAAATGACGAGCGCATCAATGTTCCGGGCAGCGTAAACAGCTTTAACTGGACTTATAGAATTCCTGCTTTAATTGAAGAAATGTCTGAAAACAAATCTTTGATGAACAAGATAAAAACTGTGGTTCAGCTGCACGACAAATAAAATCAAACTTTTTTATTGGAGTTAAATATGAAGATTTCTTACAATGAATTTCACATCAGCCGGAAAGTAAGAGAAGAATGCAATTTTGAAGATTCGCTTTTTTCTTCTGCTGGAAATGTTGTTTTTGCAAACTTTAAGGCTGTTCATAAATTTCAGACAAAACTGAATGAGCTTTTTGACAAGCGCGGTCAAAGTGAAAAAAAAGTTTCCGCAGGTTCTTTGAACGCAATGGGACTTATCGATGAAATTTTTCATTACGTTTGCATGATTTATAGAAGAGACAAAGCTCCAGATTGCTTTAAAAATCTTCTTGCTGATTTGGACAGAAATTTTTCACAAGTAAAAATTGACAAATTGCTTTTGCAGTTCATGGAAGAATTTCCGCCTGTGGAAGTGTTTAAGAATAAAATTTCCGCGGAAGAATTTTTAGCCCAGAACTGCATTGATGCCGGAACAAAAACGGAACGCTCAAACCGCGAGCAGGTTTTGGAAGAGCTTGTTATGCTTCATCTTGCAAATGAAAATCCGGCGTTTCATCCGTTTGCAATTTTGTTTGACGATTCAAATCTTGCCGCCAATGATGACTACATTAAAACTTGGAATCAGATTAAGGCGTTCTTTTTAACTCAGCCTGTCTTTGGTCCTAAAAATAATTCGCTTATAAATATGCTGAAAGAACCGGTTGTTGCTTCTCCGACTTCTTTAAAAGGCCAGCTGGATTATATCCGCACTTACTGGAGCGATGTTCTTGGCGAATTGATTCGTCGTCTTCTTGAGGGAATCGATACAATTTCCGAGGAAGAAAAAGCTGCTTGGCATCCTACAAACGGCGGCGAAGTTTCCATGGAAGCCTACACTTATGATGAAGAAAATCTGATGAAAGAATACGAGCGGTTCAGTCCTGACCGTGAATGGATGCCAAAAGTTGTTTTGATGGCAAAGACTGTTCTTGTGTGGCTTTATCAGCTTTCTAAAAAATACAACCGCGATATTTCACGCCTTGACCAGATTCCAGATGAAGAGCTTGATGCTTTGCGCGATGAAGGATTTACGGGGCTTTGGCTGATTGGACTTTGGGAGCGCAGCTATGCTTCAAAAAGAATCAAGCAGATAAACGGAAATCCAGAGGCGGCCGCTTCAGCGTATTCTTTGCTTGACTATGAAATTGCAGGAAACCTTGGCGGATGGCAGGCTTTGGAAAATCTTCGCTACAGATGCTGGCTCCGTGGAATTCGTCTTGCAAGCGACATGGTGCCAAACCACACTGGAATGGACGGAACTTGGGTTACAGAGCATCCGGATTATTTTATAACGACTAAGGAATGTCCATTCCCTGGCTACACTTTTAATGGAGAAAACTTGAGCCGCGATGGACGTGTTTCAATTTACCTTGAAGACCATTATTATTCAAAAAGCGACTGCGCAGTTTGCTTTAAGCGCGTAGACAATGCGACAGGAGACGTTACTTATATTTACCACGGAAACGATGGAACAGGAATGCCTTGGAACGACACAGCCCAAATCGATTTTTTGAATCCGGTTGCGCGCGAAGCCGTTATGCAGCAGATTTTAAAAGTTGCCCGGAATTTCCCGATTATCAGATTTGACGCCGCGATGGTTCTTGCAAAAAAACATATTCGCCGCCTTTGGTACCCGGAGCCAGGACACGGAGGAGACATTGCAAGCCGAAGCCGCTATGCTTTGACTTCTGCGGAATTTGAAAAACGCATTCCAAATGAATTCTGGCGCGAAGTTGTTGACCGTTGCGCTCAAGAAATGCCGGACACGCTTTTGCTTGCTGAAGCGTTCTGGATGATGGAAGGATATTTTACACGCACTCTTGGAATGCACCGTGTTTACAATTCCGCCTTTATGAATATGCTCAAGAAGGAAGAAAATCAAAAGTACCGCGACACTGTAAAAAACACAATAAAATTTGATCCGCAGATTCTAAAGCGTTTTGTAAACTTTATGAACAACCCGGATGAAGAAACTGCTGTGGCTCAGTTTGGAAAGGGCGACAAATATTTTGGTGTTTGCACGCTGATGATTACTATGCCTGGACTTCCAATGTTCGGGCACGGTCAGCTTGAAGGCTTTGAAGAAAAGTACGGAATGGAATACACAAAGGCCTACAAAGATGAAAAAGTTGATCAGGATTTGATGAACCGCCATTGGCACGATATTTTCCCACTCATGCACAAGCGTTATCTTTTTGCGCCTGTTGAAAACTTTTTGTTCTATGATGTTTGGGACAACGGAACTGTAAATGAAAATATTTTTGCTTATTCAAATGTCGTAGGCAACGAACGCACAATTGTTTTCTATAATAACAAGTATGAACGTGCCCAAGGCTGGATAAAGCAGTCGTGCGAGTACGCTGTAAAAACCGGCTCAGACGAAAATGACAAAGTGATGGTTTCAAAATCTTTGGCTGAAAGCATGGGATTCACTTATGGCTACAATCACTATGTAATTTTCCGTGAGCATAGAAGCGGACTTTGGTTCGTGCGCAGAAGCGATGACTTGATTAACAACGGAATGTTTGTTGCTCTCAATGGATTTGAATATCAGGTTTATCTTGATGTGCAGCAGGTTGTTGACGGCGCGGACGGAAAATACTTTAAGCTTAATGAGCTTTTGAACGGCTCTGGTGTTCCTGACCTTGAAATTGCATGGCAGGAATTCCGCTATAAGGATTTGTTTGCCGCTCTTAGAAATTTTGTCACAAAAGAATTTATTCAGGACATTCACGCTTTGTTCTCTAGCGATTCTTCAAAAGAATTCAAGCTTGAAAACAAAGAGCCAGCATCGCTCAAAAAAGTTCTAAAACCTGCAAAAGAAGCTGCCCTTGCTTACTACGAAAAAGAAAACGAGTTTGCTATTGAAGAAGAAAAACTTGCGTCTGAAAATTCCAAGAAGAAAGCAAAGAAAACTGAATCATCTCTTGATCCTGAGCAGAAATTCAAGGCATTTGAAAAGTGCATTGAATATTTATACGAAGCCTATTCTGCGCCGGAAGATGAAGATTCTCCAAACAACTTGGAGCTTGAAATTTCTTCTGGAATCAAGTCGAATGAATTCAGTGCGGAAATTTTGTGCGCCTTTGCAGCAGTTGCTTCAGCTGGCGGTGAAAACTGCAAGAAGTGGGGCTACAGCCGCAAACTTTCTGAAATAATCGAAAGCGCAGGTTTCTTCAATTCAGAAATGAGAAACAACTTTATCCGCATTTTTGAAAGCATGAAGATAAGCGGCTTGAACTTTGCAACTTCTGGATTTGTAAAGTCAACATATACTGTGGCGAAATCTCTTGTGGATTCTGAGAATTCGTTTGTTCTTACAGGCGCAAATGAATTCAACGGAGTGCGCTGGTTCAACAAGGAAAAAATGGATGCCACACTTTGGTATGCGTTTGCTTCCAACTGCATGACAAGCAAAAGAATTCTCCGCGAGCAGATTTTCAGGCTTTACAGAACTTTGTTTGCTTCAAAAGAACTTGCTGAATACAAGTGCGAGCAGTTTACAGAGGCCGTAAAGCCCGTGAAGATGCCAGCTCCAAAAACAGAGAAGGCAAAAGCAAAAAAATCTTCCGCGGAAAAAACTGATGCTAAAAAAATCAGCTGCGAAAAAAACTAAGAAAGATTCAAAGAGTTCAAAATCGAAATAACTGAATCTGTATCGTCCGGGGCAATTGGAGCTTTGTCAAGTTTGACAGGCTTGAATGCCTCGGTGATATTGTTCGGCATTGCTGGAGATTCTCCTAAGTTGTGCATAAGGAAATCTTTGCTAAGCGCAGGCGAGTCTCTTGCAACAAGAACAACTACTCCGTCTTCTTCCGCGGCAACATCGCTTCTTTTTAGAACTGCCGCATAAGCTGCCGCTGTGTCATGATCTGCATAGACTTTGTATTGCATGAAAAGTTTTTTGCAGGCTGCTTCAACCTCTTTTTCTGAAACTGCCGCCGGGTAAACAAAACTTCTAAGCATAAGCGAATTTGCCTTGAAAATCTGTTCAAGCCTTTCTATGTTTGAAGGCGAAGCCGGATCTGCAGGCGTGCGTTTTTCAAGAGGAATCATGCTGTTCATAACCATGCAGTTTCCGCCGGCATCGAGAGTAAGTTCCGGTGTTGAAGGAACAATGAACCCGTTTACAGGAAGAGCCATTCTCCAGCCGTAAAGACCTGAAACAAGATTTCCGTAGTTGCCAGCAGGAACAGCATAAAAAATGTCTCCGTTTATAATTCCCTTGAGCCTTGAAAATGCGAATGTGTAGAAAAATGACTGTGGTAAAAGACGCCCGATATTTGCCGTGTTTGCAACCGTAAGACTGAGTTTTTTTACAAGCTGCTTGTCTGCAAAAATTTTCCTTACGATTTTGTGGCAGTCCTGTTCTGTTCCGTCTATTTCAATTGGATAAATATTTCCGCCGTTCCAAACAAAATTTTTTTCATCAATTCCGCGCAGTTTTCCTTTTGGAGCAAGAAGCACAGACTTTAGAAGTTTTTTCCCGTTGATAGCTTTTGCCATACACGCTCCAAGTTCGCCCGTGGTCGCATCGAGCAGAATGGCTTTTTTTCCGTCCATCTGTAGAATCGTTTCCAATGCGGAAGTTAAATAAGAAACTCCGAAGTCTTTAAAAGTTCCAGTTGCGCCGTGATAAAGCTCAAGGATAAAAAGATTTTTATCCAGCTGCCTAAAAACTGGATCTTTTGGAAATGCGTGAGTTGCAATTGCTTCGCATATTACAGGGCTAAATTCTTCATTTATCATTGCGGAAGTGAGCGCGCCTGCAAGAGAAGCGAATGTTGTTTTTTCGTTTGTATAATAAATCCAGCGGCGCAAATCGTCTGTGTCGTCTGGAACGTAAAGCCCGCCATCAGAAGGAATACAGTCCAAAACCGCCTGTTTGAATCCTACGATATTCCGGGCATCACGTGTGCTAAAAAATTTCATTTATGTATCCCCAACCATTTTATTATTCAAAATAATAACATTTTTAGGGGCTTCTTTCAATTGAAAGGCTTAATATGGACAGGGCAAACGCATGTAAAAACTCTTTCTGATAAAATTACAGAAAGTGTGA
>JAUNWH010000056.1 GCA_030540405.1 Spirochaetales bacterium
TTTTATATTAAAGTTTGTTTTGTCATTGACAAATGGCACAACATATCAGGAGGAAGAAGCATGCAGAGCGCAATCACAGAACCTTGATGGAAATCCGGCAGACTTCCAAGCATTGTGTTGTACAAAAGCCCGGCGACAACTGTGTAGCGCCCGCCGATTGAAGCTGGAATACCAAAATCAGTAAACGCAAGGAAAAAACTCTGCACAACAGAAACGGCAATCGTTCCCAAAAGCGGCTGGATTACCGCAGAAAAAAAACTACGCAGACGGCTGTCGCCCATAAGACGGCAAACAACAATATATCTTCTGTCAATATATGCCATTGTGTTTGTTAAAAGCGTAAAGGAAATTGGAAAAGTGTAAATCATGTAACCAAAAATCAGACCTTTAAAACCATAAAAATCAAAAAACTGCTTTCCAATAAGCCTTGTAAGAAGCCCGTTTTTTCCGAATGAATAAATTATCGCAAAACCGTAAGTAATTGTAGGAATCAGCATTGGAAAAACCGCAAGTGTTCGCAAAGTTTTTTTTGCCCAAAGCGGAATATTTGTAAAATTTACGGTGTACGCCAGAACAAACGCAAGAATCGTTGTAATCAGCGCACTTAAAAGAGAAACATTGACGCTGTGCAAAAACGCTGTCTGAAGTTTTCCATATTTAAAAACCGAGGCAAAATTTCCCAAAGAAAACGCACCGGAATTCAGTGTGAACGCATTTTTTAAAAGCACAACTGCCGGAATAAAAATAAAAATGAAAAAGAAAAGAAGCACAACGTAAAAAGCCGCGCGCATCTGCTTGTTTCTGATTTCCTTGAACATATCTTTTATTTTTGTCATTAAAAATTCCTTTTTTTAGAATCCAAAATCAACCGCACAAAAAGCGTTAAAGATTGAAAAGCTTGTAGATATTGTTCTTTTTTACTTCAAGCTGCTTTAGGATAAAGTCGTTAACAAACTGGCTTTTTGTTTTTTTTATAATTTCAGAAGGCTCTGCGAACTGCTCAATTTTTCCCTTGTTCAAGATAAGAACTTTATCGCTGATTGTAAGCGCTTCTTCCGGGTCGTGGGTTACAATAATTGTTGTAAGGTGGAATTCCTTTGCGATTGTAACAATTTTTTCTTTTATTGATTCCTTGATTACTCCATCCAAAGCGGAAAGCGGCTCGTCTAAAAGCAGAATTTTTGGCTTCATCACCATTGTTCTTGCAAGAGCTACACGCTGTTTTTGTCCGCCGGAAAGCTGGTCGATTTTTTTGTTCAGATGCTCGCGCAAATCCAAGAGGTCAATCAACGCTTCAATTTCTTCTTTTGAGGAACGGTCAGGATAATTCCGCAAACCGTAGACAATATTTTTATAGGCGGTAAGATTCGGAAAAAGCGCATAATCCTGAAAAACAATATTGAATCCGCGGCGTTCCATCGGAGTATTTGTTATGTCATTTCCGTTAAAAACAACGCTTCCAGAATCAGGCTGAAGAAGTCCAAGTATAATGTTCAAAAGAGTTGTTTTTCCGCCACCAGAAGAACCTAAAATTGAGACAATTTCAGAATCTTCAATTTTAAGAGAAATATCGTTTAAAACTGTAGTTCCGTCAAAAGACTTTTTTATTCCGCTGATTTCTAACATTTTACGTCCTTTTTTTGCGTTTTATATATTATATGCGCCGTCAACTGCCCTAAGCTCATTATAAGTGTCAATTTCTGTAAAATCCTCAAAAAAGCAGCTGCGCACAACCAAATCAAAATCCTTGTTGCAATATGTCAAAGGAACTGAGTCCCAATAACGTTCTTTTCCGCCGGGCATTTTGTAGACTTTCTCAAGACATTCGCCGAGTTTTTTTCCGTCATGTTCCGTCCAGTATGAAATTCCGACCATTCTGAATCCGTTTGTTCCGCCAACGCTTACGCCGCTTATCCTGCCCTTTTCAACCGAGAGGCACCAGTCATCCGTGCGCTCGCATGGAACTCCGCAGTAATTTGACTGATACTGATATTTTGAGACAAGCCGCGGATTTTTTAAGATTATGTCTGATTCAAGAATGTACGCGTTTTCCAGATAATTTTTTGCCGCCAAAAGTGAAGAAATATTGTTTCCTTCGTTGTAGGCCGGGTTTTCCACGAATTTTATGTTCGGATATTTGTATTTAAGCTGATCGAACTGGGCAGAAAGATAACCGCGCACCAGAACAATCTCTTCAATTCCGGCGGAAACAACCGCGTCCAAAAGTGATTCGATTATCATTTTTCCGTGAACGCGAATCAAAGGTTTTGGTGTGTTCAGCGTAATAGGCACAAGGCGCGAACCGAATCCCGCCGCCAAAAAAACCGCCCGCCGAACCTTATACGGCTCCAACGCCTTTAAGCCTTCCTGAGTGATTTTTTCGCCGTCAATAAAATGTTTTTCCACAAGCTCTGAAAATGTTGTGTTTACAGTTCCAACTGAATAGCCCGTAAGCTTTGCAATCTGACGCTGAGAAAGTTTCTTTTTTTCTGCCTCGACAAGACTTAAAATGTCGAATTCTTTTCTTGAAAGCACAAAAGCCACCATTTTTTACAATTTTTGTTCAACAGATTCTGTTTTTTGTGCATTTTAACACATTTTTTACACAGATTTCTTTGTTTTCTGTTCAAATAATATACAAAAATTTTAATTTTTGAACAAGTTGACTTGACACTTTTTTATTAAAAAACTATTTTGGAACAGAAAAGAGGAATTTTATGCCAAAGACAGTTTATTTGGGAATCACAGGCGACATTATTCACCCGGGAATTATTAATATTATCAAGGAAGGCGCGAAACTTGGCGAGCTTACGATTGGTCTTTTGACGGACAGCGCGATTGCAAGCCATAAGAGGCTTCCGTATTTGACTTACGAGCAGCGAAAAGAAGTTGTTGAAGATATAAAAGGTGTCGCAAAAGTTGTTCCACAGGATGACTGGAGCTATGTTCCGAATCTAAAGAAATACAGACCGGATTTTATGATTCACGGCGACGACTGGAAAACAAATTATCTTTCTAAAATCCGCGAGGAATGTCTTGAAACGATGAAGGAATGGAACGGGCAGATTGTGGAAATTCCGTACACGAAGGGAATTAATTCCACGGCGCTTGCTGAAAACGCAAAGGATATTGGAACAACGCCGGATATTCGGCGCGCGACTTTGCGTCGTCTTATTGCGGCTAAACCGGTTGTGCGGATTCTGGAGGCTCATTCGGGGCTTTCAGGGCTTATCGCGGAACATGCGAGCGTCACAAAAGAGGACGGAATCCATCAGTTTGACGGAATGTGGTCTTCTTCGCTTACGGATTCAACCAGCAAGGGAAAGCCGGACATTGAGGCGGTTGACCTTACAACGAGAATGCAGAGCCTTACCGATATTCTAGAATGTACTACAAAACCGATTATTTACGATGGCGACACGGGCGGAATCCCGGAGCATTTTGTCTTTACAGTTCGGACTTTGGAACGGAACGGCGTAAGCGCGGTAATCATTGAAGATAAAAAAGGTCTTAAAAAGAATTCGCTTTTTGGAACTGAAGCAAAACAGGTTCTTGCCACGGAAGAGGAATTCTGCGAAAAAATCAGCGCGGGAAAGCGTGCGCAGGTAACAAAGGACTTTATGATTATCGCGCGCATTGAAGAAATAATCGCAGGATATTCTGTTGACGAAGCGCTTTCAAAGGCGTTTGCCGCAGTGCGCGCAGGCGCAGACGGAGTCATGATTCATTCCAAGGACAAGACTGGAACGGACATAAAGGAATTCTGCCAGCGGTTCAGAAAAGAATACGACAAAATCCCGATTGTGCTTGTTCCAACAACCTACAACCAGTTCAAGGAAAAGGAACTTGCTGAATGGGGCGCAAATGTTATTATCTACGCGAACCACATGCTCCGATCATCTTACCCGGCAATGAAAAAATGCGCCGAGACAATTCTTGAAGCCGAACGCTCGCTTGAAACCGACGGAATGTGCATGCCGATAAAAGAAATCCTTGAGCTTATTCCGGGAACAAAATAGGAATGCAAATGTGAACAAGAAATTTGGTTTTTACAAAAAAAATTGAATTCAAATTTTTATGCTGAAAACATAAATTGAATAAGCGGGAAGAAAAAGAAAGCGACAACAGAGCTATTCGGAACTATGGCAAGCAATTTTGAAGAAAATTGCGCAGTCCGATACCTTGTTACGTTCCGCATAGCGAATTGGCGCGCTTTTTCTGGAAGCGCATTCAATTTCTTTCTCAATTATCGAAATTTGAAATTAAAATTACAAAATAGGGGAAATCATGATAAAACCTTCAACTTTATACAACGAACTTTTGAAAAACGGAACGGACTTTTTTGCTGGTGTTCCAGACTCGCTTTTAAAGTCTTTCTGCGCCTACGTTACAGACAACGCGCCCGCAGAAAAGCACATAATCTCTGCAAACGAAGGAAGCGCAACCGCACTTGCGGCAGGGTACCACTTTGCCACAGGAAAAATTCCTTTGATTTATATGCAGAATTCCGGTGAAGGAAACATGATAAATCCGCTTCTTTCGCTTGTTGACCCAGACGTTTATTCAGTTCCGCTCCTGATTTTTATCGGTTGGCGCGGAGAACCAGGCGTACACGACGAGCCTCAGCACGTAAAACAGGGAAAAGTAACCTGCGCCCTGCTGGACGCGATGCAGATTCCTTACGAAATTATGACCGAAGATGAATCAAAACTTTCCGCACAGCTAGAAAAAGCGTACAATTACATGAAAACAAACAACGCTCCTTACGCACTTGTAATCCGCAAGGGAACTTTTGAAGAATACACGCTAAAAAACAATATTCCAGTTGTTGCAGAAATGAAGCGCGAGCAGGCAATTGAAAAAATCATGCTTTCCGCACCAAAAAACGCGGCTTTTGTTTCCACAACAGGAATGGCAAGCCGCGAACTTTACGAGCTCCGCGAAAAACACGGAATGGGACATGAAAAAGATTTTCTTACAGTCGGCTCAATGGGGCACGCCTCGCAGATTGCGCTTTCGATTGCGCTGCAAAAGCCTGAACGCCCGGTTTTCTGTATTGACGGAGACGGCGCTGCAATAATGCAGATGGGCGGAATGGCTACAGTCGGCACAAGAAGCCCGAAAAATATGGTTCATTTTGTAATGAACAACGGCGCGCACGATTCTGTAGGCGGCCAGCCAACAGTCGGACTTGAAATCAATCTTCCGGAAATTGCAGAAGCCTGCCGCTACAAAAGAATTTATTCAGCAAAAAATGAAAAAGAATTGGACGAAGTCCTTGCCAAAATCAAAAATTCCTTTGATGATAATACAAGCGAGCTGACATTTGTTGAAGTAAAAGTCAGCAAAGGCGCGAGAAAAGATTTGGGGCGACCAAAATCAACTCCGCAGGAAAACAAAAAAGCATTTATGGAGTTCTTAAAATAATGATAAAACAGGCAGTTATAATGGCAGGCGGTTTGGGCTCTAGATTCGGTGGACGCACAAAGGCAATGCCAAAAGGATTTATTGAAATTGACGGAATTGCGATGGTGGAACGTTCAGTCCAAAAACTGATTGCTGCTGGCGTTGAAGAAATCATCATCGGAACTGGACACTGCTACGAATATTACGATGAACTTGCAGAAAAATATCACTGTATAAAAACCGTAAGAAACGAAAATTACCAGAACACAAGCAGCATGGGAACCCTGGAAGTCTGCGCGCCTTTTGTAAAAGACACAGCCCTTCTTCTTGAAAGCGACCTTGTCTACGATTCAATCGGGCTTTTTGTTTTGGACAACGACAGCCGCAAAAACGTTATTCTTGCCTCTGGAAAAACAAACAGCGAGGACGAAGTTTACCTTGAAACAGACGAAAACGGAATTCTTAGCGGAGTAAGCAAAAACAAGGCAGAAATAAAAAATGTCGCTGGCGAGCTTGTAGGAATCTCTAAAGTTTCAAAAGAATTCCTGAACAAAATGGTTGATTTTTACGACAAGACACGCACTGAAAACGCAAAAATTGACTACGAGACAGTTTTTAAGAAAATCGCGAAAGAAGATCCGATTTACGTTCACAAAATTGAATATTATGACTGGACAGAGATTGATGACGAGACAATGCTTACACGCGCGAACACACTGATTTATCCACGCATCAAAGAAAACGAGGAACTCAGAAAAGTCCAGCGCGAAGTTCTGCTTAATCCAGGTCCTTCAACAACAACAGACAGCGTAAAATATGCCCAGGTTGTAAAAGATATTTGCCCGCGCGAGCTTGAATTCGGAAATCTGATGGAAAAAGTTTCAGAGGATTTAACATCTTTTGTAGCTTCCCCGGAAAAATACACAACCGTAATGTTCGGCTGCTCAGGAACTGGCGCAGACGAAGCCATGATTTCAAGCTGCGTTCCGCCGAACGGAAAACTTCTTGTTGTGGATAATGGTTCTTACGGCGCGCGCCTTGCAAAAATCGCAAATGTCTACGGAATTGAAACAGACGTTTTTAAGTCTTCAACATACGAGCCAATCGATCTTGAAGCCCTTGAAAACCAGATGAAGTCAAAAAAATACACAACATTCGCAGTTGTTTACCACGAAACAACAACAGGACTTTTAAATCCGCTTGAAAAAATCTGCCCGATGGCAAAAAAATACGGAATGACAACCGTATGCGACATTGTAAGCGCGTATGCAGGAATGCCGATTGATTTGGAAAAACTCCAGATTGATTTTGGCGCGGCAACTTCCAACAAGCACATCGGCGGAATGGCAGGAATCGGATTTGTAGTCTGCAAAAAAGATGAACTTTTAAAGCAAAAAGACTGGCCGATGCGAAATTACTATCTGAATCTTTTTGACCAGTACAAATATTTCCAGGAAACAAAACAGACACGATTTACGCCGCCGGTTCAGACATTCTACGCGCTGCGCCAGGCAATAATCGAAACAAAGCAGGAAACAATTGAAAAACGTTTTGCGCGGTTTACAGAATGCTGGAAAATTCTTGTGGGCGCATTAAATGAAATCGGGCTGAAAATGCTTGTAAAAGAAGAAAACCAGTCGCATTTTATTACGGCAATCCTTATTCCAGAAACGCCAGAATACAATTTTAACAAAATGCATGATTTTGCGCGCGAACAGGGATTCACGATTTACCCTGGAAAACTTGGAAACATCGATACTTTCAGAATCGCAAACATGGGCGACATAAAACCCGAAGAAATGCAGCGCTTCACAAAAATTCTTAAAGAATATATGAAATCGATTGGTGTTTGCTAAAAAAATCGCTGCTGAATTGCATATCAGCAGCGATTTTCTAATAATTGTCCCACTTGAAGTCGTCAAAGTCTTTTATCTGAACCTCGTATTTGTTGCGGAAAAATTTTTCTATGCTACGGATTGAAAGCGGCGTTTTGTTTTTGTAATTTGGATTCAGGTAAATATAGGCGGAATAAAGGCTTTTGTAATATTTTGAGCGCACGCTGTTGTCATCAATAAAAACAATTCCGGCAATGCTTTTTGAAACATCGCAGACTTTTATTTTTTCAGTTTTATAGGCGGAAGAATAATCTTTTGCAGGAAAATCATTTTTGGCAAGCTCCATAAAAGTGCGGCGGCTCAATGAGCGGTAAAACATATTATTGAAATTTCCAAAGTCCACAGTTTCTTCATTGAACCAGGGATTTTTTACCATTGTTATAAGCGAATATTCGTTGTCCACAAGCTTGTTTCCATAGTCAAGGAATTTGTATCTATAAGCCTGAGCCATTGCAAACGGAGAATAATCTTTTACAGTCAAAAGCTCGCCCGGCCAGCTGATTCTAAAATTAAACGCAAGTCCTGAATCAGAAAAATACGAAACAAAATTCTGATTCTTCTTTACTGCATTTTTCAAAAGCCTCTCAACTTCGTGCCGTTTTGAAACAAGGGAATTTTTCACATCAAGATAGTCAAGACTTGAAAGGTTGTCCACACCGATTAAAATGTTTTTCTTAAATTCCTTTGCGGCATAATTTTCCACCGCTTCAAAAATCCGATCAAAAATAATCTGATGCACACAGTTGAACGACTTTACATCAGTAAAAAGATTTTCATTTTTAAGCGAAAGGCACAAGTCAATGTCGATTTTTTCTTTCTGTCCATTTATTGCCGGAATGCTTTCCTTATGCTGCTTTATTTCAAGAAGATTTATATAGGAAATTCCAAGGAACTCTGAAAACTGCGAATAAAAATCCAATGCCACTAGCTCGCTGTAAGGTCCTGCCCAGCCTGAATCCTTTGCCTCGCCAAGATTTTTTACACGCTCGCAGATTGTATTTAACGCACCTTTATTGTCCTTAAATTTTTCATTTAAACGAGTCAAACGGTTTATAAAATTGAAGGCAAACATATTCAGCGGATAAATGTTAAGAGGCTGAATGCATTTGTTTGTGTTCCGTTTTTTCTTGATGATTTTTCTTACACCAAAAATATCGCGGATTATTTTTTCAAGATTTTCAACATCTGTCATAATAAAATCCTGAACCCTAAAAAGCATTTTGTCAAATAAATTATTTGAAATATTCAAGAACACAAAAAGTCAGAAAGAAAAAAGCCCCGGAATCTTCCAGGGCTCAATAATTAACTATCTTGCGTATTCAATAATGCGGGTTTCGCGAATCATTGTAATTTTGATTCTTCCAGGATAACGCAAGTCGGTTTCAATCTGCTTTGCAATCTGCTTTGCAAGATCTTTTACCTGCTCATCTGGAATTTTGTCATTGTTTACAAGAATGCGAAGCTCGCGTCCAGCCTGAATTGCATAGGCCTGCTCTACTCCGTGGAATTTCTTTGCAGTTTCCTCAAGATTCTCAAGACGCTTAACATAGTTGTCTACAGTTTCTCGTCTTGCTCCCGGGCGGGCTGCGCTTATCGCATCGGCAACCTGAACAATAACAGCTTCTATCGTCTGAGGCTCGCAGTCATTGTGGTGCGCTTCAATTGCATTGACTACTCGAGGATCTTCGCCCATCTTGCGTGCCATTTCCGCACCAACTTCTGCATGGTTCTGGTCGCTGTCATTTTCCGCGCCTTTTCCAATGTCATGAAGCAATGCCGCGCGTTTTGCAAGCTCCCTGTTTGCACCGACTTCTGCGGCAAGAATGCTTGCAAGCTCAGCAACTTCCTTTGAGTGCGTAAGAACATTCTGTCCGTAGCTTGTTCTAAAGTAAAGGCGGCCGATAGCCCTTATCGCTTCCTGGCTCATGCTGTGCAGACCAAGCTCAAACAAAGCCTTTTCGCCTTCCTCATAAATTTTCTGCTGAATCTCGCGGGTAACTTTTTGAACAATTTCTTCTATACGAGCCGGATGAATTCTTCCGTCGATAATAAGACGCTCCAAAGCCACACGCGCAATTTCCTTTCTTACAGGATCAAAGCAGCTGATAACAACAGCTTCCGGCGTGTCATCAATAATAATATCAACGCCAGTCAAAGTTTCCAAAGAACGGATGTTGCGGCCTTCACGTCCAATAATGCGGCCCTTCATTTCGTCACTTGGAAGAGAAACTGTCGCAACTGTGATTTCGCTTGTAGTTTCTGTTGCAATGCGCTGAATGGCGGAAACAAGAATTTCCTGCGCTTTTTTTTCTGCATTAAGCTGAGCTTCCTGATCAATCTTGTTCAGCAAAGACTGAGCGTCATGGCGGGCATCATTTTCAAGGTTCTTGATTATAAGAGCCTTTGCTTCTTCCGCAGTAAGCCCCGAAATTCTTTCAAGCTCCACCCGAAGCTTTCCTTCTTCTTCAGAAAGAACAGCCTCGCGCTTGTGAAGCTCCGCTACATTTAAAGCAAATTCCTTGTCGCGCTTTTCAAACTCCTGATTCCGTTGCTCCAGAAGCTCTTCTTTTTTGTTTACACGGCTTTCATAACGCTGTAGTTCTGTACGGCGTTCACGGTTCTCCCTTTCCTGCTGATTACGGTCCTGAATGAGTTGTTCTTTTGCCTGAAGAAGAATCTCTTTTTTCTGAGCTTCCGCTTCTTTTATTGCATCTTGTTTAACGCGCTCGGCTTTTTGCTCCGAGGCGGAAAGTTGAAATCTGGCATAAACCCAGCGAATTGTCCATCCAAGAAGTATTCCTGCTACAGGGAGAACAATGAACAATATCAAATTCATTGACATTTCATTTTCTCCTATCATTTAGTTAGAATAATTGATTTATTATAGTAATATATAAGAAAGAGAATGTCAAATAGTATAGTTTACAGGGCAAACGCATGTAAAAATTTTTTGTTTTAAATCTCTAAACAGCTATTTA